>NZ_JAEKDA010000007.1:0-331034 GCF_016405635.1 Pseudomonas sp. MF6755
TAGGTCCATAGGTTTCAGCTCTTTCCAGGGCATGGTCAGATCCTCGCGAAATCGACCCTGCCAGTTAAAAACTGTTACCTATGTGCGTGAACTGATTTGTAACCCATGTGGGTGAGTCATACCGGCGTGGACCTTTTGCTTACTTTTGGGTCCTTCCAAAAGTGAGCCGCTGTAAGAGCGGAACCCATAGTGGCCGTTACCTAAATAACGGATATGTACTCGGTCAAAACCCCCCAACATCCTGATTGGCTGTCACGCCACCATCGGGGCCCACCTCTCACATTCCCAAGGCCGGCATGTGCCTGCGAAAATTTATTCTTCTTCGCTGCCTTCGGCCCGCCAGTAACCCACGGCCTTCAAGAACTCGTCATTGACCTTGTGCGTATCCAGCAGCACCCGGCGCACTTGGCGAGACAGCTTGGTTTCGGTCGCGACGAAGGTGTACAACGTGCCGCTTGGCAGCGTCAGGTTGCGCACCGTGTCGAGCAGGTCATCCTGGCCGCGCAGCACCCAAATCACTTCCACATCGGCGGCACTTTTCAGGGGCTGCTGCTCCGCCGCATCAGCGATTTCAATCACCGCCAGCACCTTGCGCCCCGCCGGCAGTTCTTCCAGGCGGCGTGCGATGGCCGGGATCGCCGTTTCATCGCCGATCAGCAGGTAGCTGTCGAAGATATCCGGCACGATCATCGAGCCCCGTGGCCCGCCGATATACAGGTGCTGACCGACTTGCGCCTGCTCGGCCCAGGTGGAGGCAGGGCCATCGCCGTGCAGCACGAAGTCGATATCCAGCTCACCGATGCTCAGGTCGAAACGCCGTGGCGTGTAGTCGCGCATGGCCGGTTGCGGGCCGTCGCCCTTGATGGTGAATGTCGGGCTTTCCAGTGCGGCTTGTTCGGCGGCGTTCTGCGGGAACAGCAGCTTGATATGGTCGTCGCTGCCCAGGCTGATGAACCCCGCCAACTCCGGGCCGCCCAGGGTGATGCGGCGCATGCGCGGGGTGATATCGACCACCCGCAGGACTTGCAGGCGGCGACGCTTGATGTCGTGCATCACGCGATGAATTTCCAACTTGTTGTATTCGCTCATTCGCTTTGCTCCGGTACAAATTGAACTGCTGGGCCGTCAACGATGGCCTTGGCGGTGGTGTTGAGCAGGTCGGCCACCCGTTTGATTTCCTCCGCGCTCCAGCGCCCGTGATGGGAATGCAAGGCGTGACGCAGGTTGTGCACCGCCTCGTGGATTTGCGGCGGGCGGTCGTGCCCGCGTAGCGACCGTTTGCTGACGTCAATACGCATGCGCAACCCCTCCAGGGCAACCGCTTGCTCGGTCAAGAAGAGACGACCGGCGTCGGTGATTGTGTAGCGTTTTTTTCCGCCATCGGTGTCGCCTGCGATCAGGTCGCTTTCTTCCAGAAAGGTCAGGGTGGGGTAAATCACCCCTGGGCTTGGGGTGTAAGCACCGTCGAACAGGCTTTCGATTCGGCGAATCAAGTCATAGCCATGGCAGGGCTGTTCAGCGATCAGGGCGGGTAACAGCAGCTTCAGATCGCCGGCCGCAAAAACCCGGGGGCCGCGCTCGCCGCGTTCCCGGCCGGGGCGTTTTTCGAAACCGTCGCGACCATCGGCGGGCCTTTGGTGGGGATGCTCTCTCATGCTGGGATCCTCTCTACATGTTTAGACATAACTTAAGATATATCTTTTTCTTGGGCAAGCAGGACTGACCAACGGCGTGCAGAGAAAGATTTTGTAAAGGCAAGCGCGCGCCACCGTGAGGCTTTATGAACTAGAGTAATTACTCAGCATTCAGCCGGTAAAAATTAATCAATTATTAGATGAATGAAAGTTATTGTTTTAGAGCGATTTGTAAGTCTGTTCTTACAGATGTTTTTACGCATGAATCGTTCTTGTTTAAGTGTGTGTGGCTTTATTCTTACAGTTATTTTAAAAGTTTTGGCAAAATGCCATCTTTTTCACTCGATAATTGAAATCAAAAGCCACGTCCAATAAAGATGTGGCTGGCATATCTGTTTTTTTATTTGGTCGATTCTATTTAGGCGTTGCAGTAGTTAGCGGCGGCGCTTTAACCAACGAAAAAAACAGGTATTGACGTATGTTCAAGAAATTCGCAGTTTCCCTCCCTCTGGCTGTTGCAGTATTGGGCTCTTCAGTTGCGATGGCCGCCAACGATGCCAGCACCACGATTAATATCCGTGCCGACATTCCTACCAAGCAGTTCCATGCCCAGCCGCTGGACCCGGACTTCGGTAAAAGTGAGGTCATGACCTATAACACTGTTACCGGTCTGTTGAGCCCGCTGTCAGCAACCTTCTCCATGAAGAACACTGGCGGTTCCATCGACGCCTACCTGCAAGACGGCCCGGCCTCGCTGACCAACGGCACCGACGCAATCGCGCTGACGTTGACCATGGGTGGTGTAGTTCTGGACGCTACACCGAAGGAAGTGGCCGCCGACGCTGAATCCAACAGTGGCGTGCAAAAAGGTCTGACCATCACCGCCGTTAAACCGACGGACACACAAACCGGTGCTTACACCGCTACGCCGACAATCATTTTTGACAACGTACCGCGCACCACGTTTTGAGAAGGTGTACCCATAAGGCCAGCCCTTATTGAAACGCCAGCCGGCCGCTGCCTGCGGTCGGCTTTCAACCGGTCCGCAGTTTGCCAGCAGAGTATTAAGTGAATGTTCCCTTTCAGACCCCTCGTGGCAGCCATGGCGCTGACCACCTGTTCGGTCGTTATGGCCGCGCCTGACAATAACTACACCCCGCGCAGTTTATTGTCTCAGGCCAAAGGTTTGCCAAGCGATTTCGAAGAGCACTTTTTCGATGTGCCGTTGGCGGTACGGGTTGAGCGGGATCAACAGTTCCTGGGCGAAGCGATGATTGTTTTGACCCGGGATGACCGGATCACCCTGCTCGAGTTCACCGACCACAGCGACAGCCCGATTACGGGCAGCGAACGTGACACCTGGGAGAACTACCTCAAGCCCGGTGTGCCCTTGGGGCAATGCACCCAGGCGTGTCCCGAGCAGTTATTGGCGGTGCACTACAACCTGGAAAACTCCCTGGTCTCCATCCTCACCGAAAATGCTGAGCGTGATGCTGCCCCCAGCAGTTTTACACCCAGCCCGACGGCGGCAGCACCGGGCTGATCATCAACAACCAACTGAACCTCAATGGCGGGCAAAACCAGGACCTGGGCGGGCGTTTCGGCGTCGAGGCCAGCAGCAGCCTGGGCAACTGGAGCCAAACCCTGAATTTTCAACTGGCACGCCTCGGCGGGCCGGACACCCAGCTTTACCACGCCCTCTATTCGGCTTACGCCCAGCGCGAGTTCGAGGGCCAGTTTTTGCGCCTGGGCTACTTCACCCCCAACTCCGAAGGCCTGAACCGCCAGCCGCGTTCGTTCGGCGCGGCGCCGGATGTGGCCGTCGGGGTGATGGTCGGCAGTTCCGACAGCCTGGCGATGAATAACCCCAAGCCGAGCATCTACCCGATCTACGTCACCGCCAACCGCCTGGGGTCGGTGGAAATCTACCGCAATGGCCTGTTGATCAACACCCAGGCAGTGCCGGCAGGTTTGCAGACCCTCGACACCCGGCCCTTGCCAGGTGGCATCTATGAAGTGGAAGTGCGCCTGATCGAAGATGGCCAGGTCACCTCCACCACCCAAGAGTTGGTGTACAAGCCCAACAACTGGCGCAACCATGACGAGCGCTGGCGCTATAACCTGTTTGCCGGGCGTGAGAGCACGCTGCTCAACAACTGGGAACAGCGTGACAAGGGCGACATGACCGCCGGCGCCTCGGTCAACTACCTGGTGCACCCGCGTGTGGTCCTCGGTTTGTCGGGCCGCCAAGTGCAGGACCGTTTGCAGTTGGGCAGTTCCATCGACTGGAGCCTGGCCCAGGGCGTCAGCCTCTATGCCAACGTTTACCAGACCCGTGACTATGGCACCGGCATGGACGTGCAGGGGCTTTACAGCTACGGCACGGGCAGTGTGATCGCCAGCCACAACCGCAGTTGGCTCGACACCCGCAACACCTACGAAACCCTGCCCGACGGCACGCGCTTACGTCAGCGCAACACCTTTGTTGGCCAAACCAGCACGTCGTCGCTGTCGATCAACCACCGTTTGCCGGGCCAGAACTCACTGAATGCTCGCGTCTCCCACAGTCAGGGCAATGTCGAAGGGGTGGGCCTGGACCTGGGCTGGACGCGGCACGACACGCTGTTTGGCAGCGATGCCAACTGGCGCCTGTCGGTGTTCGACCGGCCCCCCACTGGCACTCTCAGCGACAAACGCAACCGTGGCGTCGACCTGACCCTCAACCTGGCCCTTGGTGGCCCTGGGGAAAGCTGGTCCGGCAGCCTCGGCTCGCGCACCGCCCGTGAAGGCCAGCGCGATAACAACGCCTCGCTGACCTACCGCAAGGAACTCAAGGACCACGCCCTGCAAAACGTCTCGGTCACCGCCTTGACTGACGTCTACGGCGTGGGCCTGTCGGGCATGACCAGCTTCGCCACCGACACGCTGGCGGGCGATGCTTTTGCCCAACGCTCGTCCTATAACGGCGATTTGACCGGTGGCCTCAACCTCAACAACACCCTCGCGGTGGGCGCGCAGAAGATGGTGCTGACCAGCCAGTACCATGGCAGCGGCTCGGGGATGATCATCGATGTGGAAACCGACGTGGAGGACATCGCCCTGCGTGCCGATGACGTGACCGGCTCCAGCATGGTGCTGCGCCCCGGGCGCAACTTCGTGCCCATCACTGCCTATAAGAGCAGTTCGGTCGCCTTCGACTTTGAAGGCAATTACCCACCAGCGGCCACCATCCAACCGGCGCGCACTGCTTACCACATGAACAAGGGCGGCGTGGGGTATCGCAAGATCAGCGTGATGAAAACCGTGACCGTGCTCGGCCGTCTGATCGACCCGCAAGGCCGGCCGCTCAAGGGCCATCACGTCATCAACCACGCCAGCCGTGGAGTCAGCGAGGTCGATGGCTTCTTCTCGATGGAAATGAACGCCGGCTCACCGACCTTGGAAGTGCGTCGTGGCAACGAGTTGCTGTGCCAGTTCCGCCTCGACCCGAGCAAGGCTCGCAGCGAGAACGATGTGCTGATGATCGGCGATCTGCGCTGTACCCAAGACACCCTGGCGGATGCCCAGGTGGTCCCGCGAGCCGCCGGCTGATGGCGCTGAAATTAGCAGGCGGCGCGAGCCCCTGCGCCTGTTATTCAACGAGGTTCACCGCAATGAAACGAGTATTGGCAGTCATTAGTTTTTGCCTGTTGGCCCAAGGGGTTCAGGCCGGGCCGAGCATCAATGTCGGGGTGGTGTATGACTACCTGGACGGCGACAAAAGTACCTATCTCAAACGCATTTTCAACGGCGGTACCAGCACGGCCTTTGTGAAGGTGGAGATACTTGAAATCGTCTACGACGCACAAGGCGGGGCCAAGGAAGTGCCGCTCCAACTCCAGGCCGACAGCCGCGCCCGCGACGGGTTGGTGGCCAGCCCCGCCCGTTTGATCGTGCCGGCCAACGCCATGCAGGGTACACGCCTGGTGTATCTGGGCGAACGCGGCAGCGAACGCTATTTCCGCGTGCGCTACATCCCGGTGATGCCGGAGAAGGAGGACGCGTTCGCAGTGACCGAGGAGGAGCGTGAGGCGTACCAGAAAACCCTGCAGGCTGGCGTGAGCGTATTGGCCGGCTACGGCACGGTATTTTTCGTGCGGCCCAAGGACACTCGTTTCGACACCCGGATTGAAAACGGTGGCGCCCGGTACGCGGTGCGCAACAACGGCAATAGTGTAATTGAGGTCGACGAGTTTAAGAGCTGCGTGGTCGGTAAAGCCGCTGACTGCTACCCCACCACCAAGAACCATGTGTTGCCGGGGCGCACTTTCTCCTTCGACAAGGAAGCGGGTCGCGAATACCGTTTCAAAATCGTAGAAGGCGAGGCGCAGAAAAACCATGTGGTGCAAGGATGAACCGCGCCAGGTCGCAGTCGCGGCTGTTGGCGGCAGCGCTGTTCTGTGTGCTGGTGCTGCTGAGTTTCCAAGCCATCGCCGCCCGCGAAGAAGCGGTGTTCCATGTCTCGGTCAAGGTGCCCACCAGCGACTTTTTCGTGCTGCCGCTCAACCCGGGGTTCCTGGAGCGCGAGCAGGTCATGGATTACAACCTGGTGACCGGCCGTCTCAGCCCGTTGCGTGAACCCTTCGATGTGAAGAATGTGTTGGGCGGTATCAATGCACGCCTGGGCTTTGCGCCGGTGCTGTCCAATGGCACTGACTTGATAGCCCTGGAAGTCACCTTCAACGGGCACCGCCTGGACCTGGTCGACACCCTGGTGGTACCGGAGGATGAGGCCAAGGTTGGCAAGCGGGTGCCGTTGGTGATTGCCGCCGAGCCGCAGCCCCAGAACGGTTATTTGCCGGGGCAATATTTTGGCAGTGTGCAAATTATTTTTGATGCGCTCAGACCATGAACATCAGTTCAAGCCTTTTACCTATGGATAAAATTATGTGGTTAAAAAGCCTGATTCTGGTTGTCGCCTTTGGCCTGCTTCCAGGCATTGCTGCGGCCGCACAGGTGTCGATCTTTGCCTCGTTCAAGCCTGACCCCTCCCAACCGATGCGCAATGTGTTCAAGAACGAAACGCCTCCGGGAGACAGCTATTGCGGTTGGGCGCCTCAGTATTGTCATAGCGATCGCTACAGCATCGGTGCGCCGATCACGTTTCGGTTGGCCCAGACGATCCAGCCCGGGCACGATGAGCGCCAAGGAGTGATGTTTCGGGCACCTACTTATCGTCAGAATGTGACCGTCATTCACGAAGAAACAGGGGAGTCCCAGACGCTCCAGTTTCGGGTCAGCGGTATCGGCATGGGGATTACTGATCGCCCGGAGGAGCCTGGTACCTGGGAGACCTCCTGGACGTACCCGCCGGCACCTTGTGTCAACAACGGTACTGCCGTCGGGAGCCCTGCGATCTACTTGTTTACCTATTTCTTGGCGGAAGGCGCCGAGGGCTGTGCAATCAGAGCCGCCAAGCCGGTTTCCCTGCTGACCTTTAGATCCTTCGGGTTTGCCTACGAATTGGTAACGCCCAACCCGCTCGGTATGCGCGTGGGTATTTATCGAGGGCAGACAACCTACAGCGTGGGGCCTAACAAGGACTTCGACCTGGGCGATGTGATGTTGCCCGACGATGACCAGATCACTCTGGATTTCCGGCTGACGGTCGAACATACCCTAAAAGTCGACATCCCGCCCGGCGGCACCAACGTCGAACTGGTACCCCAGGGCGGCTGGCAAGGCTGGTTGAACCAGGGCCGCAAGCCGACGCGGCTGTTCAAGGACCAGACCGTCAACCTCTACGTCTCTTCGCGCTTCAAGATGGGCCTCGATTGTCAGTACGCCGACGCCGACAACGACTGCCGGATCCGCGATAGCGTGTCTGGTGAATCGGTGCCGGTGAACGTCAGTGTGAGCTTGCCCTACGGCATCAGTGACGCGGCCGGGCGCCCGGTCAACCGCCAGCCGCTACGTCGCGATGGCGTGGGTACCGAGCTGTTCCAGCCGACCTTCTATGTGGACCGCAAGGCCAGCACCTTGCATTTCGAGATCGAGCGTGACGAGGTGGAAAAGATGCTCAAAGTCGGTGAGTCGAGGACGTACTCGGGTAACGTCACGGTGATCTGGGATTCAGAGGTTTGATTTTTTTAAACGGGATGTGTTGAGGTCTTGGTACCTGCGCTCCGACGAGTAAGTGATAAAAATGAATCTTAAAGTATTGAAGCAATCGGCCGTGGCTGCAGGTTTGGTGAGTGCGCTATGGGTAGAGGGCGCGAGCGCCGAAACGCAGCAGATCACTGCCAGCTTCAGGCCGGACCCCACCAATGTGACGGCCAACAAATTCAACAACACCACACCCCAAAGTTCGATTTGCCTGGCCCATATTCCGACTCAATGCAAGGCGCTGGGTATTTTCAGCCTGCGCTTTGTCAGCTTCTTAGCCAGTTCTCAAGCGCCCATCGTGGGCAACCATGAAGACCCGCGCGCCGGGGCCTATTTCCAGGTGCCTTCATCGTTCAGGGATGTGGAGGTGCGCAACACGGTAACCGGTGAGGTCGCAACGGTGCAGGTGCGCATTGCGGGCTTCGGGTCGCTCTGGTCCTTGCCGCGACCACCGGGTGTTTCTGCATGGACGCAACCAGGGGTTGGTTGGGGCGAGCAGTGGCGGCGCGCACCAAGCCCGTGCGTCACCACAGGGCATTTGGCGGCAGGCACCAGCTTTGCTTCATTCTTCTGGATCGTACCGAAGGATGCCGGCGCCTGTAGTCGTGTGCCGTCGGTTGATATTCCCAGGTTCAACTACTACACCACGGAGTACGCCTACGAAATGATAACGCCCAACCCCTTGGGCATGGCGTCCGGGCAATATGTGGGCAGCATGACGTACACCGTCGGCGGCGCGGGTGCGGACTTTGACTTTGGCGATAACATGGTCTCTACCGGTGATAGCTCACTCACCCTGGATTTCACGCTGGATGTGGACCATATCCTCAAAGTCGATGTACCGCCCGGTGGCAACGACATCGAGTTGGTGCCCCAGGGCGGCTGGCAGGCCTGGCTGAACCAGGGCCGCAAGCCGACGCGGCTGTTCAAGGACCAGACCGTCAACCTATACGCCTCCTCGCGCTTCAAGATGGGCCTCGATTGCCAGTACGCCGAGGCCGACAATACCTGTCGGATTCTCGATAGCGTTTCCGGTGAATCGGTGCCGGTGAACGTCAGTGTGAGCTTGCCCTACGGCATTACCGACGCGGCCGGGCGCCCGGTCAACCGCCAGCCGCTACGTCGCGATGGCGTGGGTACCGAGCTGTTCCAGCCGACCTTCTATGTAGACCGCAAGCCCAGCACCTTGCATTTCGAGATCGAGCGTGACGAAGTGGAAAAGATGCTCAAGGTGGGCGAGTCGCGGGCTTATTCGGGCAACATTACGGTGATCTGGGATTCGGAGGTTTAATGCGTATGTCCGCTGGTTGCCCCAGCGGGTTTCCTGTCGCGATAGAGGTAACCGCGCAGACCCGCTTCAGGTGTGAGGGCATCACACGCGAATGCCCACACCCATGACCTTCAAGAAAGGCACAGCAATACATAACCAGTACCGGCGGCGGATCAGATTCCGGCGATCACCATGGCCTGGCGTGTGAGTCGTCGGCTTAGTTCCCGTTCATCATGGAAGCTTTGGAGAAACAAACTGCCGTAGAACTCGTCACTCATGGGCGCGCCGGTCAGGACTTGCTCCTGGGGCACGTTCAGCGTGTCGGCCAGCTCGATCAGGTGCTGGCGCAGTTGCGTGGCGGTGCTCGGGCTTTTCTGCTCTGGCGGCAGTTGCTCATGGGCGGCCCAGGCGTTTTGCGCCAGGCGCAAGGCGTCGATGGTTTCACTGACTTGATGGTGCTGGCATTTGATCTGTGCATATTCCTCGGTATGGAAATTGCGCAAGTAGTCACTCCAGAAATATTGCTCAAGCATTTGGTCCGTCAGCCCATCACCCTGTTCATCCTCGATCACCTTGTTGTAGGCGCTGACCAGTTGCGCTGCTTCGACATTGCCAGCTGCCCGGTAAAGCATGTGGTCAGCCAGCCAGGGCAGATCCAGGCGCGCTTTCAGGCCGGTCTGATAGGCGCCGTACACCTCGACCTCGTCCAGGGTGCCGGGTATACCGTCGACCACATCGGTGGTCAGCCGCAAGGGCGGGCCTTCGCTGCCGTCCTCATTGAGCGTGGGCGTAGTGAGACGCTGCTGTATATCCCGATTGGCGATATGGTTGACCTTGTCCAGCCGGGCTTTTTGTTTGGCCAGCAGCACCAGGGCATTGGTCCGCTCTTGTACGGTGGGCTTGCGCCAAGCCTCCAGCTTCAGGGTTTCGATGCCCATGGCGTTGAACACCTGCGCGCCGGCATCGGCGCAGTGAGTCGGGGTCGCGGCGAGGTTGAACAGCGTGGTGCGAGTGGCTTCATCACTCTCGGCAGCCGTTAGCAGGCGTCGCACATTGGTGCGCAGGAGCGTCAGGTTCTGCTGATAGCGCACCAGGTCTGTCGGGTCCTGAACGATATCGAGCGGCGGCTGTTGCTGGCTTCTAATGATCTCGAAGAAACCCTGGGAGCCGTGTGCCTGCTCCAGTTCATCCCAGACTTCCTGCCACGCTGGACGTATCTGCGCAGGCAGGTGGCCAAGCCAGAACTGGCTGTCGTGTTCACCCCGGGGTGGGTAAGTGCGATAGGGGTCCAGGCCCGCGGCGCGGCGGTAGCTGACCACCCGGTCCTCGGCATCGCGCTCGAGTTTGTTGCGGTCCAGCCGGGTGCGGGCGATCAATTGTGCCGATGTGGAACCTGGTTCGACATCAGGTACCTGAGTAATGGAGGTGTTCAGCAGGCTCAGGTAGAAGTCCGATGCCCGCGGTAGCTCGAAGAGCCCTGCAGGCCATTGGCTGATACGCGTGTTGTTGAGCATCAGTATGTTCAGTTCAGCTAGGCGGCTGACGTCCGGCGCAGTGACCAGGTGTTCGTTGTGCGAGAGGATCAGCACCCGCAAGTGGTGCAGTTGGGAGAGCTGTTCCAACTGCTGTGAGGTCCAATGGATCGGGTTTTCCGCCAGCCCCAGTTGCGAGAGGCGACGCATACCGGCTACGGCGTCCGGCAACTTTTTCAGGCGCTTGCCGGTGAGGTCCAGGTTGCGCAGGTTGGGGAAGTTGTGCAGGAACGGGCTGTCGGCGTCGGTGAACTCGGCGCCCGCCAGGTTGAGGCTGGTGATGTGGCTCAGTTGGGTAGTGAGTTGGGGGAAGTTCTGCAAAAAACCGTTGATAGTTTCTCCGCGCAGGTCCAGTTCGCTGCCCACTCGTCTGTCGCCGCCCTCCGTTTCGTAGCCCTTGGCCGACTGCTCCCAGCTTTCGCTTATGAGCGTGCTCACGCGCTTCCTGAACAACTGCTCCGGCAGCGATGGCCGCATGCGTCGGGTTCCGGCAGCGGGGAGCTGCTGCCAGGTTTTGAGTTCCTTGTGCAGGGTTTTCTTCTGGGTTTCAAGCTCGCGCACTATGCGCTGCCCATCGGCCGAGTTCAGGGCGCGGGCGTAGTCGGCCACGTCTTCTTCAGTCAGCGTCGGATACAGCGCCTTGAGTCGTTCCTCAATGCTGGCGCGGCCCAGCCTGTCGCGCAGGGCACTGAAGGCGGGTTTTCCCAGCAGCAGCAGGGTCTCTCGTGGAGGGTCTGTGAACGGCGGTTGGGCCAGTACCGCACGGCGTTCGGCGGGTGGTTGCAGTTTTTGCTGGAGCCACTGGCGCAATGCCTGGCCTTGGCCGGGCGCGAAGTTCAGGTAGTCGCCGGGTCGCGCTTCGGGCAGGGCGTGCAGTACGGCCTCGTACAAGTCCCAGGTGGTCTCTGTGCCTGCCCCGTGCAGCGCATAGCGTCCCGGCGCTGTACGTATCAGCAGCGTATTGATAGATGCATCGTCCGGCCCGACACTGCAGCGCAATTGCCCGGTTGGCGATTGCTCGCGAATGCTCAAGCGCCGGTTACCGAACGCGGAACTATGGACTTTCAGGTAGCCGAGCAGCAGGCGCTCGGTATCGGGCGTCGGGACATCGCCCCTGTAAAAGCCTTCATAGGCGTGAGTGGCTCGCGTTTCGAACTGCAGCGCCCGGGCCTGCTGCTTGAGGCGCAACGGTAGCTGTTGTTCTTCGCTCATGAACCGTACTTCAGCGGGGCGGGCCTGGGCCAGTATCGCCTGGGCGAGGTGGTCGGGCAGGGCCGGGAACTGTCGCTGCAACAGCAGGCCGTGGGCGCTGTTTGACTGGCGTTTGAAACTGTACAGATGCTCGAATATGTCATCCTTGCGTGAAGCTACATAGCGGCTCAACTGTTCTCGCAATGCCTGCGCCCACGTGTCGGGGTCGTCGGGCAACGGCTCGCCGAGCAGCCCGGCCAGTTCGGTTTTGTCGAGCAAATCCACCACCCGCTGGGCCAGCCGGCCAGCCAGCAGGTCTTCGCGGCTGATGGCCAGGGTTGCAGCCGCAGTTGCCTGCGTCGCGCCATGCTGTATGGGGTCGCCGCTCAGGTCGGGCGCTTCGTACACGGCGATGGCCTTGCCTGGGGGCCAGCCGTCCATTCGCGTGACCATATCGGCCGACCAATAGGCGGCTTCGCCGTTGCCTGCAGACGGCTCGCTGAGTGTGTCGATGTGCTGCCTGAGTTCGAAGCGATCCAGCGTGTCAGCCAGTAGCGGTGGTGGTGCCTGGTTTTCGACGTACATATGCCGCAGTACGCCGGGTTCGATACCGCTGATGTAGCGCACGTGTTCCAGGCTTGCTTCGGACCAGGTGGCGGTTACCGTGCTCAGGCGCTGGTACAGTTGCGGCTCGTCCCAGGCCCTGGGCGCCTCGCCCTCCAGCACCACGGCACCGCGCCCGTTTTGTACCACCTCGGGGCGGTAGGCGTCGGCGCGTTGTGGATGGATGATCCGGTGCTGGCCGCTGTCTGGGTCCTGGCTGACGGCGTAGTGCCTGTTATCCAGGCGCAGGACGCTTTTGCCGTCGTGCCGATGAAAGCCGTGGGCGTCTGGTTCAGAGCCGGGTGGCAGGGTCAGGCCTGTCTGTTTGTATGGGCTTAAATCCGCATGCCATAAGCGCTGCTTGCCATCGGCCAGGGTCACCGGCTTCAAGCCTTCGACAAAGGGCGACGGTTTGAGGTGCGCCAGCTGCCCCGCAGCGCCAAACGCGAGCAGTTGCAGCACGTTTTCCGTGACCCCGACCACCTGTTCAATCGCCTCTATGCCCTGGCCCTCGGCCCAATCCAGCAGGCCCTCGCAAACCTCGTCGGCGAGTTGGTAGGCGGTATAGGCCAGCATCAGTTCACCTAAAAACGGCACGAAAGGGGTCACCACCAGTAACGCGGCGTTGAGGATGTCGGCGAAGATTTTCTCCAGGTTGTCCCACCAGGCCCAGCGCGCCATGCGGTCGGCGTAGGCGGTGGAAACGGCCAGCTCACTGGCGTCGTTGAGGATTTTATTGAGTTTTTGCTGGTACATATGCTCCCACAGCGGCGCTCGGATACGCTTCACGCTGAACTGCAGGTTGGGATTGTCGAGTGCGGTGTCGCGCCAGCTGGGCAATGGCTCGCCAGGTACATGCGGGTGCCAGGTCACCCGGCTCAGGCGTATCCCCAACCGGCTGAAGAAATGCCCTTGGTATTGATGCTCGACAAACTGGCTGAAGAATTTCTGGTAGTCAGGCTGGCGCAGTTGCCGGGTCAGTTCCTGCATGAAGTGGCTCGTCGAGGCGTAGCGTTTCAGCGGGTGTTCCGGGTCATCCGGTACATAGGCGATGACGGGCAGCACCTGGCGGCTGTGCTCCAGGTCGGCGGCGATCAGTACGACGCCAGTCAAGGTCGCGTCCATCAGGCTCAGGTCATGGCAGTGTGCGGCTTTACCCTCGAGCGTCAACCCTTGGCTGCTTTCGATCAAGCCGGTGATCAGCGCATGGTCCGCGGCCTGGATATCGCCCTTCATCAATGCCATGCGGGCGGCGACTTTCAGTGCTGCCCGTTGATTGACCAAGACCCGCGCGCGCAGCACGCCTTCAACCACCGGTTGGCTACGGCCCAGGTAAAGCTCAAGGTGCGCTTGGTACTGGGCCCCGATGTCGAGGGTGCGCACCAGGGTTTTGAACTGCTGGATCGACAGCTGGTTTTTGAGCGGTAGTGCGTCGAACCGGCCTGAAGCATCGGGCCGGGTGATGAACTGCGAGTCGGCGGTGAAGGTTTCTGTCTCGGCAAAGTTGTGCAGCGCCGCGTCCAGCAGCGACACCGTGCGGCTTTGTACGCCAGCGCTGAGGTTCTTGACCCACCAGGCTTGCCTGGCTGGGGCATACAGTTGCAGACAGGTGCGGTGCACATCCACGTCGAGGTTGTAATGCTGTTTCAGCGCCGCTTTTAACAAGGGCTCGGCGAATTTCTTGAGGTCGCTAGCGGGGGCCAGTTTGTTGTCGACCAGGGTTTGGGTTTTCCAGTGTTCGGCCATCGCGGTTTGCAATAGTTTGTGTTGCTGGGGTGAAGCGCTTTTGTACCAGGCGGGTATGGATTTGCGGCTGGCTTTCAATGCGCTGATGCGCGGTACTGGCAGCGTTTTGATCCAGTCGGGCAAGGCGTCCCGGATGAATTCGTAGTGTGTGCTTTGCGCGGCGAGAGCGGTGTAATCAAGAGTGGCCATGAGGAGTTTCTGCGGCAAATAGGGCACTCAGACTAGTGGCGCGCAGGGGCGTACTTGGCAGTAATTTTCTATCGGCATGGGGCGCCAGGCAGCCTGTAGCGTCGCAGGCTCCCTTCAACCGAGAAGCCTTTTCATGACGTCATCCGAGTCGAGTTCAACGTCCCGGCGCCAAGCCCATATCGAACAGATCGAGACGCTGTTGCGTCCGCCCCCATCCTTGCTGGCGGTGGCGCAACAGGCGGCCCAGACCTACCTGGACACGCATTTTACCGCGCAGCGATTGAGTGCCGGCCTGATCCATCTGGGCACCCCCGCGGCTGACAGCACCCGTGCCGCGCCGTCCTACACGTACCAATCCTTGCCCCAGTTGCTGGTACAGCGCCTGGCCCGGGCCAGGCCCACGTTGTTAACCGAGAATTATCAGGTCGTGGTCCTGCGGGTGCGCGAGGTGTATGCCCCAGGTGGGCCGACCCTCGCTGAACTGGAGAACCTGGTCAACGACTGCGGGGCCCTGCTGCTGACCTCTTATGCCGAGCATTTGCAAACCTGGTGGGGTGAGCCCTTCACGAGCAACAAGACACTTTGGAGCTACGTGTCCGATCACCTGCTGGAGTTGCTCTACGACTCTGCAAAGCCACCCGGCACCAACGAAACAGAGTTCGCCGAACTCTTTTCCAAAAACCTGTTGCGCCCCCTGCGGCCAGACCCCCAATGGAGCCTGCAGGACGGCCCGTTGCGGGTGCAGACCTTACACCTGCAAGGCGTGGGGCAAGTGGCGGATCAGGCGCAGATGTTGCCGCTACTGGTGCTCAGCCATGGCTCGAAAACCTTGCTGTTCAGCCCGGCGAGTGGGGTTCACGCCCTTGATAGCGTGGCGGCGGTCGGCGCGCTGTTGCCGGCCTACACCAGCCCGGTGCTGACGGGGGCGATCGAACAGTGGTTTGCCCTGGACGCCCAGGGCGACCCGTTCGATGCCCTGGCGGCGAGCTACCTGGCGCGCCAACTGCTGGAAATCGACAGCATCGAGCGCACTGTGCCGCGCACGGCAGATGAGTGTCAGGCGCTGCTCGATTACATCGTTGATCCACGGCGCTGGTTTGTCGGTGAAGTGAGTACGCTGCAACAGCGTCTGCGCGAGGCCATGCCGTTGTGGTTGGGCCAGGCGAACCACGAGGACAGCATCGCCTGCGCGCATCTGTTGCAGCAGTGGGTGATAGCCCTGCATGACAGTGGTGCCTCGCATTTTCTCGAGGGCATCGAGTCGATTGAATACTATGCCGACCATCAATTGCAGCACTGCCTGAAGGCGCAACCGAACGCCACGCCGATCAAGCCGGCAGAGGTTTGCCTGAGCTTCGATCGCGTAATCGCCGCGCCAGTGCCGGTGCCTGGCGGGTTCATTGCCGGGGAGGTGGACCCGGTCACGGTGACCCTGACCGAGTTGGCCCTGGAAAACCTTGCCGGTTTCCCTCACACCGCCAAGCACATCACGCTCAATGCTGACCCGGCACCGGCGTGGCTGACGTATAGCCTGATCAAGCGCTGTGTGGAGGAGGCCGATGTCGGCCAGACCTACCCGGCCCTGCTGAAAAAAATGCTGATCGATGACACCGCTGAGGCCGCACGCCGTCGCCAGCTCTTCATCCGGCAACTGCGGGTACAACTGCCCCTCACGGCCCTGGAGTCGAAGATCAAGGGTGAACACGGTTTGACCCACAGCGGTTTTCAGCGGGTGCGCGCTGCCGTGCAGGCAAGCGCGGCCGAGCGCAAGGTCGGCGGGCAAGCCATCGCCCTGTGGCCGCTGGCATTCAAGGCCACGGCGGATGCTCACCCGGATGTGGTCGCCGGTATGTTCATCATCGGTCCTCAACAGGGGCAAAGCGGGCCGCACCTGCTGTACCGGCCACTGTTCAGCCCGATGCTGCAGGAATATGAATCGATCGAGCATTTGTTCACGGCGATCAAGACTCCAGGCGCCTTGCAGGACAACGTCCTGACCTGGCTCGCCCCGGCGCGCCAGGCCATCTACGCCAACAATGGCTTTAACGAACCGCACATCCGCCGCTTTCTGTCGGGCGATGAATTCACCGTGTTTGCAAAGCCGGCTCCGGCGCAATTGAGCAAGCAGGTGGCCGCCAGCGACCCGGCGCAGCAGGTTTTCGAGGCCACGGCCCAGGCATTGGTGGCCCTGGCGGACCGCCAGTCGGTGTCCAATGCCGAGCAGCGTTGGCGCCACCTCAAGCAGGCCGGTTGGCTGCTGTTCGCCAGCGTGCTGCCGCTGCTCAATGGGCCGCTGGCGCTGGGCGGCTGGCTGGTTCAACTGGCGGCCAGTGTACAGGGCGATATCGAAGGGTTGCACAGTGGCGATGGGCAAGCGCGCAACGCCGCCTTGACTGACTTGCTGGTGAACCTGCTGGCGATTCTCGCTCACCAGGCCACGCCCCATGATGCCCACCACCCGTTGGACCTGGAGCACCCGGTATTCGCGGCCCTGGCGCGTGCCAGGCCGACCTCGGCGCCGCTCAGGCAGGTTCCTGCTCCTGCAACGTTCTATGCCCCCACGCGCTGGGCCAATGCCCGTGACGTACCGACCTCGCAGCAATTGGCGCTGGCCGAGCGCTTGTGCCTCAAGACCTTCCCCAAGCCCTGGCCGCTTGCCTTGGACGATGCCGTTTCCAGTGGCCTTGCCCAGGGCTTGCTGCGCGAAAGGTCGCAGTGGCGGGCGCTGGTACGCGGGGCGCTGTACCGGGTACAGGTCCAGTATGGCCAGGTCCGGGTGGTCAGCGCTGATGGCAAAACTCTCGGGCCCTGGCTCAGGCATCTGGGCGCGGGGCGCTGGGATTTCGACCTGCGCCTGCGGTTGCCGGGTGGTAATGCCGATGATGCGATTCAAGCGGTGCGGCAAGCGCTGCCGGCAACCAGCGCCACCCTTGAGGCGGATTATGCAAACGCCAAGGCCTCACGAGAAAGGGCCCACCAGGCGATGCAACTGGCCCGCACACTGGCGAACCGCTCAGCCGGGCAGCTCACCGAGCGGCAGCGCGCCCAGGCATGGGAAAGTTATGCGCGGGAAACAAACAACAAATTCGAATTGGCTATCGCTGAGTTGGCACTACTCAAGCGCCTGCGGGAGTTGGCCCCACGTGTGCGCTATGAGGAACAGCTTTGCGAGGCGCTGGAGGCGGTGATCCTCACCGCGCAATCGCTGGATGCACAGTCTCGACACAAGATCATGGGTCTCAATGCCCGGCTCCGGCCGCTGCTGGACCGGCTGAGTGAGGAAACCGAGGAGGAAGCCGATTCGGATATCAACCGCCGCGATCACGCCGAACTGGGCAGTATCATGCGTGAGTCGGCGGCTGTGCAGGAAAAGGCTATCCGCTGGCGTACCCTGGAATCCGGGTACCTGGAAGAGTTGAGCGGTGTACCGCGTCTGGGTCGGGATAAGGCTAAGGCGCTGACGCTGGCCAGGCGCCCCTCGATACGGGACCTGCAAGCCTTGCAAATGACCACCTTGTGGAGCATCGCCATCGACGTCGCGGGCCCCGCGCTCAGTGACGAAGTATTCGACAGTGTCGAAGAAACCAGCAAGCGTGCGCGCCGGGCCAGCCGCACCCTGGCGGATTTACCGCAACTGCAAACGACGCCCGCAGAACGGATTGAACTGCTGGAAAATATCGATCGTATCTATGCCCAAACCGACGACCAGATCGAGTTCTGGCGCGCCATGGAACCTGACAAGTTCGATCTGGACTACCTGCAAAAACTGCAAACCTTGCTTACCCAACTACACCAGCAGGTCGAAAAGGACCTGGCCAGCCTCCGGCAGCCTGAGGCGCACACGGGGCTACCGGCCGTGCCCGCGCCGGCGCCATCGGGCAGCCGACGTAAAAAAATAATCCGCACACGCAATCACGACCTGTATGTGGCGCAGCTCAGTGAAGCCACGCAACAGAGCCCCGTTACCGCAGAACTGCAGGAGGCTGGAGGCGAGGTCATTGGCACGTTTACCCAGGCGGACGATGGCGTGTGGGAGCCAGTGAAACCGACGCCCAAGCCGGATGCGCAACTGGGTCAATTGATGAAAAAGGCTCAGAAACTGTTGGCGGATGAGCGCCGGGCCATCCAGTCGGTCGAAGCCTTGGTTGAGCGAGTCAACGATCCGTCCTCCCTGGAGCATTTGCTCGACGCACAGGCCAATATTCGCCAGTGGACCGCCGAGGCGATTGGCCGCAGGCGACGGGGCATGGAAACCGTGCGGCTGGTGGCTCGCCAACAAACCAACGCATTGGAGATGGAGAATAATCTGGCGCTTGCGGTGAGTCGCCTCAAGGCCGCCGGGTTAGCGGCACGGATCCGAGCGACCCGGCTGCGGCCCACCACGCAGGAGCACGTCGACTTCCTTTATCGCCAGGGTGAAGTGCGGGTTTTCCGGCAGGGGCAACGCGTGCTGCTGCGGGGTACGGCCAATGATTATCTGCAGGTCTATGTGGTCACCGACGCACAGGATATCCGTGATGCTTTGTGTTACGCCCATTTCCACTACAAAAGGCGCCAGGGGCCGGATGATCACTACGAAGGCGAGCCCCATATCAAGACCCCCGAACAGGAGCGCCTCGGGCGACAGGCACAGGCCCGGGTCGAGGCTCAGGCGTTCGAGCGTATCCGCACCGGCCAGACAGGGCGCGTACGCCTGACGCTGGAAATCGGCCGGTCGAAGATCACCTTGCCGTTCGCCCGGCGGTTGTTTTTCACTGCCGAGGCGCTACCGACAGACAAAGCGTCTGCTCACCCGGCTTCAAGTACGGCATAAGAATCGGCGCCATGCCTTTGAGCACCTGCACGGGCAGCGCCGAAGTGAACTTGAAGCCTTGCGCCGAACTGCCCGGTACAAAGGCCGTGAGCGTGCCGAAGTGCCGGTCGCCGATATAGAACACAAAGGTGGCGGTACGGTTGATTGCCTTGGAACTGAGTACCCGCCCGCCGGCGCCGATGGCCTCGATGCGGTTGTCGCCGGTGCCGGTCTTGCCGCCCATGGCCAGTGGCGTGCCGTCGTCCAGCTTGAAGCTGCCGGCCACGCGTTTGGCGGTACCGGCATCCACCACCTGGGAGAGCGCCCCGCGCAGTGCCCGTGCCACCTCCACCGGCATCACCTGTTTACCGGCGGCGGGGTCATTGATCACTCGGGTTTCGTAGGGTGTACCGGCGGCAAAGTGCAGGCTGTCGATGCGCACCGCCCTGGCACGCACGCCGTCGTTAAGGATGATCCCCATCAACTCCGCCAGCGCTGCCGGGCGATCACCGGAGCTGCCGATGGCGGTGGCGAGGGAGGGCACCAAGTGGTCGAACGGATAGCCGACCGCCTGCCAGCGCTGGTGAATATCGAGGAAGGCTTCCACTTCAAGCATGGTGCGGATGCGACTGTCGCGGGCGCTTTGATGGCGGCTTTTGAATAGCCAGCTGTAAACCTCCTGGCGCTCGAACTGGCTGGCCTTGACCACCTCGCTGAAGGTGGCTTGCGGGTGGTTGAGCAGGTAGCCCACCAGCCACAGGTCCAGCGGGTGGACCTTGGCGATATAGCCTTGGTCGGGCAAGTCGTAGGCGCCGGGGCCGTAATCCTTGTAGAGTTTTTGCAGGCGTTCGTCGCTGAGTTTTTCGTTGGTTTTGACCCCGGTCAGGTGCGAGCGTACGAACAGGTTGAAGCTGGCCTGGCTGGCATCAGGCAGCAGGTAACGGTGCACGGCGGCCAGGCGCATCGGCGTGGGGCGCAGGCCATCAAGGAAGGTGTCGAGGCGCGCCTGGGTATCTTTTTTCTGGTACTTCTTCCAGAACTTGCGCAGGAAGGTGGTGCCCTCGCGGTCGGCGAAACCGGCAAGGTATTCCTGGCGGCGCGGGTCGTTGTCGTCCTTGAGCAACTGGGCGCTGTTGTTGGCGCCGGCATAGGTGCTGTAGCGCACCAGGTCACGCATCAGGCGAATGAACGGCAGGTTGATCGACTCGCGCAGAGCGTCGCGCAAGGTCGGGCTGCGGCCGTTGTCTTCGTTGCGAAAGTTATGGAAGTGATGCAGGCCGCCGCCGGTGAAAAAGCTTTCGCCGGGGCTGGCAGAGTAGGTGCGATCAAGGGCGGCTTCGAGCATGTTGCTCAGGGATTTGTCCGGGGCCTGGATCAGGTAGTCGAGGGCCCAGCGGCTCAGGCGGTCCTGGTTGTCGACGGTGACTGCTTTTAGCGCAGCGGGCGTTTGTATAGCGTACTTGTCGTGCAACTCGGTGATGATCTGCAGGTAGGTGGTCAGCACCCGCAGCTTGGCGGTGGAGCCCAGTTCCAGTTTGCTGCCTTCGTTGATATCGAAGGGCTGGTCGGTATTGTCGGTTTGTACCCGCACCCGTGACCCATCCGGCGTCAGCTCGAACAAGGTGAAGCTGTAGCGCACTTGCGCGGTATTGGTCGGGTTCAGCAGGCGCTCGCCAAGCAAACCGACCTGGCGGGCGTAGTCGGGGTCGGCCAGGTGCTTGAGGTAGTCGCTGACCTGGCCCTGCAACTGGGCTTGCAGGGTACTGGTGGCCGACAAGTCGAGACGGTCCAGATCGTACAGCGGCCGATCGAGCAGCGCGGCCAGGCGTGCGCGGGCCATGCTGATGCCTTTGGTGGTTTCGATGGGCTGCACCGTGGGTTGCTGCACCCAGTCGCGGTAGCTGACCTTGGCCGCCAGTGCAGCCTGCAACAGCGCCGGCGTAATCACACCGCTCTGGGCCAGCAGGCGCAGGTGGCTGTCGGTGAGCCGGGCCAGTTCGTCGCGACCTTTGGCCAGGTAGTGAGATGGGCGGCGCTGGGCAATGATCAACGACAACACTTGGCGCAAGGCCAGGCCTTGCTCGCCGTTCACCGGGCCGAGCAGCGCCTGGTTGACCTGGTTGAAGTCGGCGCCGTACCACACCCGCAAACCCTCGGCCAAGCCATGCACTTCGCCGTGGCCCGGTACCGCCGACAGCGGCACGCTGTTGAGGTAGTCGCGCAGGATATTCTGCCGCGCCGGCAACGTTTGCGGCCCATCGCGATAAGCGCGTACGGCGGCGGAAAACATCTGCCGCAGTTTTTCCGTGCCCGACACGGTCAGGCCATCCGGGGAGTGGCGGTATTTTTCCAGCTGGGTGGCCAGGGTACTGCCGCCGGCACTCTGGCCCGGCAGGTGCAGGGCCTTGGCCACTTGCGACCACGCGGCATTGGCAAAGCGCGGCCAGTCCACGGCGGGGTTGGCCTGGGGTTGGGCAGGGTCGAGCAGGTCGCGGTTTTCCACAAACAGCAGGCTGTTGACCACCAGGGGCGGGATGGCGGTAAAGCTTTCGTAGAGGTGTTGTGGGTAGTTGTACTGGTAGAGCGGCACGGCGCGACAGTCGGTGATCGACAGCCCGGCCTGGATCTTTTCCGCGTAGGGCACAAACAGGCCCTTGGCGCTGTAGTCCATCAGCGCCGGCGAAAAACGCGCCTGGGCCTCGATCACATAACCGCGCTTGAGCAAACGCGGCAGGAAGGTGCCAAGGTCGCTGTAGCCCAGGCGCCGGTCGAACGGGCCGGCACCGGGGTAGGCGATGGCAGCGCTGGGGCCAGGCTCGACCTGGTAGGTGAGGCTGCGGGCCAGGCGGCTGAGCTCCTGGGCCTGCAGGCGGGAAGTGCGCATCTCCTTGGCGGCGGCAAACCCCAGGCCCACCAGCGCCATCAGCACAATCAACCAGAACAGGCGTCGCCGATAGCGGGGCCTGGGTTTATGTTCGGGTGAAGGCGCTGGGTCCGAACTGCCTTGTAGTTTCGCAGCCTTGGTCGATTCGGTTTGCCACAGTGCGCCCATAGTCGATTGACCCCTGCACGCAGATTGATCGGACTTGTTTCAAGCGTAGACGTTGGGCGCCAGATCGGATGGATTTGTGCTCATGGCCGCGGAAATTTAACGCTGTTCTCCAGAAAGCCCAGCCAGGTTCGATTGTTGGCCGGAGCCCAGCGATAGTTCACGCCGTCATGAAAGAACACTGATTTGTCCTCCAGGTACCAGACGTGCATTTTTATCCGCAGCTCTCGCAGGTAGTCCTGCGCCGGGCACGCCAGCGAAGTCCAGGGGTCGCTGATCCACAGGTTCGCCCATTCGGCTGCGCGGAAGTCAACGGTAGTGTTCAGGACGGCGGGTATATTGCCGACCACCACAAAGGTATGCCCCTGGCACATCCACACCTGGGCGTTGCCGCCATTGGTGCGAATCAGTTCGCAGGCAACATGGGCCATCTGGTCGCAATTGCCGGCACCGGTCTTGAGGATGACCTCGGTGTAGTTCGGGTGGCCGACCTTGCTGTATTCCCACATCACCACAGGTTCGGCTTCTTGCAGGCGCAGGATTTCATCCGGCGTGGCGCCCTGGACGTTGGCGGATCGCAGGCCGGTTCTGTCCAGCATCGCCTGGGTGCTGGCGTTGGCTTGCTCGGCATAGTACTGGGGGAGCCGATCACTGGGGCCAGGTGGCCAGATATCCAGCTGGACCGGTTGCGAAGCGAAATTGAAGTTCAGGCGCCGGCCTTGGTCTGAAGTGTTCAGCAGTAGTTCGCGCTGTTTGATGACGCTCAGCCTGCTGGCCTTGGCACGGATTTGCGTGATTTTTTCGGACGAAAACCCTCGCTTGCTCAGCTGCCGGTACAGGACTTCCAGGGTCGGCAATGTCACCAGTGGTTGGTCTGGAATCAGTCCGCCAGCGCTTAAAAACTGCATTCTAGTGTCGCAATAGGCGCTGATCAGGGCTGCATCGTCGCCGCCTTGGCTAAAATCCAAGCGCTGGAATTGCAAGGTGTTGTCGGCCCCGCTGGGCGTTGCGTCTGTCCGGTAAAAAGCGCCGATATCGGGCTCGGCTACCCAGTAAGGCATTGTTCTGTTGGGTAGCGTGATTTTCAGCGCCCGGAGCGTTCTTCGGTCATGAATCACGTTCACCAGTGCGCCGAGTTCCACCACCTGGGTTTTTTCGCTGAGCAAGTTGTCCACGTCGTCTTCGGGAAAGCCGAACTGGGGCTCATTGTCGATACGTTTGCCGCTGACCTGTTGTTGGTAGATCAGCGCCGGTTGTTGGAGTTGCTCGGTCAGTTCAAAGCCATCGTAGTGTGGGTTGACTTCACGAACGCTTCGGTAATAGACCAGCTTGCGTTTGTTGCCATCAATCACTGGCGCCGGCTGGATGCGAATGTGGTCGAGCGCCTGCACTCGACGTTTATGAATCGAGGCTTTGAACGGATACAGCTTCTTGGTGAAACAGACGATAGGCACTGGGCTGCGCTTACCTCTAGCCACCGGGCAGGTAGTCTCGAAGTGGTCGTCAAGCCTGGCATGCGCCGCTGACGTAAGTTCATCCAGATGGTTGGAGTGGTCATGGGCCAACCGCCATACGCGGCCCTGATCCAGCAGGTCGGTGGCGCCGGCGCGTGGAATGAGCAAGGGTGGCGTTTCGAAAAAGCGCTCTGCCACCCGCGCTTTGTAGCCGTCGGCCAAGCTGATCGGGGTGACGGTTATCGCCGTGTCCAGCTGCACACCTTCCAGTGCGGGCCCATACGGCCTTGCGCTGAAGGGGTCGAAGGCAGACCAGGCGTTGGCGCGCCGGATCATCAACAGGTGGCTCAGACCCTCAGGGTGTTTGAGTACACCGGGCCCGACATCCGGGCGGTCGATCAGCCGCGCATAATCAATCGCTGTCCTGTGGGCAAACCGTTGCTGGGCATGCCGCAGTGCGCCCGCCAGTGCCCGCTGGCCGGAGTGGTTCAGCCGAGCCAGGCCATAGGCCGTCAGGCGCACCAGCGACGGTATCGCCTCCAGTGGGTTGATCAGCTCATTGAGATAGGTGGCGCTGAGCTTTGTCAGTTGCAGCAGTTTCAAGTAGGCCGGAGCGGGCTTGCCCAGGTGCTTTACGCTGCTGGTCAAAAAGCCTTTGGTCGGCATGAACAAGCCAAGCATGTCGAAAAAACAGCCGAGGGTACCATCGAGCACACGCTTGATCTCGCCGGAGGCGAGGTCGTGGCCGCAGGTCCAGAAGGGGATGAGACCCAGCAATGCTTCATACGCCAGTTGGGTGTTTTTTTCCCGCTCTTCCAGGGTGGTCATGCCTTTGGCCTGAGCCACCCAGGCGTCGATATCGAGAAAAAAATGTTGCTTGACGATGGTGCTCGCCAAGCTGAGGTTTCTTGGTGAGTCGAACACCAGGGGCCGGGCCGTGGCTGGAAGGGCTTCGAACTGCCAGAGTCGGTCCACGATCACGGTGCAGTATTTGCCTGGTGTGGGAGGGCTGCCTTCGAAGTAGGCATTCTCGTCAATCGCCAGACGGCTGCCCACCAGCAAATGGGCTTTTGGTTGAGTGCTGCGCGGCGTGCCTGTGGTGGCTATGAACGAGCGTCCGCCCAGTTCCAGGCTGGCGGGAAGCCGGGTGTTTTGTTGCACCTGATTGAGCAGGGGAAACAGTTCGTAGTCGTGATGGGGGCCTTGTGCAGTACAGCGCAGGATGAAGCCGAACCGAGCGGTACGGGCCATTTTTTCCCCGGTTACCTCCTGGGTCTCCGGTTTGTTGGCTGCCCACCTCACCACCAGCAGTTGCACGGTGCTCTGGTGAAGGCGCTGGCGGTCGGCCAATGGCAACTGAGCCAATAGGTATTGGATGACACAGGTATAAGCTTTTTTGAGGCGTTTAGCGTAAGCGCCGGAAGCCTCGCTGAACAGTGCGTTGACAGTGCGCAGTTGGTTGAAGCTTTTTTTCAGGGTATCAAGGTCGAGCCCGGGTTCGGTTGAGCGCCATTTGTCATCGAGGGGTTGCAGGTGGCCGCTCATGTGCAGCTCCACCAGCGACTGAAGCTTTATGCCCTTCGTAGGCCTGTGGGAGGGGAGTCGCGACGGGCCCTGTCCTTCTTGCAGGGATTTTTTCTTGAGCAGGCGATTGTTGGGGAAGACTCTTTTGAGGTCCGCCAAGGCTATGGCGCGACGCATGGTGGGCCTTGTGCGCAGCGTTCTGGACGCACTGTCCAAAGTCTTTATGCGAGCGCTTAAGCGTTCTTTGACGCTGTTGATTTGCTCAGGACGATAGGCCTGCGCCGGTTGCAGCTCACCCTGGGTAATGGCCCAGTCGATCAGGGTGGAGGTGGCGAAATGCTCGCGCCACAGGCGCTCCTGGTCGGTGTGCGGCGCCTGCGTGGCCAGGGCCATGACTTCGCTGAACGACATTTGCCGCGCTGATCCGCAGGCGAGTGCTTCTGCCAGCATCACACCTTGTTTGAACAGCATCCAGGCGTGGGATGTCATGAAGTACAGCGAGTCGGGAATGTCTCGTACCAGAAACTCCGGCGCGATGCCGGCCAGTAACAGATGCGCGGCCAACGCCGTATGTTGGGCGTTGGTAACCCCTGTTTCGATCAGGTGAAACTCCAGTGTGCGGCGCAAGTCCCGATAGCGATGGCCGTGGTAATCGCTGTGGTTCAGGTTCAAGCCCGCGAGGGTGTAGCGCGTCTGTGCCGCGTGCGGGTCGAGATCCAGGATCAGCGCGGCCAGCACCAGCGCATCACGGCTGGCGTTGCTGGTACGTTCACCGGCGGCGTGGCCAAACCAGCCCACCGCGCCCAGCAATTGGTCGGCGAGCGTCTGCGCGCGGGGGCGTGCAAGCAACTGGTGCAGTTGTTGCTCCGGCGGTGCGGGTGTCAGGTCGGCGGCCAGCAGGTTGAGCAAGCCGCCCATGCGTCGGGGGGCAACGGTGGCAGTGATGTGGATGATTTTGGCGCGTTGCTCGGCGCCAAGGGTCAGTGCGCCCGGATGCGACAGGCCCAGGGCCTCCCAGTAATTACCCAAGCTGGGGCGCACGAGCAAGGGTGTTTCGAGCCGTTGTTGATACTGCAGCAAGGCAATCTCGGAATGGGCAAGGTCACTGACGGGGGGCACTGCCACCGGCTCGCTTCGCCGCAGTTGCTCCATCAGGTCCCAAGCCGCCTCGCGCTTATCCGGCAAGGGCAGGCCATGCAATCCGAGCAGTTGGGCGAGGCTGAATTTGCCATCCTGGTGGACGGGCAGGTCCATGGCGCTGGCGAGGGTTTGCAGGCGCTCGAGTCGGCCGTCCAGAGCCAGTGGCGCCAGTTGCTCATGGCTGATCTCCACAGGCAGGCTCGAGAGGGCGACACCTCTGATCGACTGTTGCTGAGGGTCAAACTGGTACTGGCCGGGTGTCAACTCACGGCGTTGGGCCACTGCCAGAAACTGCGGATGTTCAGTGATCTCTTCGAGTAACGTCTTGGCGGTGCCCATTGTCACGGCCCAGAACGAGCTCGAACTCAGTCGGAAACGGCCGCGATACAGGCTGTACAGGCTGAAGGTGTTTTCATCTTCGTCCTCTGCGGCGATCTGTGTGTGCAGTGCATCGGCTACGGTGTGCAGATCCTGATTCAGTTGCCTGAACGCGTCCGCCAACTCAGGTGCCGCCCGCCCCAGCGCGTCGATCAGCACACCGCGCTGGGCAGCGGTAGTCGGCTGGGGGTAGCCATGGAACCGGAGCACCTGGCGGGCGCTCAGCTGCAGGTTTTCGGCAGGATAAGGCAGGCCGACCGCATCGGGGTCGATGATCTGGACGATGGCCAGGATCGGTGGCGCGAGTTGCTGCCAACCGCTGGCATCTTTCAGGGTGAAGGGTGTGCCGTTGGCATGCAATGTTCCGTTGCGCACGCTCACGTCCATCGGCTTGAAGCGCTGCTGTTCGGCCCACGCGAGAAAAGACGGGCGCTCAAGCGCCTGGCGATACAGCAAGAGCCAGCGGCCGAGGGTGCAATGGGCGGGAACCGTGAGCGACGCCGAGGTGGCATGCGGCTCGGCCCGCAGGTGCTGGATCAAAGTGTCCCGCATTTGCCGATCGCCTTGCAGACGCGAGGGCAGGGTGGTCAAGTCAGTCATCCGTGAACGTCTCGTTGGAGGGGATGAAAGAGGGTGCCTGTTGTGGCAGCAGGCTTCATCGAGACCTTTCCGCGTTCACCATGGGTTGCATCGCTATCGGGTGAAAGCCCTGTGCCAGAGCCTTCGGTACTGGCAATTAGGCGATGGCAGGGGCATGACGATGCACCAAGGCTGTGCAATACTCGCCGCCGTTTCGGGCAGCGGCTTTCAGGGGCAAATCAGGTAATGCCCCTCCATAAACCCGGTTTTTTCCGCGAATTACCGCTGGAATTTTGGGTTTTTATAGTGAAAGACCCTGCGCTGAGGTTTTTATACTGCACGCCCCGCTGGTCTTGTAGGTTTTTTCCTACGAGACGAGGCTCTCCATGAGGCAGCCTCGGACTCACTCCGCAGCCAGGCTTATCGGCCTGTCTGTGTGAGACCAAGTGGTTTATCCAATAACAAGATGAGGTTGTATCCCCATGCCCGTCGGCAACCCACTGCCCCATGGCGAGACCGCTCAAGGCGGCCCGCTCAAACGCGAACTCGGTGAACGGCATATTCGCCTGATGGCCCTTGGCGCCTGTATCGGTGTCGGCCTGTTCCTTGGCTCGGCCAAGGCCATTGAAATGGCCGGCCCGGCGATCATGTTGTCCTACATACTGGGTGGCCTGGCAATCCTGGTGATCATGCGCGCGCTCGGCGAAATGGCGGTGCATAACCCTGTCGCCGGCTCGTTCAGCCGCTACGCCCAGGATTACCTCGGCCCCTTGGCGGGCTTCCTCACTGGCTGGAACTATTGGTTCCTGTGGCTGGTGACTTGCGTGGCGGAAATCACCGCCGTCGCCGTGTACATGGGCGTCTGGTTCCCCGACGTACCCCGCTGGATCTGGGCCTTGGCGGCGTTGGTCAGCATGGGCACCATCAACCTGATCGCAGTCAAGGCGTTTGGTGAGTTCGAGTTTTGGTTCGCGCTGATCAAGATCGTCACGATCATTGCCATGGTCATCGGTGGTGTCGGCATTATCGCGTTCGGCTTCGGCAATGATGGCGTGGCGCTGGGGATCTCCAACCTGTGGGCCCACGGCGGCTTTATGCCCAACGGCGTGACCGGCGTATTGATGTCCCTGCAAATGGTGATGTTTGCCTACCTGGGCGTGGAGATGATCGGCCTTACCGCCGGTGAAGCGAAGAACCCGCAGAAGACCATCCCCAGCGCCATCGGCTCGGTGTTCTGGCGCATCCTGCTGTTCTATGTGGGCGCATTGTTCGTGATCCTGTCGATCTATCCGTGGAATGAAATCGGCACCCAGGGCAGCCCGTTTGTGATGACCTTCGAGCGCCTGGGCATCAAGACCGCCGCGGGCATCATCAACTTCGTGGTGATCACGGCGGCGTTGTCCTCCTGCAACGGCGGCATCTTCAGCACCGGGCGCATGCTCTACAGCCTGGCGCAGAATGGCCAGGCACCGGCGACCTTCGGTACCACCTCGAGCAACGGCGTTCCGCGTCGGGCGCTGCTGCTGTCGATTTTTGTGCTGCTGTTGGGCGTGTTGCTCAACTACATGGTGCCGGAGAAGGTCTTTGTGTGGGTGACCTCGATCGCTACCTTTGGCGCGATCTGGACGTGGCTGATGATCCTGCTGGCCCAGCTCAAGTTCCGCAAAAGCCTGAGCCCGGCCGAGGCGGCTGGCCTCAAGTACCGTATGTGGCTGTACCCGGTCAGTTCCTACGTGGCGTTGGCGTTTCTGGTGCTGGTGGTGGGCCTGATGGCGTACTTCCCGGACACCCGCATTGCGCTGTATGTAGGCCCGGTGTTTCTGGTGCTGCTGACGGTATTGTTCTACGTGTTCAGGTTGCAACCGAACAACGGCGGTGAAGGTGCGGCGCTCAAGCAGCGATGAGTCAATGAGCCAACCGGTTCACGAATAACGTGGGGCCTCACGGGCCCCGCGTTTTCTGCCTGGTTGCCATCCCTGGGTGTCTACACAACTTTGGGTATTGCGCTGAACCTGTGGCGAGGGTGCTTGCTCCCGATGGCGGCCTCAGGGCCGACCAGGATGTTGGGTTTTTTGACCGAGTACATATCCGTTATTTGGGTAACGGCCACTATTGGTTCCTTACCTTTGGCAGCTATAAGGTGTGTAGATACCTTCGGCTATCTATCTATTCCTCTCTCTGCTTATTCATTCTTTAGGCTGGTTGTTCCGACCGCTACCTTGAAGAATGACCCATGCCCCAAAGCAATCCACTTCTGCTGCCTTATAATCTGCCGCCCTTTTCAGCCATCCAGGCAGACCACTTGGTGCCCGCCATTACGCAGGTCATTGCCGAGTGCCGCAGCGCCACGGCTTTGATTATTGCCAGCCAGACACCTTTTCCCACCTGGGATGACCTGGTGCTGGCTGTGGATGAGCTGGACGCGCGCCTGGATGGGTTCGTGCATATCGTCAAGCTGCTTGACTCAGTGCCGCAAGGGTTGGCCTGGCAGCAGGCTTCACTGCACAGTCGGGATTTGGCAATACAGTACAAAGCCGAGCTGGCAGCCAATCTCGACCTGTATCGGCTCCACCGACAACTTGCCGCCAGCCCGATCGCTGCCCTGTTCAATGAACAACGCCAAAGCGCGCTGCAAAAGATTCTGCGCAGATACCACCTGGCCGGTCTTGATCTGTCAGTGGACCAGCAGCTACAGCTCAATGCGTTAAACGAAGACATCGACATCCTGGGCCAGGCGTTCTTGGACCGCGTGAGTAATGCGAACAACGCATGGCGCAAGCACATCCAGGATAAATCGTTGTTGAGCGGGCTGCCTGAGGCAACACAGGCACGCATGGCGGCTGCGGCTCAGGCAGCCGGCCTGGAAGGCTGGTTATTGACGCTGGCGGGTCAGTCCTTTCGCGAGGTGATGACCTACGCCGATCATCGCGCCTTGCGTGAGGAGATCATGGTTGCCTACTACAGCCGTGCGGTAGATAGCGGTCCGGACGCGATTGCCAATGACAACGAACAGGTCCTGACAGTGCTGCTCGATAGCCGTCACCAAAAAGCTCAGCTCCTGGGTTATTCCAACTTCGCCCAACTGGCGCTGGTAGACCAGATGGCGGACACGACCGAGCAGGTCACTGCATTTATGCACCAACAGATCGAGCAGGCACGCACGACGTTTTCCCATGAGGCGCACCAGTTGCAAGGCTATGCCGCGCAACGGGGTATCGATGCCCTAAAGCCTTGGGACTGTGACTATTTCGCTAGAAAAATTCGTCAGGATCTGGCGGGCCTCTCCGAGGAGGCAGTGCGCAATTACTTCCCGTTGGGCACAGTACTGCAACGCTTGTGTTCGTTGACCAAAACGCTTTTCGGCGTTGATTTGATCGAACAGACCGAGGTTGATACCTGGCATCCGGACGTGTGGGTATTTGAGCTAAGAGAGTACGCGCAGCCGATCGGACATTTGTTCATTGATCCTTATCGGCGCAATGAGGAACCCGGGCTAGGTTTCACTTCCAGTCTGCGCAGCCACCGAATGACGGCTGAGGGGCGACCTGAATCGCCAATGGCGGTGTTACGTACCCAGTTGCCAAACCCGACAGCGGCCCATCCTTGCTTACTGGATCACTTGCAACTCAGGGTCTTGTTGCATGAGTTCGGCCACTGCCTGCAACACCTATTGACCGGCGCGCCCTACCGGGCGATTTCAGGTATTGATCAACTGGGCCGAGATGCGTCGGAATTCGTCAGCCAAGTGCTGGAGCAGTTCTGCTTCACTCCGTCGTTCCTGATCTGGCTTTCTGGCCATTTCCAGACGGGAGAGCCCCTGCCTGAGGAGATGGCCAACCGTATGAACCGGCTCGTACATACTCAAACCAGCCAGGAAACCGCCAGGGTTTTGCTCTCGGGGCTGGTCGATTTCGAATTGCACCGAACCTACGGCGACGGGCGTACACCTCATGAGGTGTTCATCAGCGCCAACGCTGAAGTCGGGCATTTACAGTGGCCTGATGGCACTCGCCCGCTCAACAGTTTCGAACAGTTTGTCGGTGGCTTTGGGGCCAAAACCTATTCCTACAAGTGGTCCGGTGTCCTGGCGAGGCAGGCTTTTGAACGGTTTGAACGTGACGGCCTGTTCAACCCCGATACCGGCAAGGCCTTCCGTGATGCCTTCATCACGGCGGGGGACACGCGTACGCTGTTGCGTGCACTGGCGTTGTTTCGTGGCGAAGGCCACCCATGCGTCGATCACTCTACCGGGGTGTGAGGCACTGGTGCATATGTAGTGCCTGGACTGAAACTTGAAATGCCAGGGTGATTTTCCCAGGTCACTTATGGCTGCTTCCCCTGCAGCCAGCCAGCAGGGAGAGCACTCGATGGCCACTGACAACCTAGCGTATTTTTTCAGCGAAACCCCAACCGACCGCACGCAACTGAGCGACCGCCAACGCGCACGCCATTTTACCCTCAAGGACCTCGACTGGCTCGACGCCGTGTACCTGGCCACCGATGCGTTGCGCCAGGCGCAGAAAATGCCGATGCACGTCCAGACCCTGCAACTGCACGTGCCCGGCCAGCACGCGGTTGAACTGGCGGGCGCATTTGTCATGAGCCCCGCCCCGGAAGGTGGGGTTTTTCTCTATACACCCGCTCGCGGTCTGGAAAAGCTGGAAAGCCATGAAACACTCAAGACGCAACTGCTCACTTGGCTCAACGACCCGGTGCAGCGCCAGGCATTGCTTGATTACCTGTCCATTTCCCAGCAAGCCACGCTAAAACCCATTACGCCCATGACCATCACCACAAATACCGTGGCTGGAGCGGTCTTCGAAGCACAGCACAACACCCTCTTCAACAACCTACTTGAAAATGCCAACCTGATACGCGAGCAATTGCTCAAGCTGCCCAGTTTCACTTCGCTGCTGGGTGACTACATTGCCGCTGAATTGGCCCAGGCTTTTCCAGATGTCGACCAGCATCAAACCCAAGTGCTGAGTTATGCCATCGACACATCCAGCGAAGCAGGCAAATCTGATACGCCAACGTCCCGACACACGACCACCTGCTCCTTGAGCGAAACCGTCCTCCGGTATTTCGTCGCCAATGGCTGGCCAGCGGGTGAAACTCGACGCTACTCCAACCCCCAGCGTGTCCTTGATCCACAACGGCCCACTCAGGAGGCCGATGATCAACTGCGCTGGGAGGTGTCAGTCCAAGGGCTGGCCCAGGGTTTGAAAATACACATGAGGCAGCAGCCCAAGGCCTTTTGGGAACTGCCAGCCGCCACCGGACTTTCACGGCTGCAACTGTTTGCGGACGCCATGGCCCAGGCTTTTTTCACGGAGTTACTGGACCAGCAACAGCAATCCACGATTACGCTCGAGCAACGTCTGCAACTGCAGGCCCTGCCACTCAAGGCTGAGCTTGCCGCGACAATGCCGACGCCGATCCTGAAGGCTGAAAAGGCCTTGCTGGACGCGCCCGAACAGCCCCCTGCAGAGCTGGCGGGCGCACTGATCATCAGCCATACAGAAAGCGGCGATCACTCGCCCTGGCTGCTCTATAGCCCCCATCATGGCCTGCACCTGTTTACTGAACTGGGCGCACTGAAAACCCACCTTCTCGACAGGCTCAATTCCCGGCAGCATCCCGAGGCCTGGAAAAATCATCTATCCAGGCCGGAACGCTTTGACGAAGTTGATCTGTCGGGCAGCGACATCACCTGTGCGCCCATCACCGGGGGCATTTTCCCAAGCGTCATGGAGGGCATCATTAAAAAACAAGGGCGTAACCTTGAATACGCCCTCGATCAGTATCGCCTGAGCCAGGGCACGATGGATCTCGACGCCCTGGTCGATCATGTGCTGGATGTGCGTGGGATGATTGATCAAACATTATTGACCCTGGAGCCCATGGGCCGCTGGAGTACCCAGTTGGCAGCCACATGGACTGCGACGGCGACAGAACCCAGGATTCCGCCAACGCTCTCTGCAATGCGCACCACCCTGCATTTGCTCGAAAATGTCAGCGCCGAAATCGAACAACAAGTTGCCTTGCGCCCCTCGCTGGAGCGCTCCGCCACTACCTATCTCAACACCAGACTGCACGCCATCAAGCCGCCACACCTGCAGGCTGCGTGCCTCTCGGTACGCCAATACAGCAGCCCATCGAGTGCCAGTGACAAACCTCAGTTGCTGTCATCGAGCCGTGTGGTCGACTATTTTCTGGCGCGTTTATGTGGCGAAGTGGAGCCACTCACCGATTCGCCGAACACCCAGTTCTACTCAACGGTTCCTGATAAACCGGCCACTAAAGTCTCGGGTTTGGACGTCACGACTTTCAATACGCTGATCGACAGTGCCGTCGGCGGTTTTACGCAGTATCTGCGTAGAACCCACAACGTGTACCCCAACACCCAGCCCCTGCTGAGAAAAGCCATGGAGATGGGCCTGACAGCGGAAATGCAACTCAGGCTCTGGAACGACGCTTTAATGCCCCTCGACTACGAGGTTCTTTTAACCGTACTCGGCATTTACGCCAGAGACCTGCGACTGAGTGTCAATGGGTTTCGTCCTGACGCATTTGCCTTGAAGGTCGCGACCGTGGGGCAAACGACCTCGCAAGCTCTCAGTAACTGCTTCGTGCTGACCGAGCGCGGCGGGCTTGATCCTCACTATTGCGGGCGCACGCTGTTGTGGACGCCTGCGTTGGGACTGGAAAGTTTTGATTCATTGAGTCACTTCAAGGCAGCAGTAGATCGACGCCTGGCCAGCCCGGACGAACGACAGGTGTTCCTGGAGAACCTGGGGCAACCGGATTGGCATGCCTATCCGGCCTATGCATTGAGCTCGCTTGAACTGATCGAAGCCAACCTCGTCGAGCACTTGCAGCGCACCTTTGCCCAACAAAAAGACCGTGAACTGGAGCACATCCTCTCCATGAAACTGTCGGTCGAAGAGTTACGTAACCTGTGGCAGGTTCAAGTCACGCAAAACCTGGCACCCACTAACTTGCGGCGAGCCAAGGACATGGTCCAGGCGATGATCGTGCAACATGGCACGCAATGGTTGGGGCAAGCCAGCGCGGTCGACCAGCAGCTTCATGCCGAACTGTTGGAGCAGTATCGAAACAATGTTGTCGACAATCAGGATTACCTGCATGGCGTCGACTCGCTGGCTAAGTTTACGCGCAAGAAGCTCAGCGCCTTGCTCAAGGAGCTTGATGCGCAGAGTAGCGTCACACCTGATGACATTGAAGCCGGGCTCCCGGCAGAGGGCAGCACGCCTGCCCGCAACCAGGGGCTGCTGGACTATGCCTTGAGTCATCAATCGTATTGGAAAGGCGAGATTCCACTCTTCGCCAGCACCGGCACAACGCGGTTGCCTGACACCATAGATGCGCAAACGCTGAAAACACGGATACAGGCGTTGAACATCAACGTGGCTTATCAAACGTACATCAAATCCCTTCTGGGCCCTGCCAGTTCGGACTTTGTGCAGCGCTCAACGCGATTCGCCAGGCAACTGCCCTGGCAACTGATGCAATACGCTCACAGCTTGACGTTGCAAGGCCAGCTTTCACCGGCGGCTTTCGGGCTCATTCAACAAGTCATGGATATGCCGGATGCCACCGCCCGGGCGACCGTGGTAGATGCCAACGCCATGATCCGCCCTTTGGAACTGCTGATCGATGCCGGCAAGAAAACGATCAAGATCCCTGGGACTTACTTGATCAGTCCAGCCTCGGGTGACGAGGGGCCTCACGTCCTGTATGCCCCCTATAGTCCAGGCTACACCCTGAAGGAATATACCGGTGAGGCCGCACTGCGCGCTGAGCTGACAGCATCCGGCACCTTACAGGGTTGGGTTCGGCAGGTGGTCCCGGGCGTTGACCATGCGGCACTGACAAGCGCACTGGAGCAACCTCAAGCTGGCACCCTCGTCCAATTGGCAAGCACCCCTATCAGTGCTCCTCTGTTCAAGCAGTTGTTCACCGATAACGTCGAGCTGCTGACGACGCTGTTGGGCTGCCAGAAAATCGCCAATGCAGGCCCCGCGTGGGATACGGCCAAGGCGGTATTTGCAGACGGCGTGCATGAGGCACTTGTGTTTTATGCCGGCAAATTGGCTTATCCGTTGATCGCCTGGCAGAGCTATAAACTGTTCAAAGCCTCTGCTGAAGAACTGCAAAGCCACCAGTGGCATGAGGCACTTGGCCATTTCATCGGCGGTGTCGCACTGATGGCCGGTTTACGCCGTGCTATGCCTTCGGTGTCAGCGAGCAGCGTCCCCCCGGTATCAGCGCCTTCTACACCTGCGACCTCTGTGGTGTCCTGGCCCGCGCTCGACATAACGGCTGCGCCGCGCACCCGGCTACAACGGTTCGAAGTGCTTGAGCCGACCTTGGCCAGCCTGATCAAAGACACCACGCTTAACCTTTACCGATCCGCCTCTGACCACTACTACGCGGCAGTGGCAGGGAAGGTGTTTCAGGTCATCAAACACGGGTTGGGTTGGCACATCACCGGCAATCGAGAAGTCGGCCCTTTGGTGCAAAGCAACCCACGGCAACAGTGGATGCTCAGCAGCAGTGACCCGTTGCTGACGAGCCGTAGAGCGGTTGCACGATTGACCAACCGCTTTTACTCCGAGCCCTTTGCGCGGCCCAATATGAATATATTGGCCATCGGCATGCGCGATATTCGAGCGCTTTACGCGCAAGAATCGTTGATGATCACCGAGGCCCTGGCGTTGGCTACGTTCTATGCAAGGAACGCCCAGGAAAACGTGCGCCTGCTCGTACGCACGCCCCTTGCCGCGCCTGAACTCGTTAGCCAAATCAAAACGTTTTTCGGTTTGCAGACCCTTGAGGACGTACACCTTGAAAAAATCCAGGAGGTCGTCGATAAGGTCTGCAGTGCGTTGATGGAACCGTCACTGACCTCCCCGGACTCAACGCGATTTGTCATCGGCCGCTCGCGGATGCCGGCACTCACGGGCGCCTACAAGGTGATGGCCTTTACGATTGTCCCCGACCCCCTGCAACTGGTGTATTTGACCGAGGCATTTTTCAGCCCAGGTCTGAAATACAGTCATTTGTTGATAAAGCCGTTCTATGTCAACGTCCATGCGCGTGCGACTACCCTCATTCATGAGATCTCTCATCACGTCGGTGAGACGTTGGACTTGGCTTATGTGCACTCCACCCATCCCTTCCATGACTTGATCGACCCTCAAACCCCTGACGGCAATAGCACTAAGACAGTGTTGGAAAACCGCCAGCTTTCAAGGCTGTCGCTCACCACCCCGGTTCAGGAGCTGTTTCAGGTGGTGGACATCGCCACCGGTCTGAAGTCTGATCCGAGCCTGGGCACGTCAACGGAGCCTATTTTCAACAGGCTGCTCGCCGCTACGGGAACGCAAACCCTCAGCGATGCCCGACGAGTGTTCCGAACCGATCCGCTTAAACGCATCATTACGGTGCTTAACAATGCCGACTCCGTCGCCTACTTGATTGCACAATTGGGACGTCGAAAAGAGATCCCTGTGAGTCCAACCAGCGATTCGCCCTGATCGCAGAGACTCATCGCCTAACGCCATGCTCCGTCAGGGCATGGCGACATCCTCAGGCTGGGCTGGCCTGCTTGGGTTGGGCCAGTCGCTTGTTGAACTCCAGCCACGCGGCCAGCAAGGCCATCACGCCAGCACCCACCAGCGCGGTGAAGACCTGCATGGCGAAAGTATCGCCGGCCAGGGCGTTGACCATATCCGCCAATGGCGCCAGCAGCACGCCCAGGCAGAACACTTCCAGCGAATAACGTCCCATCCGGCAGGTTTGCTGTGCTGGCCAGTTCTGTGTCCACGTGCTGCCCGGCAACAGTTTGGCGGTGACATAGGCCAGCGCCAGGAAGTGCAGCAAACGTACCGGCGACAGGTCGGTCTTGCTGATCGGGTACAGCCAGTTGTTGAGGGTTGCGGGCATCACCGCGTCATGAACCTCAGGCCAGAGCCACGACAGCGTGATCACACCGGCGACCAGCACATATACCAGCGCCGCGACAAACAGCGGTTGGCGCAGCAAGGGCCGCGTCTCGGGGGCTCTGGGCCGCTGGCTGTAGATCGCGGCGGCGCCCCCCAGCACAAACAGCAACTGCCAGGTGACGGGGTTGAAATACCACACGCCATCGGCAATGGCCCGCAGGTTCCAACCCATCCACGGCGCCATCAGGTACACCACCAGCGAGACGCCCACCACCGCCCAGGTGGCGCGGACCATCAGCGGCAGCACCACGGACAAACCGGCCAGCAAGACGATGTACAGCGGCAACGGGTCCATCAGGTTGGGCTTGAAGCGCAACAGCAGCTCATCGGTCAGCGCCTGTTGTGGATGGGTGACAAAGTGCGTCAGGCCCATCTCGGCCACCAGGTCGCGGGTTTCCACATGGCTGTTGGCGAAGAACACGATGCCCATCAACATCGCCAGCAGGAAGATATGCACCACGTACAACACCCAGGTGCGCCGCAGGATCTTCAGGCAGGCCATCCAGTAGCCTTCGCGCTGCATGACCTTGCCGTAGGCCAGCACCGAGGCGAACCCGGCGAGAAACACGAACACTTCCGCCGCATCGCTGAAGCCGAAGTTACGCAAGGTGATCAGACCCAGAGGGTTGTGGGGGACGTGATCCCAGAAAATGAAGATCAACGCCAGGCCCCGAAAAAAATCGATGCGCGGGTCGCGTCCGTTCAGCATGGCAGCGGGCTCTTGAACAAGTTGTTGGGTGATGACCGGCGAGCGCACGGCATTTCGCACGCCGCACGTCGGGCGGGCGCAGGTTGGCGGTATTTGTAAGCAATTGCAAAGGGTGGGTATTACTGAATGTCTCTAGACATCAATGATGACCAACGCGCCTTTGCTACCGGGCAGTACGGCATGAGCAGTACCGGCTTCTACAAGGTACATCTGGCCGGCATCCACACAGATTTCCTTATCGTCGATGCTCAAGAGCAACAGGCCGCTGACCACAAAAAGTCCTTCGTTGTAATCGTGGGTTTCTTCTTCATACGCCCGCCCGTCCATGCGCAACACCTTGATCCGCGCCGGGCCGACCTGGCCCAGGCTTGTGGATTGCCAGCTCTGCGGCAGTTGCGCGGCGATGGCGGCGAAGTCCAATAACGGCATGTGAACCTCCTTGGTTTCAGTGATGCCGTCGCTGGTCTGGCTCAGCGGGCAGTGGCTATGTTCAGAAAGCGTCCATTAACAACACCCGGCAGGGCTTGGCCTGATGCGCGTTGATCTGTGGCACCAGCCGGGTGAAGTGTTCCGTCTGGCAGTGTGCATCCAGCGCCGCCTGATCGGGCCACTGCTCAACGAAAATGAAGTGCCCGGGGTCTTTCTGATCGACAAATAACTCGTAGGCGATACACAGCGGTTCCAGGCGGGTTTTTTCCACCAGCTCGGCGTACCACGGGCGCACGGTGTCCAGGTGTTCGGGCTGGATGAAATCTTCGGCGATGACCTTCAGCATGGCAGGCGTCCTTATTTAAGCCGCAGCGCTTTCATGCGGCTCAAAACTGTCCGCCCGGGCCATCTGCCACATGCGCGAATAGAACTCGCCATTCACTTCACCCGTGAGCAATTCACCGGGCTTCAAGAACACATGCAACTGTGAAAACAGCTTGATCTCGGTCGCCGACATACGCCGCACCAAATGCTTGGCCGACAGCTGCGATGGATGATCCAGGCCAGCGGCGGCGAGCATTTCGGCCAGGGCGTGAAGCGTGTTGCGGTGGAAGTTGAATACGCGCTGAGCTTTGTCGGGCACCACCAGTGCGCGTTGGCGCAGCGGATCCTGGGTGGCGACGCCGGTCGGGCATTTGTTGGTATGGCAGCTTTGCGACTGGATGCAGCCGATGGCGAACATGAAGCCACGCGCCGAGTTGGCCCAGTCGGCGCCGATGGCCAACACGCTGGCGATATCGAAGGCGCTGACGATCTTGCCGCTGGCGCCGAGCTTGATCTTGTCACGCAGGTTCAGGCCGACCAGGGTGTTGTGCACGAACAGCAGGCCTTCACGCAGCGGCACGCCGATATGGTCGGTGAACTCCACCGGCGCGGCGCCGGTGCCGCCTTCCTTGCCATCGACGACGATAAAGTCGGGGAGAATGCCGGTTTCAAGCATGGCCTTGGCGATGCCCATGAACTCCCATGGGTGACCCAGGCAAAACTTGAAGCCCACCGGTTTACCGCCGGACAGTTCGCGCAACTGGGCAATGAACTGCATCAACTCGATGGGCGTGGAAAACGCACTGTGGCGCGATGGCGAGATGCAGTCTTCGCCCATCATGATGCCGCGGGTGTCGGCGATTTCCTGGGTGACTTTGTGCTTGGGCAGAATCCCGCCATGGCCGGGTTTGGCTCCCTGGCTCATCTTGATTTCGATCATGCGCACTTGCGGGTTCTGTGCCTGCACGGCGAAGCGTTCCGGGTCGAAACGGCCATCGCTGGTGCGGCAGCCAAAATAGCCGCTGCCCAGTTCCCAGGTCAGGTCGCCACCGTTTTCACGGTGGTAGGGGCTGATGCTGCCTTCGCCGGTATCGTGGGCAAAGTTGCCGAGCTTGGCGCCTTGGTTGAGGGCGCGAATCGCGTTGGCGCTCAACGAGCCGAAGCTCATGGCCGAGATATTGAACACCGATGCCGAGTACGGCTGTGTGCACTGTGGGCCACCGACCATCACGCGAAATGCGCTCGGGTCACTCAACGGTGCCGGGCGCATGGAGTGGCCGATAAATTCAAAGCCCGACTGGTACACGTCGATCAAGGTGCCGAAGGGTTTGTCGGCGGTTTCGTTCTTGGCGCGGGAATAAACCAGCGAACGCTGGGCCCGGGAGAAGGGCAGGGCGTCGCTGTCGGACTCCAGCAGGTATTGGCGGATTTCCGGACGAATGCCTTCCACCAGGTAACGGATATTGCCCAGGATCGGGTAGTTGCGGCGCACCGCATGGGGGCTTTGCAGCAGGTCGAAAATGCCGATCAGGCTGAGGATGCCGGTGACCAGGGTGATGGGCCACAGCCATTCATGTTCGATAAAGGGGAGGCTGGCGAGGGTGAAAATGACGCACACAGCGAAGAAGGCGTAGCGGCTTAGCAAGGACAGGCTCATACGGTTTCCTTGGGTTCGGACTCTTCAGGTCGATGCAACATTCTGCGCCTGTAAGGAAACCATAGACAACCTGTGGGAATGTTCAATTTGGCACTACAGGTGGGACAGACTGGCACGGAATAGACGGCTGGCGGGGTTGAACGCAGCGTTGACGATCAGCTGACTGGTTAGGGTATAGAAGAGCCTAGCCTGTTCTTAATGCAATCGGTTCTCGTTTGAGTGTATTTGTTTGTGTTACTGTATAACAAATCAAATGCATCCAAACGCCTCGGAGGCTCTATGAAACCTGGTATCCATCCCGACTACCGCACCGTGCTGTTCCACGACACCGCTGCCGACGTGTTCTTTTTGATCGGCTCCACCGCCGACAGTGACCGCACCCACACACACAGTGACGGCAACACCTATCCCTACATCCCGCTGGACGTTTCCAGCGCGTCGCACCCCATCTACACCGGCCAGCAGCGCAAGACCCAGGCCGAAGGCCGGATTGCCGGCTTCAACAAGCGTTTCGCTTCGTTTGGCTCGAATCCGAAAAAAGCCGAGGCCTGAGGGCGGCTAGACGGTTTGGCGAATGGGCAGCACCACCCGGAAAGTGGTGCCTTTGCCCAGTTCGCTGCTGACGGAGATGACGCCACGGTGTTTTTTCACTATTCCGTAGGAGAGTGAAAGCCCCAACCCCGTCCCTTCGCCCACCGGCTTGGTGGTGAAGAACGGGTCGAAGATTTTCTGCAGCGTGTCTGGGGCAATGCCGCAGCCGTTGTCGGCGACTTCCAGCCAGATAGTCTCGCCCTCCACCCCGTTGCTGAGGGTAATGGTGCCACGCTCCGGGCCCATGGCTTGCGCGGCGTTGATCACCAGGTTCATCACCACTTGATTGAGCTGCGAGGCCAGGCACTCGATGTCCGGCAACGGTGTGCAGTGCTTGATCACATCGGCCTTGTACTTGAGTTCGCTGGCGACGATGTTCAAGGTCGAATCAATGCCCTGCTGCAGATTTGCCCACTGCCAGGTCTGGTCGTTGTCCACCCGGGAAAAGTTCTTCAAATCCTTGACGATCTGTACCACACGGCCAATGCCTTCCTTGGACTCGCGCAGCAGCGTGGGAATGTCTTCCTTGAGGAAATCCAGGTCCAGGCGCCGGCGCAGGGCTTCTAAATGCTCAGCGCCCGGGGCGGTTTCTGCCTGCCGATAGGCATCGAGCATTTCCTGCAACTGGTTGAAGTAGCCGCCCAGGGTGCCAAGGTTGGAAGAAATAAACCCCACCGGGTTATTGATCTCGTGGGCCACGCCGGCCGCCAGTTGGCCCAGGGAAGCGAGCTTTTCCGATTGCACCAGTTGGCTTTCCAGTTGTTTGCGCTCGTCGATCTCCAGCTGTAAAGCCTGGCTTGCCAGGGTCAGCGCCTGGGTACGCTGCTCCACCAAGTGCTCCAGGTGACTGGTCTGCAAGGATGCACGCCGCGCCATTTCCCATTTGGCGGCCAGGGTATTGGCCATCTGCTGCACTTCGATATTGTCGAAAGGTTTTTTCAGGATCAGCAGCCGGTCATGGGCGTGTAGGCGAAACAGCAACTCCTCCCAGGAATAATCCGAATACGCCGTACACACCACCACCTGCAGGTTTGGGTCGACTCGCCACAGTTCTTCAATAGTCTGGGCGCCGTCCCAGCCTTGGGGCATGCGCATGTCCACGAACGCCAGGGCATAAGGGCGTTGCTCGGCCATGGCGTGTTCGAGCAACGTCAGACCTTCCTGGCCACCGTAGGCCGAGTCCAGCTCGAACGTGGGGCCTTGCGGGTTTTCGCGGGCGCCGAACAGCAGGGCTTCCATATCGTCCAGGACCTGATTCTGCTCCAGGGGCGGCATGAGGATTTTGCGGAAGTCTTCGTGAATCGAGGGCGTGTCGTCGATCAGTAGAATGCGCCGGTTCGTAGGTTCATTCATGCTTGGCCTGCTGCATCGTTGAGGGGGATTTGCAGGGTGAACACAGCACCCTTGCCTGGCCCGTCGCTATGGGCGGTAAGGCGGCCATTCATTTCAATCGCGGCCAGGGCGCAGCTGTGCAGCCCGAACCCATGGCCTTCCTTGCGCGTGGTGAAACCGTGGGTGAAGATCCGCGTCATGTTCTCGGCGGGGATGCCTTCGCCCTCATCCTTGACGCTGATTTGCACGAGGCTGTCCTCCACGGTGGTGATCGACAAAGTGATCTGGCGCGGGCGGTCGACGAGGTTCGACATCGCGTATTTGGCGTTGCTGATCAGATTGACCATGATCAGCAGCAGCCGGTGTTTGTCCGCCATCAACTCAGGCACCTGGGCGTACTCCTTGACCACCGTCACATGGTGACGGTTGAGCGCGCCGGAGTTCATGCGCAGGGCGTCGTCCATCAAGGCGCTGATTTGCACGGGCTCCAGCACGCTGGAAACACCGGCATAGGATTGCTGGGTGGAGACGATGTCCTTGATGTGGTCCACGCTTTTGCTCAATTGCGCCAACTCATCGGTCAGGCCCTGTTGCTCGAGGGCGATGGCCTCCACCAGTTGGTTGAGGTAGCCGGGCAGCAGTTTGCCTTTCTCATCTTCACGCAGGTAAGCGCCAAGGTCATCCGGGTGCTGGTTGAACAGTTGCATGGCCTTGCCCAGCCCCAGTGCCTTGCTGGTGCGCAGCTTTCGGGCGACCAGTTCGGCAGAGATGTTCACGCTGTTGAGCACGTTACCGACGTTGTGCAGCACATTGGTGGCGATTTCCGCCATACCGGCCTGGCGGGCGCTGTCGAGCAGTTCGCTCTGGGCATTCTTGAGTTCCAGGGTGCGCGCCTCAACGCGTTGCTCAAGGCTTTCATTGACCGCTTGCAACGCACGATTGACCCGGTTGATCTCGGCAAAACTGCGTAGCAGGCGGATGGCCAGGTACAACAGCACCACCACCAGCAGGCTCGCAAACACCAGCAAGTAGCGATGGTACTTCTGATCGATAAGGTCGGCGGCTGTCTGGTCCTGGTTGAGTTGGGTGGTCAGGGCGTCCAGTTGATCGGACAGGGGGATGGCGGCGATACGATCAAGCAGGTCGTTGACCTTGGGTTGCTCGCGCAGAATCAGCGAAATGTGATTGCTGAGAATGCCCACGGGTACCTGGAATGCATCGGGCAGGTTTTGTTGATTGATAGCCAGTTTGTTCAGGCCGACGAGGATGTCCGCAGCCCTGTCGTCGCTCGTCACTTGGGCAAATTCCAGGGCGCTGAGCAGTAAGTCATAGGTGTCGGTGGCGATGCTTTGCTGTTGCAGTTTGTCGGCGTCTTCCAGTTGCAGGAAGTGGGCCTGGATGTCGTCCTCGGCCGTCGGCAAAAAGGCCAGGGAATTGCGCAGCACTGCGTTGTGGGATTTGAACTGTTCGACCAAACGCGCCTTCTCCTGGATCGACTGGCGATAAGCCGCCTGGGCGGTCTGCCAGTCGGCGGGGTTCGCGTGGCGATGTTGGCCTTCGCGGCGTTCCAGCGTGGCCCATAGCTCGCTCATCTCGTTGAGCGGGGCCACCAGCGGGTCGTAATTATGGGTGAGGGCGATCCGGGCCTTGAGCACTTCGACGTCCCATTGGGCGTTGAGTTGTTTGATCTGGCGGATCAGGTCGCGGGACTCGGTGTAGGCAGTAGATGAGTCGCCGACCGACTTGAGGTACAGGAACACCAGCACCGAGGCCAGTATCACGGCGATGCCGCTGAGCGTGAGCAAGCTGGCCAGGCGTGACGATTTCATAAGGGCTTGCCTGCCCATTCGCCGGTTAGCGTCTTGAGGAATTGGATGATCAGTGTCTTGTCCTCCGCCGAGGGGATTCGCCCCAACTGGTAGGTGAACATGATATCGACGGCCTCTTCCAGGGTATTGGCCGAGGCATCGTGAAAGTACGGAGCGGTGACTGCCACGTTGCGCAGGCTCGGTACCTTGAACACGTTGCGGTCTTCTTCATCTTGGGTGAGCAGGTAGCGCCCCAGGTCTGCGTCGGTCGGGTTGCCGCGGGCCGCGAAGTAATCGCCCATCACGCCGAACTTCTGGTACATGTTGCCGCCGATATTTGCACCCTGATGGCAGGCGATGCAGCCATAGTCCTTGAAGCGCTGGTAGCCGTACTTCTCTTGGGTCGTGAGGATATCGGTGTTGCCTTGCAGGTACTGGTCAAAGCGCGAATTGGGCGTGAGCAGGGTCCGTTCATAGGTGGCGAGGGCGTTTTGCACGTTGGCTGGCGTCACGCCGTCGGGGTAGATCTGTTGGAATGCGGTCTGGTAGTTGGGCAGGGCGGATAAGGTCTTGACCACGGTTTTCCAGTCGTTGCCCATTTCCATGGGGCTGGTGACCACCTGCTCAACCTGTGCCTCCAAGGTATCGACCCGGGCGTCCCAGAATTGCTTGAAGTTCAGGCTGATATTGAACACCGTCGGCGTGTTGAGCCCGACCGGCTGGCCATCGAAGCCCAGGGAAAACGGCCGATTATCCACACCCCCCGTTTCCAGGTGATGGCAACTGGCACAAGACAGGCTGTTATTGACGGACAGCTGCGTTTCATTGAACAACTGACGGCCCAGCTCCACAGTGGCTGCATCCAGCATCGGCACCGGTGGCAGTGGTTTGAGCGGGCCATCCAGCGGCGCGGCCGTGGCCGGCTGGCAGGCGCCATACCCCAGCATGATGGCAAAGCCAAGCACCTGAGGTGATAGACGCAAAGAGCGTGGCAAGGCATGGCTCAAGCGGTCGTTCCTTGGGCAGAAGGTTAGTAAGCAGGCATCAGGCTGCGTTGTCCGGCTTGCAGTAACTGGGCGAAATCCTCGGCGGCCACGGCTTTACTGAACAGGAACCCCTGGCCTTCCTCGCACTGGTGGGCTTTGAGGAACACCAATTGCTCAACGGTTTCCACGCCTTCGGCGATGATGTTCAGGTCCAGGCTTTTACCCAGGCTGATGATGGCGCTGATCAGTTGCGCATCCTGGCTGTTTTCACTCAAGCCGCGAATGAACGATTGATCGATCTTCAGCACATCAATGGGAAAGCGCCGCAGGTAGCTGAGGCTGGAATACCCGGTGCCGAAGTCGTCGATGGACAGCCGCACCCCCAAGGTTTTGATGCGTCGAAGGGTGGTCAACGTGTCTTCGGCGTTTTGCATCAATACCCGTTCGGTGATCTCCAGCTCCAGTAAATGCGGGGCCAGGCCCGTACGCTCAAGGATCTCCACCAGATTGGCGACAAAATTGCGCTGGCGAAAATCAATCGCCGAGATATTCACCGAGATGCAGATAGGCGGCAGGCCGGCGACCTGCCAGGCGCGCGCTTGCTCACAGGCCTGGCGCAACACCCATTGGCTTAACGGCACGATCAGGCCGCTGTCTTCGGCCACGGGAATGAAGGCCGAGGGGTAGATCCAGCCGTGGTCGGGCTGGTGCCAGCGAATCAAGGCTTCGGCGCCGACGATCTGCCCGCTGTTCAAGTCCAGTTTCGGTTGGTAATGCACGATAAACTCATTGCGCAGCAACGCCAGCCGGATGGCGCTTTCCAGGCTTTGCTGTTCCTGGGCACGCAGGTTCATTTCGTCGATGAAAAAGCTGAAATCGTTAGGGCCTTGGTCCTTGATGGTGTGCATCGCGGTTTCGGCTTTTTTGATCAACTCCACGGCGCTGCTGCTGTCGTCAGGGTAAACACTGATGCCTACGCTGGCGGTGACGCTCAGGTCGTGGCCGGCCACATAGCGGGTCGCGCTGACGGCCGCGAGGAGTTTTTCGGCAATGTACTGAGTTTGCTGGGGATGCTTGATGTCGTTGAGGATCAGTACAAATTCGTCGGAGCCGTAGCGAAACACCGAGTCCGACTCGCGCACCGTGGCCACCAGGCTTTGGCTCACCTGCTTGAGCATTTCATCGCCGACCGGGTGGCCCAGTGCGTTGTTGATGCGTTTGAAGCGGTCCAGACCGATAAACATCACTGCCAACTGGGTGTCATGGCGCCGGCAGACCGCGATGGCTTGTGTCAGGCGGTCGCCCAGCAGTGTGCTGTTGGGGAGTTCTGTGAGGGCGTCGTATTGCAGCAGGTGCGAGACTTTGAGCAGTTCCTGGACCCGCTCTTCAATGGTGCGTTCGAGCCCGATCAGTTTAAGTGCAGCGTCGTGGGCCAGTTGCCATTTCCACGTCAAGGCAGTAGCCATCTGGCGGATTTCGAGATCGTCGAATGGCTTTTTCAGGATCAGCAACTGATCGTCATATTGGAGGCGCGCTTCGATGGCTTCAAAGGAATAGTCAGAGTAGGCCGTGCAGAGGGCGATTTGCAGGTGAGGGTCCACGTTCCACAGCTGTTCGATGGTGTCCAGGCCATCCCAGCCCGGGGGCATGCGCATGTCGATGAACACCAGGGCATAGGGGGCATTGTCAGCCAGGGCCTTGTTCACCAGCTCCAGGGCTTCCTGGCCCTGATAGGCGGAGTCGAGCACAAAGGTCTGACGCACTGCCGGGGCGGTACCGAACAGGGTTTCTTCAATGCTGTCCAGGGACTGGCCGCCATTGGCATCGGCGCACAGCACCTTGCGAAAATCCGCATGGATCGAGGCCGTGTCGTCCACGATCAGGATACGTCGATTGGCCCGGCCTGAGCGGGGGGTCATGGCTGGTTCCGAGAAGCGGGTAACGCCGGTTTCTGGCGCATAGGGTTTCCTTACCTTGAATGCGTGAAGTAAACAGGGTGGGGCACCGGTTTCATCCCACCAGCATAGTCGGCTCCTTGAATAAGTCGGCCAGTTGGCGTCAAATCAACGCCAGTTGCCCCGGCATTCATCTAGCGCTCAATGTTTGCGCAAGTACAGCGATGGATTACGTTGGGGCGCAATGAAGCAATTGTGTGTCATTGCCAGGAGGTGTCGCCATGGATGAACAACTCGCTACGACGTCCCCCTACACCCCCACCATTTTGCTGGTCGACGACGAAGAATCGATCCTCAATAGCCTGCGCCGCCTGTTGCGTGGCCAACCCTATGATGTGTTGCTGGCCGGCAGTGGTGCCCAGGCCCTGGAGATCATGGCGGCCCAACCCATTGACCTGGTGATGACCGACGCACGCATGCCGACGATGGATGGTGCGATGCTGCTGGCCGAAACCCACCGCCTGTACCCGTCCACCACCCGCATCCTGCTGACTGGCTATGCCGACATGAGCATGATGATCAAGGCGATCAACGAAGGTCAGATTCACTGCTACATCAGCAAACCCTGGAACGACGAGGAAATGCTCCTGACGTTGCGCCAGTCCCTGGAGCACCGGCATTCCGAGCGCGAGCGGTTGCGTCTTGAACAGTTGACCCACACACAGAACGACGAGTTGAAGGCCCTCAACGCCACCCTGGAAAAGCGCGTGCAGGCGCGCACCAGCGAACTGCAGCAAACCGCCGACATGCTCGACCTGGCTTACGATGAACTCAAGCGCAGCTATGTGACCGGCACCGAAGTGTTTTCGCTGTTGGCCAACTTGCGCCTGCCCAAGCAGAAGCAGACCAACCGCCAGTTGATCGAGCTGATTCGGGTGTATTGCAAGGCTCAGGCGCTGGACGATGCCAGCGCCCGTGACCTGACCATGGCCGCCGCGCTCTACAACATCGGCAAGTTGAGCTGGAGCGACAGCATGATGGTCGCACCCTCGGACTTGCTGCACAGCACCGACCGGGAGCGCTACCGGGCTTACCCGACCCAGAGCGAGTCATTGCTGATGACCCTGGAGCCGATGAAGGACGCGGCGCGTTTGATCCGTCATCACCAGGAGCGCTGGGACGGCACAGGGTTTCCAGACCATCTCAAAGGTGAGTCGATCCCTGCCGGCGCGCGGTTATTGAAGCTGGCCGTCGACTTTATCGAATTGCAGAAGGGCTTGATTCTCGAGCGCCAGATGAACAGCGATGAAGCACTGCTCTACATTCGCAAATACGCCGGCAAGCTCTATGACCCGGGCATGGTCGAAGACTTCGTGCAGGCCTGCGCCGCGTTCCTCAGTGACGTGACGCTGGGTGACCCGAGCGTGAAAGTCTTGACCACCCGCGAACTGGCCGAGGGCATGGTGCTGGCGCGCAACCTCAATGCCGACAACGGCATGCTGCTGCTCAACGCCGGCAAGGTGCTGAACCTGCCGCTGGTCGATAAGTTGATTGCGTTTGAAGCGATGGAAGGCGCCAAGTACAGCGTGTTTATCAAGGCGCCCGACGAACCGCTGCTGCTCACCTAGGGCTGTGTTGTTCTACACCCCCCAGGCTACTGGCTTGCTGGCGTGGTAATCATAGATACCCCTGAGTATGAAGATATCTTTGGCGTCCTCTTTTCCGGCTTTTTCAATCGCCACGCGCCATAGACCCCGGCCCGCGCCTGCCTGCACTTGGGGTAAATCCACATAGGTAAAGTTGCCGATTTTCTTGCGACTGACACGGCCTGCTTCAATATCCTGGATGATTTCCTCAAGTTTTGCTCTGGCCGGGTCTGGCAGGAGTGTTTTTTGGGTTTCTGCCAGTTCATCCAGCCTCACGATGTTGACGGCCGGATCTCGGGTCGGTATGGGTTCTGGAACAGCGGGAGGCGCGGGCCGGGTGGGTGGCCTGTCAACTCTATGTGTTTGAACGCGTGGTGTGTCGAATTCTAGTGGCGTTGAAAATTGGGACAGGCCGCTTTCAAATTTGGCGATAGCGGTGCTGTCGACCATGTGCGCGGGTGCGTCGGGACTTTGCTGATTGCCTCGCGATATGACGATATAGGGTGTTCTGGTTTGTTTGAAATCATCCGCATAGGAAGCAACGTTCAGGTCCTCGAGTTTTTTCTTTAAAAATTTAATCCTGAATAGGGCTAAATCTTTTTTTATATCGGAGTCCGATAAAAACTGAATCAGTGCTGTCTCGAGGGTGATTTGATTCCTAGAGGCATATCGTTCGACAACTGAGTATCTGTCTCCTTCGTCTAAAAAGGCGTTGATTGAGTCTTCCTGCCACGTATCAAGTTTGTATTTGTTTACAAACACATCTAGCGCGCGCTCCTGTTTTTTCGTAACAGTGAAACCTAAAAATTGCGCGCCAGTATCGGGGTCTAAAACACCAATCGTAGACAAAATTTCTTTTGAGAAATTTTCATTTTTGCCAATTATTTTCTTTATTTTTTTAAACAGTTGATCTTTGTTTGAGTCCGATAGGGGCGGCGTCCATATCCGTGTTGATAGGTTCAGTTCGTTATAAATATCCAGCTCGATCCGGAGTGTTAACAAGGCGTTGCGTAATTCATTTTTAGTGCGTGGATTCAAATTGTCCGGGTCTGATAGCCGGCGGCGAAATTCGGCCTCATCTAGAGGCCTGCTTGCGTATTGTCGTGCGTTACTCAGAAGTTGTCGCTTCTGGTGTTGACTCATTTTTTTAATGATTTCTTCGCAAACCCGCATGTCCGCTTCTGATGCATAAACCCCAAGCGCTGCGATCAAATCCACATCCACTTGCTGTTCAGGTGTGAGCGAGCGCAGGCTGCCCAACACTGAACCTCCACCCCGGGTATGTCGTTCGAAACGTGGCTTCCAGCTTTTTGCATCACCCGGCACCACCATAAAGTCTGGGCGGTTGCCTGCCGGGGCTTTTACATAACGCGCACCGTCCTCCACATAAGACTGAAACAGGTGATAGCGGCCGGTCTCATCGCGCATCGCGATCAGTTGGTTATTGTGTTTATCAAAAAAACACGGGGCGCTGCCCACCGGTCGCGACAGCTTGTAATGATGGGCCTGGGCAAAGGCCGGCAAATCAAATAACGGCTCAATCCGTACCGGCAACCGATAAGCTGCAACGTCGAGCCAGGCGGGTTCCAGCGGCCTTATTGCGGCTCCTGCCAACGCGACGCTGGTTTTTTGCCCCACGCCGGTTTTTTTCACCAGCCCCGGGATGCGGTGCCCCAGTTGTCTGGCCAGGCCCAACCCTCGATTGATGCTGCGGCGCAAAAGCGCCTGCGCCGTCTTGGCGGGTATCAGGCCGAGCAGAAAGTCGGCGGTTTCCACGCCAAACATAAAGGCGTTCACCGTCGACTCCAGGGAAATTTCGGCATTGCTGCGTGAGCGGAAATCGGCGTGGGAGAGTTGAAAGCCCAGTTGCGCGGAATACAGGTATGCGAGGAAATTACCGGTTATCGGCGTCAAGGCATACCGGTGCACGCCGCGGGTATCGTTGAAGATCCGTGTGATCTCCAGCGCATCATTAGTGGCCATCCGCTGGATGAAATAGGCTTTCCATTCGGGTTTCGCTTTCAGTGCGTCCAGTTGCGCCAGCCCGTTGGCCAGTTCCCTGAAGGGCACGTCATCCGGCGCCTCCGGGGTATAGAGCACACTGACCCCGTCAGGCCTGGTGCCTTTTCGATGAATGACCAGGACGCGATTGATTACCTGCCCCCCTTGACCCCGTGCCTGCGCGCCGCCCAGCACCAGCAGGTTGACCTCTATTTCGAACCCGCTCACTCGGGGGCGGGTGCTGGAGTCGGGGTGTTCGTTGATGGCCTTTATCCAGTCAAACCCGCTGCCGGGGGTCTGGAAAGTAAACAGTGTGTGGGCGGCAGGGTTGAGGCGAGTCTCAAGGGCATCCTTGTTCATTTGCGCCGCGCAGGCGCGCTGCCAGGCGGTGGCGAAGGTGCTTCCCGTGCCGCTCTCGGAGAAGGCTGACCGAAGGTACGCGGCGTATTTTTGCCCAATGTCGGCCTCCTGGGCGAGGGCGCGTAAATCAGTATTGTCGAGCGCCCCCCACTTTTTCCCGGCGGTGTCGAAGATGTTGGCGGTGGCGCTGATCGTTCGGTGTATGTCATGCACGGACCAAGGGTCGAGATTGCGCCGGGCATAACTTTCCAGGGTGCGCAAATCCACAGCGACTTGTGTCTTCCAGGTGCCCCAGGTCAGTTTTCGCTGCGCCAGATACTCTGGGATATGTATCTTGGGGTCTTGGCTGATGTAGACCGTGGCCGTTTCCTCGTCACGATAGCCTGTGACCTCGGCCGTCCTGGAATTGGACACGCGCAGATGGACCAGGCTTCTATAGGTGGCTATCTCCACGTTGGTAAAGGCCGGCTTCTGTCTTTTGAGCACCGTCTCGGTCTCTTGCTGCGAAAACGCCTGGAGTGTCGCGATGTTCTCAAGCAGTGGCGTGAGTGCCTGATGGCTATCAAGCAGCGCTTGTTCCAGTTCGCGGTACTGGACCTGCTCTTGAGGCTCGGCCAATTTCAGCCAGACGGGGTCGGCTTCCAGCAGGCGCAGGTTTCGCGCTGCGAGAGCATGGGAGACGTCCAACTGCGGCGCCAGGTCTGCACTCAGGTCAAGCTCGCCGGCCGATGGCAATGTCTCGTTGCGCAAGGTGTTGCGGGTTGCATGAAATTGGCGGACTCGTAGTGAGTGGATGCTGTCGATGATCACGTCCGCGATGATCTGTGCCAGTTGCTCAGCCAGTTCGGGCGCATCGCTCAGCACCGCACGCGCCGCGTTTGGCAGGCTGGCGATCAGCAGCTTGCCTGCCAACAGCCCCTCACGTATTCGCGCCACGACGGTTTCGTTCAAGGTCTCCAGGCTTGCGTATTCTTCAAACCCTTCGCTTGGGCTGTACAGCATCACTTTTCCTGCGAGGGCTGTGGTGCCCGCACTGCTGAGGATGAAGGCGCCGGCGAACTCACTGCCATCCTTCAGCGTCAGTCGGTAGACCATGGGTCTGTTGGCGGCGGTAAACACCTGTTCCCGCCCCGCGGCACTTGGGTACTTCAGCACGTTGTCTGCCAGCGCCCGGCCTGCCCGCGACAGCGTGCCGTCGACTGTGCCCAGGGCCAACTGATGAGCCAGCACTTGTCGGCGCAGGAAGACCAACTGCTCTTGCGGGTTGGGTTGTGCGTCCTGGCCCTTGGTCCAGAACGTATTCAGGCTTAGGGTGATAGCAATTGCTGGCGCGTTGGTCAGCGTCGCTATCGAGCCGATTGAAACCAGGCGTTTGTCCGCGTCCAGTGTGTTGCATTCCCGGTAGAAGGCGCCGGTCTCCTGGCTGGCCGGCGCGTCGGCTTCGCGCAACCGCTTGATCAGCGACCCCAGGGGCTCGCAGGACAATAGTTGCGGTTGCTCGGCCTGGTCCAACTGGTAACGGCTGTAGAAGATCTGGTTGGGGTCGATGGGCCGCGGCGCATCGGGAAATATCGCCGCCAATTGCTGCTGATACACGCCGCCCGGCCTCGGCTGTTTTTGCAGCAGTTCGTCGGTTTGGGCATTGAGCCTGTCCAGCTCGCGAATGAGGTGTGCCTGTTGCTCGTGGGCCGAAAGCGAAGCGGGCACCACCACAGGAAGTGTCACGGGCTGGGTAGCTTCAGAAGCGGGAGGCAATGAAGTGTGCATGGGTAAACTCTTATAACGAGGGCACGCCACACCGAAGATGGCGCGTGCCCGGCTGAATAGGAGTTTGCGAGTCTAGGGGCGCAGGTTGTCGCTTAAGGGGTGCTTGTTTGTCGGATTAACCAGCACCGTGTGACCGCCAGGCAGGCTCAAGACAACACGGTTGCCAGTGCCTAACGCCCATGTGATCCTTGCCGGCTTTTGAGATAAGGCGTTTATTCCATGTCCATGACTATCCGCATTGCCGCCGCCCTGTTGATCGGCAGCGACGGCCGAACCCTGCTGGTGCGCAAGCGCGGCACCCAGGCCTTTATGCAGCCGGGTGGCAAGATCGATGCCGGTGAACAACCTGTGGAGGCCCTGGCCCGTGAGCTGCACGAAGAGCTGAACCTGCGCATCGATCCAGGCCAGGCCAGCTATCTCGGTCACTTCTCGGCACCCGCCGCCAATGAGCCGGGGTTCACCGTGCAGGCTGAGTTGTTCCAGGTGCATATCGACGGGGCGGTGTCACCCGCCGCAGAGATTGAAGAGGTGTGCTGGATAGACCCGGCCAGTGACGGCGGCTTGCCGTTGGCGCCGTTGACCCGCGACCACATTTTGCCGTTTTACCGCGCTTCGCTGGCCACTAACGCCTGATCAACCCATTGATGGGCTGTCAGCGCACGGCGCTGACCCCATCCAGGGTGGAAAACGACGTGTCCTTGGCCGTCAGCAAAAAATCGCGCATATACGGCGCATCCAGCATGTCCGCGCGAATCCCGGCATACAGCGTCGCAAACAAGCCTTTCTCGCCCAGGCGCTTGGCCTTTACATAGCCGCGCGAGCTGTACTCATGCAGCGCCCAATGCGGCATGCCGCATACGCCACGGCCGCTGGCCACCAGTTGCATCATCATCACCGTGAGTTCCGAGGTACGCACCTGGGCGGGTTCGACGTCGGCAGGCTCCAGAAAGCGCGTGAAGATATCCAGGCGGTCGCGCTCCACCGGGTAGGTGATCAACGTCTCCGTGAGCAGGTCTTCGGGCACGATGTACGACTTGTTCGCCAGCGCGTGCTGGTTGGCCACCGCCAGCATGGCTTCGTAGGTAAACAGCGGCACATAGGTGATACCCGGCAATTCCAGGGGGTCGGACGTCACGACCAAGTCCAGGTCGCCACGTGCCAGCGCTGGCAAGGGCGCGAAGGCGAAACCCGAGGCAAGGTCCAGCTCGACCTCCGGCCAGGCGTCGCGGAACTGGTCGATGGTCGGCATCAGCCATTGGAAGCAGCTATGGCATTCGATGGCCATGTGCAGCCGCCCGGCGGTACCACCGGCCAGGCGTGCGATGTCCCGCTCGGCACCGCGCAGCAGCGGCAGGGTCGCATCGGCCAGTTGCAGCAGGCGCAGGCCGGCGCTGGTGAAGCGCAGCGGCTTGGTCTTGCGCACGAATAACGGCATGCCCAGGCGCTCTTCCAGCTCCTTGAACTGGTGAGACAGGGCGGACTGGGTCAAGTGCAGGCGTTCGGCGGCCTCCACCAGGCTGTCGGCTTCGCGCAGGGCGTGCAAGGTCTTGAGATGGCGGATTTCCAGCATGGCGGCCTCCATGAATAAATTTTGTGCTTAATGATAAAGCATTGAAAAGTATTCATGTTGGCCGCTACGCCATTCAGGTTAGTTCAGGGCCTCGAAGTGCTGCTTGGCGAGCGGTTTGTCGATATTGCCGCGCCAGATTTTAACGTCTGCAAAGGTGGCCCCGGCACCCACTTTAGCCGCCTGCCATTTCATGCCCAGGTATTGTTGTTCGAAGAGCTTCAAATGTGCCTTCTCAAAGTTTTCGAACAGTGATCGAGGCGTTACATAGTGAAAGTGCGCATACCAGATCGGTTTGTCGGCTTTTCCCTGCCTGGTTGCATCGTAAACCTCGTACTCCTGCAGGTAGTCGTCTTGCCCGTCAGGGCGTTTGTCTCTGAGCTTTTGACGCGTGCCTTTTTTTCGAATCAGCACTCGGCCTTTTTTAATCAGGTAGTCCAGGTAGCCCTCCGTGGGGGTCTTGCTCTCCAGACTGCGCTGGATACGCAGGGCTTCCCCTGACTGTTTAAGCGCCGCGGCCCGGCTGCGCAGTTGCTCGACCAGTGGGTTGCCGGCATCCAGGCTTTGCACGTTACTGGCTCGGGTTTCAAGAGCAGTGGCTTCTGCTACACCCAGCATATGTTCGAGATTGATCGGTTCCATGGTTGTGTAGCCGCGGACTTTGTTTTCCAAGGCATCCACTGCTTCCAGGCGAGCACGGGCCTCGGCCACGACGGCCTTGACGTCGGTCGGCAGTTTCGGTGGTGGTGGGGCGGGGCGGCTCTGGGTCGTATTCAGGCGAAAGGTGTTGCTCTCTGCGATGTTATCCCACACCTCAATGACCGTTCCATCTGCGTCGTTGACCATGAATTGTCTTGGCGATTGTTGCCCGGCGGGTTTTTCGATCCCGATCATTAAGTGTCCGTCTTCGGTTTCAAAAACAGCCTGAGTTGCGTTCGACTTCGGTTCGGAGGCGGGCTTCTTTATGGCGCGCTGGGCTTTTTGAATCAGGCGTTTAAGTTCGTTTTGCAGGAGTGGGAGGAAGGTTTGGTCGAAATGATCCGGTGAGCTGTCGTTCCAGGCGATCAGGTCACGGGAAAGTTCTTCGTATACCTCGATGCAGTTTTGCAGTATCCGGTTGCGTTCAACCCTGGTGATAGTGGCTTCGTTAAGGGTCATGTGCAGGGGCCCGAAACGATCGAGTTTGCGCCTGGCGTGGTTCACTGCGTGTTCCAGGTAGACCCATTCAATGCTGATGGTTGACGGTCGAAGCGTGAGGGCTTGTATAAGGTTGCCGCTTCTGATGCTGGCTAGGCGTAGGTCGGTAAACCTTCTTTTCCATTTGTCCAGAAGGGGCGCCATCTCCGTACGCGTTTTTTTGACGGTTATGCGCTTGGTCCACGTGCTCATGTCCTTTATTGAGCTTTCTATCCGGTTCAGTTCGTCGAGATGGTCAAGACGGCACTGCCTGATTTCACTGAGCAGTGCCGGAATCCTGCCAGGTACGAGAGACGAGCTTTTGAGTTCGCGATTGCTCGCGATTAATCGCTCAGTCAATGCAAGTGACCGGTTACTGGCGTTTTCGAGCAGGCGGTTCAATCGATCCGATACGATGTAGGCTGTTCTATTCAGTTCCTCGGGAATGTCGAATTCTGAAAGGCGCACTTGCTTCTGCCTGGCATCTTCAAACGATGTGTGCATTTTTTTTGCGTCTTCAATGTCCTTGGTCAGGTCGATGTCCAGCGCCTTACTGTCCCTGGTTTTTTGAGCTGACACAGCATTCGGGGTCGGGTGGTCGTTCAGGTATTTTTTCAGTTTGGTGTCGCTCTGCGTTATCTGAGAGCAAAGCTCGTTGAATTGCTTTATCACCGAGTTATTGAGCTCAAGGCGCTGCATGTTGATCTGAAGCGCAGCGTCCGGCAGTTGCCGATTGACCGCCGGTGGTACGCTCGCCCCCGCTCGCGATGCTCCCCGCCCGCGCCTGCTGCCGCCGCCATAAGCGGTAAGGCGGCCGCCATACAGGGCCGAGTAAGTGTTCCACTCCAGTGCCTGGTCCAGAGCGATGACTGGCGAGTAGTGCTTGCCCTTGGCGGTCAAGCGCATTTCATGCGTCGTCGGGTCGAACTTCACCTTGAAATAACGGCCGCCGTCGGCGATGAAGTGCTCGCCGGAGGTATGCCGCAACGTGTGGCGATAAGCACCGGTATGCACCGGTTGCAGGCTGCCGATTTCAAGCGGTTGATCGAATTCATAGCCGGCGAAGCGATGGCCGCTGGTTTTTGCCTGGCGAGACTTCAGGTTGCGCCAGAAGCCAGGGCGCCATGCGTGTTTGAGTTGGTGCTGGAGCATCAATGCCTTTGCGGTGGCGGGCCGGGCCGGGGGCACCGCAGCAAATGTCAGGGCGTCCATGCCGGCATACACCAGGCACTCGAACACCGAAGCCAACTGGTCAATGCCATGGTGCGTGTCGCCTTTCCTGAGGGCATCGACGGCGGCGTACAGGCTGGTGGTGGCATCGGCCAGGGAAACGGCGGTGCCGATCAGCGGAATAAAACCCAGCGCGATTTTGATGCCGTTGAACACAAAGCCACTCTTGAGCGCGTATTTTTCATCGGCCAGGTCTTCGTTGGAGCGGGCGTCATTTCGATTGCTCTCAATCAAGCGCCCCATGTGGGCATCCAATTGATGGGCCGCCAGGGAGGTGGTGACCGGCCAGGGAAAGCCGACACCGATGATCGCGTCAAAGTTTTTTGTTTTGGCCAGGTCGATGCGGTTGACGTGAGACCTGGGTTCGCCAGTCAACGCACGGCTTGCCACGTAGTTGACCATGCTATCGAGGCTGCACAGGTCAAACAGTTTCTTGCGTGCCAGTTCGAGGCTGTCGAAGCGTCGCAGGCAGCGTTCATCCGGCGCGTCAGGCAAGTAAAGCAAGGTCGTCCCGGAAGTTTTTTCCTGTATGAAACTCACGCCTGAGAGGGTGACCGTGCCATAGGCGTTATTGTCGCTGTCGTCGACCAGGGTTGCTGGTAACAGGGCAATGCGCTGGGTGCCGATTGCCCAGTCCGCCTGTGTGTCGGCGTCGATTGCGATCTCCAGAATATTCAGGTCATCGGCGGTTATATGGTTCTGCATGAACGCCAACTGGCCCTGAATCTTGAGCATCAGGCGCAGCGGTTCGGTCAGGCATTCGCGGCGGTAGTCTTGCTGGAAGGTCGACGCTTGTGGGGTGCCCCTGAATGCCTGGTAGATGCGTGTTTCATAGTCTTTTGCCAGGTTAAGGTCGCGGATCATCCTGACCAGGTAGGTGCCATTGATACCGGCCTTGAGGCTATTGAGTTCGGCGGTGTTGTCAGCCGTCACCTCCAGGGTCATGTAGTGCAGGCGCTTGCCCAGGCTGCTGTCGATGTTGCTAAGTGCCAGTTCATCCAGCGACATCTTGCTACGCTGGAGGCTGGGGGTGGTTTTCATCTTGAAGGGCGTTCCGCCGACGCCGCTGCCCCCTTCGACAGGATCCCTGGCTTCTGTTGTCGAGTCAGGCAGCTCCAACTGCACGGTAAAACCCTGGGTGATAGAAAAATCCTCGCGCAGGCGTGAGTCGATCTTCAGCCTGACGAACTCATCACGTGGCGCCAGTGACCGATCGAGCAGCGCCTGTGCGCGCTTGAGTGCCGGAATGTAAGCCTTGAGCCGACTCTTGAGTAGCTCGCGTTGGTCCTCTGCTTGTATGCCAAGCCAGGTCGGTAGTTTTTCCGCCAGGTGGCTGCTGTTGTTCTGTTCCACGATCTGCAAAAAGGCCGCTTCGCGGGCGCTGTGTTCAGGGACCTGGAGTTGTTCGAAGGTCTCTTCGCGTAATGTTTTCAGGTGTTCGGCCAGCGTGTCGGCATCGTCGGGGCTGGTATAGGTCGAGCGCAACTGCGCCGCATGCTCCTCGAACTCGGCCTGCTGAAGGCTTAGGCTGTGTTCAAAGGGGTTGCCGGTCAGCTCCTTGAGCATCAGGGCAAGCCGGTCGTCCTGAGGGGCGATGTTGAACAGGGCAGCTTCCAAGGCGTGTCGGGAGGTGAAGCGTTGCAAGGCGCCGCCGGCGCCGGGCCAGTAGACCAGGTAACTGGCGGCGGATGTGGGCAGCGGTTTCAACGCCGTTACGGCAGTGAACACCAGAGGCCCTTTGAGCTCGCTTTCGGTAATTTTTTTCGTGGCATTGGTTTGTTCGGTGACCGAGAGGGTCATTGAATAGGCCGCTACTTCAACAAGGCGGTCTTTGGCCACGGGCGAATCAAGCACGACCTCCAGCAATTTCAGTTCATCGGCGCTGATCTGGTTCAGAGCCTGCTGAATCTGCGCTTCGATTCTCAGCCCCGCCACGCGCGCATTGTAAAGAGCGGTAAATTGGGTGTTGAGGGTCGCTACATCGCTGGGGCGTCTTTCAAGCATGAGGCGTGCCGCAACGGCTGACGCTTGCTGGTGTACCCGCAACTCATCGAGTTGCTGCTTGAATCGCTGCACCTGTGCGTTCCGGTCGGCTGCAGCCGTGGTTTCGCCAAACAGAGTATCCAGGGCCTGGCGTTGTTGCTGAACTCGGGCCTGGCGGTGGCTCAATGGCAGGCTGGCATAGAGCAGGCCGAACTGCGCAAACGGATCGTCCTCAAGTGGGTGGCGCGCTGGCAGTTCAGGTGCCTGTGCAAACAGCGAATGGCTCTGACGCTGTTTATCGAACGCTTCGACAGGCAGCCGCGCCAGGTTGGCATTATCGATTTCGACACCCGGGACAGGCTTGATCGCCTCGCGAAATTGGGCATCGGCCAAGAGGTTAAGCCAGTCGCTGATACCGGTTTGCAGCAGGCGGGTCTTGAGACGGTAGCCAATCGTGGCCAGGGGGTCGAAGTTCGCGGTCGAAAACAGGACCTGTTGGTGAGTGATCAACCAGCGTTCCATGTCCGTGCGTTTGGCGAACGTGCGCCAAGCCGGTTGATGGGCGGGCAAATACACCAACTGGCTGACCGGTTGATCGGTATCCAGGGTTAACACCCATGCTCCAGGCAGGACGAGAGCGTCGGCAGCAGGGCGCATGAGTACGATTTGTTCAGTGCAGATCTTTTCGGCTCCAGGCTCTGCCAGGAGAGGATCGATAATGGCAAACAGTGGGTTGAGCGCCGCGGCGCTGATTGCACCTTGGGCCAACAGCGCTTCGCCAGAGGCCTCGAAGTGGATCTTGTACAGCTCGGTTGCCCTTGCACGGCATGACACAGGCTGGTCGGGCGCGCGGTTGTTCAAAAAGTGCCGGGTCCAGGCATCCTTGATTGCCTGCTCCAGATCCAGCCCTTTGAGTTCATCCAGCACCATGGGCACCGTGTACCCTGAAAGCCGGTGGTTGGACGGTAAGATGAGTTGCCCCTCAGGCACTTGTGTCGTATCCAGGGAGGGGTGCTGCTGCATGTAAAGGCACGCTTCGTTTATAGATAGGATGCTTGATCCCCGCGCCTGAGTGGGCAGGAACTTCAGGGCGGTGCGCTCACCGTCCAGTTGTAAATGCTCCAGGAGCATCTGGTTGACCACTGTGCGTACCGATGGCGTGCCCGCCATCAACTCGCGCATTTCCTTGCAGCAGTCTTGCCAGCGCTGTGTGGCGTCCAGCAGCAGGTTTTCTTCAATATTCGCGGGCGGTAGCAGGAGTGATAATCCGAAATCGTTCAGGTTGACGTCTGGGGTGTCGGTCATGGCAGTGGCTCATTCATAAAAAATGATTAGAGAGCGATCGCCATAATCGGTGGTGGGACATAACTATCGGACGACCGTTGAGCGGCCTTCATCAAACTGTCACGCAACCGTGGCAGCGCGCTTGAACAAACTTCATCAGACTCGCGCTCTACTGGGGTTCTGTGTTTCGGTGTTTTTCATGCGCGTGTTGTTTTTACTGGCCGCTCTCTTATTCGGCCTGCCGTCTCTTGCGGCGTCTCGATGTGATGTCAATGTCCCGACCCAAACGGTCGACCTGGAACAGGTGAGCATCGCCTACCAGAGCATCGGCCGTGCGTCTGACCCTGCCTTGCTGCTGGTAATGGGCCTGGGCGGGCAGTTGATCCATTGGCCAGACGAGGTCGTGGTGGCCCTGTGCGAACAAGGTTTTCGGGTCATTCGCTATGACAACCGTGACGTGGGCCTGTCGACTTGGCGCCAGGCTCCGGCCAGCGCCAACCTGACCTTCGAAGTGCTGCGCTACAAACTCGGCCTGCCGGTGGCGGCCCCTTACACGCTGACGGATATGGCCGACGACGCCCTGGGCTTGATGGATGCCTTGCAGGTGCGCCAATTCCATGTATTGGGCGCGAGCATGGGCGGCATGATCGCCCAGCACCTGGCGGCGATGGCGCCGCAGCGGGTGGAAAGCCTCACGCTGATCATGACCAGTTCCGGCGCCGAAGGCCTGCCGGCACCCAACGCGGCGCTGGTGCAGTTATTGTCGCGACGCAGCGCACCTAACCGTGAGGTGGCGCTGGAACAACAGGCGGATTTGCTCGCTGCGCTGGGCAGCCCGGACGTGAAGGATGATCGCCAGGCACTCTTGCACCAGGCGGCACTGTCTTATGACCGCGCCTTCAACCCCGAAGGCGTCAAGCGCCAGATCATGGCGATCCTCGCCGAACCCAGCCGTGTGCCGTTGCTCAACCAATTGCGCGTGCCGACCCTGGTGGTGCACGGCACCGCAGACCCGCTGTTGCCGGTGATGCACGGCGTGCACTTGGCGGCGCATATCCAGGGTAGCCAACTGAAACTGATTCCTGGCCTGGCCCATCGTTTCCAGGAGGCGTTCAAGGCGCCGTTGCTGGCGGCGGTGCTGCCTTACCTGCAAGCCCATCGCGAAGATGCCGCCCACTGGGCGCAGATTGACCTGGGCGAGCCTGCGAAGGTGCTGTGAAGTTGGTGTATCGTGCAACCTTTATGGCGCACATTAATGCCAGCGAGGTTGCCTACCATGAGTACTCCCCTGAAAATCGATTTCGTCAGCGACGTGTCCTGCCCCTGGTGCATCATCGGCCTGCGTGGCCTGACCGAAGCCCTTGACCAACTGGGCAGCGAGGTGCAGGCCGAGATCCATTTCCAGCCCTTCGAACTGAACCCGAACATGCCCGCCATCGGTCAGAACATCGTCGAGCACATCACTGAAAAATACGGCTCCACCGCTGAACAATCCCAGGCCAACCGCGAGCGTATCCGCGACATGGGCGCTGCGTTGGGCTTTGCCTTTCGCACCGACGGCCAGAGCCGCATCTACAACACCTTCGATGCGCATCGTCTGCTGCATTGGGCCGGGTTGGCAGGCTTGCAGTACAACCTCAAGGAGGCATTGTTCAAGGCCTACTTCAGCGATGGCCAGGACCCGTCCGACCACGCAACCCTGGCGATCATCGCCGAAAGCGTCGGCCTGGACCTCAAGCGCGCCGCCGAGATTCTTGCCTCTGATGAATACGCTGCCGACGTGCGCGAGCAGGAGCAACTGTGGATCTCCCGTGGGGTGACATCGGTGCCGACCATCGTGTTCAACGACCAATATGCGGTGAGTGGTGGTCAGCCGGCTGAAGCCTTTGTGGGGGCGATTCGCCAGATCATCGCCGAGGCCAAAAACTAACGCCAAACACAGATCAAAATGTGGGAGCGGTGCCAGATCAGTCCTGGCCCATCCCTTGCATTACCCCCCTAAAGCCCACCCGGTCTGCGGTTGGGCGCTGCCATTAGGGGTGAAACACTACCTTGAATATTCTCGACCTCGACCACAGCCTCACCGGCCAGGCCCCGATTGCCCGGCGGTTGGCCAGCGGTCGGGCCACGCGCCTCGACCTGCTGGACCTGGGCCCGAAACTGCGTTTGTGGTCCACCGAAAAAACCTGGAAACGCTTTGTCGCGCGTCTGGCCCAACGGCCACGGCCCAGGGACGCACGCCCGGAGATTCTGTTTGTCGGTTCCGGCGACTATCACCACCTTACGCCGGCCTTTTTGGCCGACCTGAAAGAACCCATCAGCGTGATCCACTTCGACAACCACCCCGACTGGGTACGCTTTGCACCCAAGCGCCACTGTGGTTCGTGGGTCAACCGTGCGCTGAAGATGCCGGCGATCAAACGCATCGTTACCCTCGGCCCGTGCAGCGATGACCTGCATAACCCGCAACTGCGCGGCGGTAACCTCGGCGCCCTCAAGCGCGGGCACTTGCAGCTTTTTCCCTGGCAGCACCCGCCATCGAAAGTCTGGGGCCGGGTGGGCGACGGTGCCGGTCACCAGCAGCAGGAAAACCACCTGCACTGGCGCAACCTGGCCGACCTGGATTGGGCAGCATTCCTCGACCAGATGATCGCCAGCCTGCCCACCGAAGCGATCTGGATCACCATCGACAAAGATGTGCTGGCCAGTGAAGACGCCGCCACCAACTGGGACCAGGGCGGCATGCGCTTGACCCATTTGCTCCAGGCCCTGCGGGCATTGGCGGCGCATAAACGCATCATTGGTATCGACGTGTGTGGAGAGTTCGCCGTGCCCGCGTTCAGCAACGCGTTCAAGCGCTGGGAGGCCAAGTCCGACCAGCCACCACCGGAGCGTTGGACCGCGCAGGATTTGCAGCGCAATGCCGCGACCAATGAAGCCTTGATCGACCTGTTTGAGGAGCTGTTCCCGTGACCCTGACTGTAGTGTTGTTGCTGGCTTTTTCCATCGTCCTCGATGTGATTGGTCAGTTGTGTTTCAAACTGGGCGTGGACCGTTTGCCGCAACTCGATGGCGGGTTCCGCCTGCGCGCATTCTGGGGCCAGGTGTTCAATGCGCCATTGCTCTGGGCCGGCGTCGGGGCCTATGTCATCGAATTTTTCGTCTGGCTCGAAGCCTTGTCCCGCGCGCCGTTGAGCCTGCTGTTTCCGCTGGCGGCATTGGCGTATTGCCTGGTGGTCCTGGCGGGCAGAGTGGTGCTCAAGGAAACCGTCAGCCCACGTCGCTGGCTGGGCACGCTGGTGATTACTTTTGGCGTGATGTTGGTGGCGATTGCCGGGAGCCAGGCATGACGACGCAGACAATCGATACCGGCTGGTTGCATGGGCGTGTTGGCACATTGGTGCTGTGGGCACTGTTGATCGCGACCGAAAGCGCCGGGCAGTTGTTTACCAAGGTGGCCGGTGATCAATTGGGGCAGATGGACTTTACCTGGCAGTGGCTGGCTGACGTGGCACGCAACCCCGGGATTCTGGCGGCAATCGCCAGTTATCTCGGCGCATTTTTTGTGTGGATGCTGATCTTGCGGCGCAGCAGTTTGTCCTTGGCGTTTCCGTTGAGCTCGCTGGTGTTTGTGGCGGTGTTGCTCGGATCGTGGTTGGGGTTGGGGGAACACATCAGCGTGTTGCACTGGGTGGGAGTGGTGGTGATTGTGGCGGGGATTGTGTTGCTGGCGGAGGGGGAGGAGAGCTGACTGCTAAAGTGTGGGAGGGGCAAGCCCTCTCCCACATTTCGATTTCCTTATATCAGGCTGATCTGCGCCTGCTTTTTGCGCTGGCTTTTAATCGAAGGTATAGCTGATCGCAGTCTGCACCTGGCCCTGGTTCACGTCACCCGCCTGCTTGACGATGCTGCTCTTGGCCGCCGAGCCCACCAGGTGCACCCAGCTGGCGCTGGTCAACAGGGACCAGTGGGGCGCCAGGGGGAAGGCAAAGCTTTGGCTCAGTGTCACGTTTTGGAAGCCACCGCTGGCGTTGTAGGGCCGAAAGCCGGTAGCGGCGGCTTCGTTGTTGTCGACGCCGAAGAAGGTGTTGGTCTGGCGCGCATCGGCAAAATGCGCGACCAGGCCGCTGCTGCCAATAATCCCACCGCCCAGCGGGTAGCCCAGCTCGCCACCGATTTTACCCAGGGTGCCGCTCTGGGAATGCCCGCCGCCCACGGCCTGGCCCACTTGTGCGTAGACCCGCCAGAAATCGGCCGGGGCGTACTGGACGAAACCGCCGACCTCGGCCATGTCCGACACATTGCGCAAGCCCTGCAACTCGCCGTTGGAAGTACGGCCCGCCAGGTAATTGATATAGGGCCCGGCGGTGATGCCGTGGCTGTTCAGCGCGCTCCAGGTCAGGCCGTCATCGGTGCTCAGGCTGACGTTGCCCCAATCCAGGTCCAGGTAGGGCACGGGCCGGGTTTCGTAGCGGCTGCCGGTGGGGTCGTGGGGCTGATAGCTGAGGCCCGCGCCCACGTCGCCGCTGATGCCGCCTGCCCACGCGGCACTGGAAAAGCTCCACAGCCCAAGTAAACCGGTGAATACAGCAGACGTGATGTTGGACATGATGCGTTTTCCTAAGGTGGGCAGGCGCGCATGAACGCGCGAACCCTCAGGTCTGCGCAAGCACTCATGTTGTTTGTAGCAAGCTACAAAAATTGTAGCTCCCACGACACATTTTCCTCTGAATATTCGGCAAACCCCCAGCCCCGCTGGGCTTTGGCCAGTTGGCACAGTCCCTGCTCTATCCCTTGGCAAGCGCATACAGCGCGCCCTCTAAGGCCCTTTACCTAAAGGAAAGGCAGATGATCAACTGGCATATCGTGTGTGACTTCGATGGGACCATTACCCCCACGGATGTCATCGACAACGTCCTCCAACGCTTCGCAGGCCCCGAGTGGGAAACCATTGAGCAGCAATGGCTGGATGGGCATATCGGTTCACGCGAATGCCTGAGCCTTCAACTGGCGCTGATCAAAGCCACCCCAAGTGAATTGCTGGCGTATTTCGACAGCGTCGAGATCGACCCGGACTTCCCGGATTTCGTCGATCACGTCATGGGCCTTGGCGCCTCCATCGAAGTGGTCAGCGACGGCATCGAGCAGGGCATCGCCCGCATCCTGTCGCGCAACTACGTGACCCTGCTGCCGATCCTGGCCAACCGCCTGCGCCAGGTCGACCAGAACAGCTGGCGCATCGACTTCCCGTATGCCAGCGATGCCTGCCGTGCTGCTTCCGGCAACTGCAAGTGCAAATCCACCCCGCGTAACAAACGCGTGCTGGTGATCGGCGACGGCAAGTCCGACATGTGCGTGGCCTCCACCGCCGACTTCGTGTTTGCCAAGGGCAGCCTCGCCAGGTACTGCGAAGCCAACAACATTCCTCACGCGCGCTTCGACACCTTTGCCGAAGTGCCTGCATTGCTGGCCAAGCTGCCACAAGGCATCGCCGCCAACGCCACCACCTTCAACACCTCTTCTGACAATCAGGAACTCTTCCATCATGTCTGATATCCGTATCGCCACCCCCGAAGACCAGGTTCTCCTGGATAAAGAAGCCAAGTACTGCTCGTACGGCGACACCGTCCACTACATCGAACCGCCGCGTATTTTCAGCCGTTGCGAAGGCTCCTACGTATGGGACACCGAAGACCAGGCCTACCTCGACCTGCAAATGTGGTACTCGGCGGTCAACTTCGGCTACGCCAACCCGCGCTTGAACAACGCGCTGAAAAAGCAGATCGACACCCTGCCGCAAATCGCCAGCCAGTACCTGCACAAAGGCAAGATCGAGCTGTCGGAAATGATCGCGGTCGACGCCAAGAACAAGTTCGGCCTCGACGGTCGCGTGCACTTTAACGTCGGCGGTTCGCAGTCGATCGAAGACTCGTTGAAAGTGGTGCGTAACGCCTCCAACGGCAAGAGCCTGATGTTCGCCTTTGAAGGCGGCTACCACGGTCGTACGCTCGGCGCCTCGTCGATCACCTCCAGCTTCCGCTATCGCCGCCGTTACGGCCACTTCGGCGAGCGCGCCAACTTCATTCCGTTCCCATACCACTTCCGTGGCCCAAAGGGCATGACGAAAGAAGAATACGGCAGCCACTGTGTGCAGCAGTTCGCGCGTTTGTTCGAGACTGAATACAACGGCGTCTGGGATCCGAAAACCAACCAGTGCGAATACGCAGCCTTCTACGTCGAGCCGATCCAGGGCACCGGCGGCTACGTGATCCCGCCGATGAACTTCTACCGCGAACTCAAGCATGTGCTGGACCAGCACGGCATCCTGATGGTGTCCGACGAAATCCAGATGGGCTTCTACCGCACCGGCAAGCTGTGGTCGATCGAGCACTTCGACGTACAACCGGACGTGATCGTGTTCGGCAAGGCACTGACCAACGGCCTCAACCCACTGGGCGGCATCTGGGCCCGTGAAGAGTTGATCAACCCGACGGTCTTCCCGCCAGGCTCCACTCACTCCACGTTCGCCTCCAACCCGTTGGGTACGGCGGTGGGCCTGGAAATGTTCAAGATGACCAGCGAAGTCGACTACGGCGCGATGGTCATGGCCAAGGGCAAATACTTCCTGGAAGGCCTGCAGGACCTGCAGAAACGTTTCCCGATCATCGGCGACGTCGATGGCCTGGGCCTGGCGCTGCGCTGCGAAATCTGCGGGCCGGACGGTTTCACCCCGGACAAGGCGACCCTGGACTACATGGTCGAAGAAGGCATGAAAGGCGACATGGTCGTAGACGGCCAGAAACTCGGGCTGATCCTCGACGTGGGCGGTTACTACAAGAACGTGATCACCCTGGCACCGTCCCTGGAAATCAGCTACCCGGAAATCGACCTGGGCCTGAAGCTGCTCGAGCAATTGCTGGTGCGAGCGACCAAGCGGTGAGTACGTACGGTATTGACCTCGGTGAAGGCGATGCCGGCTTCGTTCTCGGTGACGGTCCGGTCGGGATCCTGTTGATCCACGGCCTGACCGGCACTCCGACGGAATTGCGCCAGGTCGCCAAGGGCCTGGCCAAGGCGGGTAACTGCACGGTGTATGTACCCACGTTGGCCGGGCATTGCGGCGATAACAGCGACCTGCAAGCCACCGGTTGGCTGGACTGGTACGAAGGCGTGCGCAAGACCTTCGTACAGGTCAGGCAACGCCACGAGCAGGTTTTTGTCGGTGGCTTGTCCATGGGCGCGGTGATGTCGATGTACGTGGCCGCCGAACACCCAGGCCAAGTCGCCGGGCTGCTGATGTATTCCACGACCTTGAAGTACGACGGCTGGAGCATTAACAAGCTGGCGTTCCTCACGCCGTTGCTGATGAAGATTCCGTTCGGCGTGCACATCTGCCGCTTCGAAGAGAAGCCGCCCTACGGCATCAAGAACGAGCGCCTGCGGGCTATCGTCGAGCGGCAGATGAAGGAAGGGGAGAGTAGCGAGGCAGGGTTGCTGACCATGGAAGGCATCACTGTGCGCGAGTTGCACCGTATGAATGCCGTGGTCAAGAAACGCATGCCCCAGGTCAAGGTGCCGGCGCTGGTGTTGCATTCCATCGAGGATGACATCACCAGCCGCTGGAACGCCGACTACGTGGAGCGCCACCTCGGCGGGCCGGTGACCAAGATCCTGCTGGATAACTGCTACCACATGATCACCGTCGACCTGCAATACCGGCGCGTGATCGAGTTGAGCGCCGAGTTTATCGAGCAACACGCGGTGCAACTCAATCGTGTGGCCTGATCCGCTTACCTGTAGGAGCGGTGTTGATAAGGAAAAACTGTGATAACCACCCAAGCCTTCCCGACCATCCGGGCTATCCAGCGCGATGCCTGGAACGACTGTTTTCCCGGTGCCCTGGAGGATTGGGATTACTATCTGGCCGTGGAAAACGCCGCGATTGCTGACTTTCAGTGGCGTTACCTGGCGGTCTACGACGATGAAACGCTGGTGGCTGTTGCGGCCGCGTTCATCACCCATTATCGCCTCGACACCACGGTGTCGGGGGCTGGCAAGCGCTTGACCGAGCGCCTGGATCGACTGTGGCCGGGTGCTTTGCAACTGGCGCTGTACGCCATCGGTTCGCCGGTGGCCGAACGCTGTGATGCGGGCGTCGCCAGCCATGTGCCAGCGGCCCGGCGCCCGATGTTGTTGCAGCAGTTGCTGGCGGCTGCGCGTGGCGATGCCGATCAATTCGGTATCGGGCTGGTGGCGGTCAAGGACGCGCCGGCCAACGACCCGCACTGGGCTGACAGCTGCCGCGCCGCAGGCTTTCAAAGCATGCCGAGCCTGCCTACTGGTGTGTTGCCTTTGCCCTACGGTTCGGTGGACGCGTACCTGGGTTCGCTGGGAAAATCCACGCGCAAGGACCTGCGCCGCAAGCTGCGCGCGCCTGGGCCACGGGTCGAGTGGCGCCGCAATATTGATGACGTGTTGCCTGAGGTCATGCGCCTGTATGAAGCCACGCTCACGCGCGCGGACTTGCAGTTCGAGCGCCTGCCCGCCGGTTACTTCACGGGTGTGCTCGAACACCTTCACGAGCGGGCGGTCTGTGTTCTTTACTGGGTGGACGAACGCCTGGTGGCGTTTAACCTGATGCTGCTGGACGAGCATCGGCTGGTAGACAAGTTCTTTGGCCATGACATCGAGTTCAGCCGTGACTACAACCTGTACTTCCGCAGTTGGCTGACCAATGTCGACTACTGTATTGAACACGATATACCGGTGTACGAGTGCGGCCAGGCGGGGTATGCCAGTAAACTGCGCCTGGGGTGCGAGTTCCAGGGCAACAGCCTGTTCTTTCGTCACCGCAACCGGCTGGTCAACGGCCTGCTCAAGCTTGTAAAACTGTTTATTCGACCGGATCGTTCCGACCCTGCCATGGCTGCTGCGATAAGCGAAACCTGATGATCACCAAGACCCGCCAGAAAGCCCGCCCCTTTGCCATTTCGCGTTGGAGCGTCCAGCGCAAGCTGGTGCTGGCGTTCTGGCTGGTCAGCGTTATTCCGACCATGATTGCAGCTGAGTTGGCCGCCACCACGCTGTCGCAGATTTTCGACAGCAACGTGCGTATCTGGCTGCAAGAGTCGACCAAGATCGTCAAGGATGAGATAGGCGACATCCTTCATGACAACGCACGCATGGCCAAGCTGTTCCTGCGCTACACCAGCCCGCCGTCGTCCAAGCAGGCCGCCAAGCATGACCGGCTCACCGCCGACATTGCCGATGCCACCGATATCGACGTGGTGGCGCTGATTCGCACCAGTGACCATAAAGTGGTGTTCAGCACGGCCTCCGATGACATCGTCAGGCAGATCAGCCTGACCAGCAACGCGGTGCTGCAGACTGTGCAAGTCGCCGGGGTGAGCACGGGGCTGGTGGTCTCGACCTTCGAAACCAGCCGTGACGGCGTTGACTATTTGTTGTTGGTGGCCACTTACCTGGACAGCAGCTTCCTTACCAGCGTGGCCGATGTGCATTCCCTCGACCTGCGCCTGTACCTGGCTAACCCGGCGGGTTTTTCCGAGATATTCTCCACCCAGCGCTTCGAGAATCATCCGTCGCGCATTCCGAAAAACGTTGAGGCCGCGCTGCGCAGCACCAAGCAGCCGAGCGAGCAATTCACCAACCAGTACAGCGGTTTGTACTGGCCGATCTTCAATGACGCCGGCGAGTTGCAAGGGGTGATCTTCAGCGGCCTGTTGCGTCATACCAGCCTGGTGGGGCTGGTGAACCAGAGCAACCTGTTCGTGCTGATTTTCCTGCTCAGCTCGGCGCTGTCCCTGGCGGCGGGGCTGCTGGTGTCGCGGCGCCTGACCAAGCCGCTGCGGGACTTGTCCCAGGGCGTGGACGCGGTGATCTCGGGCAGTTACGCCCACCGTGTGGTGGTCACTGGCGGTGACGAGCTGGCGCAATTGAGCAGCACTTTCAACCACATGACCGAGCGACTGGGTGAGTTGCATCACCTCGAGGCCCAACTGCGCCGACGTGATCGCCTGCATGCCCTGGGTGAAGTCGCGATGGGCCTGGCCCACGAAATCCGCAACCCGCTGGGCATCATCAAGACCGCCACCCAACTACTGCACCGGCGCGCCGACTTGGCAGAAACCGACAAGCGCCACTTGGAATATGTCATCAGCGAAGTCAGCCGAATCAACGACCTGATCACCGAATTCCTCGACTTCGCCAAGCCCAACCCGCCGATCCGCGTGCTGCAGCCGGCACGCGCTTTGGTGGAAGAGATCCTCGGCTTCTGCGGCCCAGAGCTGAGCACTCACAACATTGATGCACAGATTGACGACCAGGCGCCTGACGCCACGATCTATGCGGATGCCAAGCAACTCAAGCAGGCTTGCCTCAACCTGATTCTCAACGCCATCGACGCAATGCCCGACGGCGGGCGCCTGACCCTGGGGATTCGCAGCGTGGGCGACAATACGGTGATCAGCATCGGCGACACCGGCCAGGGCATAGCCGCGGATATGGTAGAGCGCATCTTCACGCCGTTCGTCACCACCAAGGCATCGGGCACCGGCCTGGGCCTGGCCAAAGTCTATTCGATCATGGAAAGTCACGACGGCAGCATCGAATGCGCCAGTGAGAAAGATGCCGGCGCCACCTTCAGCCTGTACATTCCGGCTCACGGTGAAGACGACGGCGAGGATGAGGACGGGCATGACGCATAACGTATTAGTGGTCGACGACGAGCCCAAGCTCTGTGATTTGCTGACCCAGGCCTTGAGCCAGAACGGCATCCAGGTGTTCAGCGCGGGCAATGGCCTGCATGCGCTCAAGGTGCTGGGAGATGAGGACATCGACCTGGTCATCAGCGACTGGCGCATGCCGGGCATGGATGGCCCGGCGCTGCTGGCAGAGATCAAGCTGCGCTACCCACAGGTGCCGGTGATCGTGATGACTGCCTACAGCACGGTAAAAAATGCCGTGCACTCGATGCGCAACGGCGCCTATGACTACATCGCCAAGCCGTTCGATATCGACGAGTTGGATATCACTGTGGCCAAGGCCCTGCAATTTCGCGACATCATGCGCGATAACGCCCGCATGCGCGCCGAGCTGGACGAGCACGCGCAGTTCGACAGCCTGGTGGGCGACAGCCCGGCGTTTCGCACGGTGTTGCAGGCCGTGGATTCGGTGCGTGACAGTAGCGCCACCATCCTGCTGACTGGCGAAAGCGGTACCGGCAAGGAAATGGTCGCCCGCGCCATCCACAAGCATGGCAGCCGCGCCGACAAACCCTTCGTGGCGGTCAATTGTGCGGCGATTCCCGAAGGCTTGCTGGAAAGCGAGATGTTCGGCCATCGCAAAGGCGCCTTCACCGGCGCCGTGGCCGACCGGGTAGGGCGTTTCATGCAGGCCGACAAGGGCACTTTGTTTCTCGACGAAGTCGGGGATATGCCCCTGGCGTTGCAGGCCAAGATTTTGCGTGCCTTGCAAGAGCGGGTGATCGAGCCGGTGGGCGACCCTCGGGAGCGCAAGGTCGACGTGCGAGTGATCGCCGCCACCAACAAGAACCTGCTGGACGCGGTGGCCAATAAAGAGTTTCGCGAAGACCTGTATTACCGCCTCAACGTCTTTCCGATTCCGCTGCCGGCCCTGCGCGAGCGTGTGGAAGATATTGCACCCCTGGCCCGACACTTCGCGCAGACCTTGAGCGCGACCGCCGGCAAGCGCATCACCGGCTTCAGCCCCGAGGCGTTGCAGGCCATGGCGGCGTATCACTGGCCGGGCAATATCCGCGAGCTGCAGAACTGTGTGGAGCGCGCGACCATCGTGGCGGCCTCGCCTGTGATCGAGGATATTGATTTGCCGGGGTATCTGTTTGCTTCCAGGCCTGCCGAGGCTGGCGTGACGGCGATTCTCAGCGAAGGCCCGGGCGTGCCACAAGACCTGGATGCGGCGTTGGCGGAAGTGGAGAAAGCCTACATCCTCGCGGCGTTGCAAGAGAGCAATGGCGTGCAGGCCGCGGCGGCACAGCGCATCGGGATTTCCGAGAGGAGCTTCTGGTATCGCCTGAAGAAGCTGGGCATCCAAGTCGACAAAATAGTCCGCTGATGCCGCGTAGCTAAAAAATGTGGGAGGGGGCTGCTCCCGATAACGGTATGTCAGTCAGTACATATTTCACTGACCCACCGCTATCGGGAGCAAGCCCCCTCCCACATTTCTTACCGAGTTGAGTCAGGAGTGGAGGCGAACCCAGATGCTGACCAGGATCGAGGCGGCCATCAACCAGGCCACGGCGGCCACTGCCAGTGACGCTTCGAGCCGCATCCGATCCACCATCACATACAAGGTTGCCAGGTACACAAAATAAGGAATGATCGACCACATCCCAAACACGATGGTGGTCTTCAAATCCTCCACCGAACGGCCTTTACCGACGATGTAATGGGCAATCAGCGCAAAGGTCGGAAACAGCGGCACCAGCCCCGCGATGTAATAGTTCTTGGTCTTGGCCAGCGCCGCCAGGATCAGCACCACCGCCGCGCCCAGGGCGGCCTTCAGAAAAAGATCCATCAGTGACTCAACCCGTATTTCTTGACCTTGTCGAACAGGGTGGTCTTGGCCATCCCCAGTTCCTGGCTGGCCTGGGTCAGGTTGCCGCCGCTGCGTTGCAGAGCGTCAACCAGCAGGTTGCGCTCGAAGGCCTCTACTGCTTCAGTAAAGGCCAGGCCATGGTTGCCGCTGCTCGAGCCGCTTTTCTTGAAGGCGGGCAAGCCCAGGGCGAAGCGCTCGGCGACGTTGCGCAGTTCCCGCACGTTACCCGGCCAGTCGTGGCTCATCAGGCTCGACAAGGTCTGGTTGTCGAGGTCCGGGACGCTGCGGTCGAAGCGCAGTGACGATTGCTGCAGGAAGTGTTCGAACAGCTGCAGGATGTCTTCACGCCGTTCGCGCAGCGGTGGCAGTTCCAGAGTCACCACGTTGAGGCGGTAGTAGAGGTCGCTGCGGAACTGGCTGGCGCGGCTCAGTTCGTCGAGGTCGGACTTGGTAGCGGCGATTACCCGGCAATCCACCGCCACGCTCTGGTTCGAGCCCAGGCGTTCCAGGGTGCGTTCCTGCAGCACTCGCAGCAGCTTGATCTGCAGGTTGATCGGCATGCTTTCCACTTCATCGAGGAACAGCGTGCCTTCGTGGGCATGCTCGATCTTGCCGATGCGGCGTTTGCCTGCACCGGTAAAGGCGTTGGCTTCGTGGCCGAAAATTTCGCTTTCGAACAGGTTCTCCGGCAGGCCCCCGCAGTTCAAGGCGACGAACTGGTGGGAATGACGCCGGCTGAAATCATGCAGGCAGCGCGCGACCAGTTCCTTGCCGGTGCCGGTCTCGCCTTCGATCAGCACGTTGGCCGACGTGTCGGCGACGTTGGCGATCAGTTCGCGCAGGTTTTGCATCGCTGGCGAGCGGCCGATGATGCGGCCTTCCAACGAGTCACGCTCGGCCAGTTGGCGACGTAGCGACCAGACTTCCCGCGCCAGCCCGCGTTGCTCCAGGGCGCGGCGCGCCACGTCCACCAGGCGTTCGGGGGAAAAGGGTTTCTCCATGAAATCGTAGGCGCCGTTGCGCATGGCGCCGACGGCCATAGAGATATCGCCGTGCCCGGTGATCAGCACCACCGGCAGGCTTTTATCCATCGCCTTGAGGCGGGTGAGCAGCTCCAGGCCGTCGATGCCCGGCAGGCGAATGTCGCTGATAACAATCCCGGCAAAGTTCTCGCCGATACGCTTGAGCGCTTCTTCGGCACTGCCCACGCCGACACTGGGTATGTCTTCCAGCGCCAGGGCTTGCTGGCAGCCGAGCAGTACATGGGGGTCGTCTTCGACGATCAGCACGGTGAGGTCGTCGTTCGGGGCTGTAGTGTCTGTATTCATGTCGACTCAGTGTGTTGAGCGCCCACCAGCGGCAGGCTCAGGACAAAGGCAGTACCACCACCGGCCGGGTGTTCCACGGCGAGGTTGCCGCCGGTTGCCGCCGCGAGGCTGGCCGACAGCGTCAGGCCCAGGCCCAGGCCCTGCTCGCCAGGCTTGGTGGTGAAAAATGGTTCGAACAAATGCTTGCGCGTCTCGAGGTCGATGCCATGGCCGTTGTCGCGTACGCGCAAGCGGTATTTGCCGTCGCTGACCTGGCCTTCCAGCCACAGTTGCGGTGCCGGCTGTGCTTGCATCGCATCGAGGGCGTTGCTGATCAGGTTCACCAGGATCTGCTCCAGGCGTGTCTGGTCGATCTGCAATTGAGCGTTGTCGAAGTCACGGTGCAAGGTCAGCGGCAGGCCGTCCAGGCGCGCACCCAGTACCTGGAATGCGGCGTCGACGGCCTTGCCGAGGTTGGCCTCGCCCTGGTCGTCACCGCGCCGGGCAAAGGAGCGCAGGCTGGCGGTGATGCGGCCCATGCGGTCGATCAGTTCGTTGATGGTCTTGAGGTTGGTACTGGCGGTGTCCAGGGCCCCGCGCTCGAGGAAGCGCACGGTGTTGCCCGACAGCGTGCGCAGGGCCGCCAGCGGCTGGTTCAATTCATGGGCGATGCTGGTGGACATCTGGCCGATGGCCGCGAGCTTGCCGGCCTGGACCAGTTCGTCCTGGGCGTGGCGCAGGGTTTCTTCGGCCTGGCGTCGTTCGCGGATCTGGCCCTTGAGCCGTTCATTGCTGGCGCGCAGGTCGGCGGTGCGTTCGGCAATTCGCCGTTCCAGTAGGCTGTTGGCTTCCTGCAAGGCTTCCCGCGCGGCGAGGCGGGTGGCGATGACCTTGCGCCGCTCGTTCCAGGCAATCAGCAAGAAGGCGACCAGGCCAAAGGCGACGGCCACCAGGATGCCCTGGTTGATCGCGGCGCGGCGCAGGTCGTTGAGCGGGGTGAGCAGAGTGAAACTCCACGGCGTGTCATTGAGCGGGCGGGTTTGCGCCAGGTAGCTGACGGCGTGTTCGTCGTTGACCACTTCCGTGTTGGCCGGGAAGGTCAGTTTCTCGGTGCCTTCGTTCAGGCGCTCACGAGCCAGGGGCTCCAGTTCGTTGAGCGTCGCCCAGTAATATTGCAGGCTGTGGGCCAGGCGTTCCTTGGTGTCATCGCTCAGCGGGCGCACGGCCTTGAGGCGGCGGGCCGGGTCGCTGGAGAGGATGATGATGCCGTTCTCGTCACTCACGAAGGCTTCGAGGCGGGCGCGCTGCCAGCGTTCTTCAAGGGCTTCGAGGCGGACCTTGACCACCGCGACGCCGATGATCTTGCCGTGCTCTTCAAGGCCATGGGCCAGGTAGTAACCGGGTTCGCCGTTGGTGCTGCCAATACCGTAGAAACGGCCGGGCTGACCGCGAACGGCGTTCTGGAAATAGGCGCGAAAGGACAGGTCTTCACCTTGGTAACTGTCCGCATCGCGCCAGTTACTGGTGGCCAGCACGCGGCCGGTGGTGTCCATCACGTAGATGGCTCGGCTGCGACTGCGACGGTTTAGGCCTTCGAGGTAGTCGTTGACCGTTTTGCGGGCTTCCTGGTTCGGGTCGGCCAGCAATCGGGAAACGCTCGACTCCAACTCCAGGAGGCTGGGCAGGTAGGTGTATTTGCTCAGTTCGCTTTCGACAGTGCGGGCATGCAGCTCCAACTGGCGTTCGCCGTTGTCGCTGAGGGTGCGGATGCCATAGTACTCACTGACCCAGAAGCCGATATAACCCAGGCCGACCATCAGGGCGATGATCAACGGCGGCAGGAACAGTTGGCGTATCAGACGAGGCTTCACGGCAAGTGATGGCGGCGCGGCGCGATATTGATTGGGGTCGCATTTCATCACAGATGCCTTGGGTCAACCAGAGCTGCCAGCCTGTGTGGTCCAGTGTGGGAGGGGGCAAGCCCCCTCCCACAGTGGCCATGTTTCTACAGTGGGAGCTGTTTAGTACTTAGTGCTGCAGGATTTTCTCAAGGAAGTGCTGCGCACGTTCGGAGCGGGCGCTGATATCGCCGAAGAACTCTTCCTTCGGGCAGTCTTCGATGATCTTGCCGGCGTCCATGAAGATCACGCGGTCGGCCACTTTGCGCGCAAAGCCCATTTCGTGGGTCACGCACATCATGGTCATGCCTTCGTGGGCCAGTTGCACCATCACGTCGAGCACTTCGTTGACCATTTCCGGGTCCAGCGCCGAGGTCGGTTCGTCGAACAGCATGACGATTGGGTCCATGGCCAGGGCGCGGGCAATCGCCACACGTTGCTGCTGGCCACCGGAGAGTTGGCCAGGGTGCTTGTGGGCGTGTGCCGACAGGCCCACGCGGTCGAGCAGTTGCAGGCCCTTCTTGGTGGCTTCTTCCTTGCTGCGGCCCAGCACCTTGATCTGCGCGATGGTCAGGTTTTCAGTGATGGTCAGGTGCGGGAACAGCTCGAAGTGCTGGAACACCATGCCCACGCGCGAACGCAGTTTCGGCAGGTTGGTCTTCGGGTCGGCGATGGAGGTGCCATCGACCACAACGTCGCCCTTCTGGAACGGTTCCAGCGCATTCACGCACTTGATCAGAGTGGATTTGCCCGAGCCGGACGGCCCGCATACCACGATCACTTCGCCTTTTTTAACCTCGGTGCTGCAATCGGTCAGCACCTGGAAGTCGCCATACCACTTGTTGATGTTCTTGATAGAGATCATACGGCAAACCTTTTTTGCAGACGCTTGACCAGCAGCGAGGCGGAAAAGCTGATGATGAAGTAGACGACACCGGCAAAGATCAGGAACTCATTGGAGCGGCCGATGATGTCGCCGTTGGAGCGGGCGGAGTTGAGGAAGTCCACCAGGCCCACGGTGTAGACCAGCGAAGTGTCCTGGAACAGGATGATCGACTGTTGCAGCAGCAACGGCGTCATCTTGCGGAACGCCTGGGGCAGGATGATCAGGCGCATGGTCTGGCCGTAGGTCATGCCCATGGCTTGTGCTGCGGCCATCTGGCCCTTGGGGATCGACTGCACGCCGGCCCGCACGATTTCGCAGAAGTACGCGGCCTCGAACATCATGAACGCCACGACGCAGGAGGTGAACGCGCCGATCGGTGTGTCTTCGCCGGTGATCCAGCGCAGCACGAACGGCACCGCCAGGTAGAACCAGGTGATCACCAGCAGCAGCGGGATCGAGCGGAAGTAGTTCACGTAGGCGCCAGCCACGCGGGACAGCAGTTTGTTGGACGACAGGCGCATGAGCGCCAGGACGGTGCCCAGCGCGATACCGCCAACCACACCCATGACCATCAACTGCAAGGTCATGACCATGCCGTTCCACAGGCCCGGGATAGCGGGGATGATGCCGCTGAAATCGAAGTCCATTATTTACCCCCCACGGAGATCAGGCCGGGCACCGCGACTTTCTTCTCCACTACGCGCATCAGCAACATCAGGCTCATGTTCAGGGTGAAGTAGATCAGCGTGGCCAAGGTGAAGGCTTCGAACAGGTTGGCCGAAAACTCGGCGGTCTGCTTGGTTTGCGCCAGCAGTTCCATCAAGCCGATCAAGGACGCCACGGAGGAGTTCTTGAACACGTTGAGGAATTCCGAGGTAAGCGGCGGAATGATGATGCGATAAGCCTGGGGCAGCAGCACGTACCAGTAGATCTGCGGCAGCTTGAAACCCATGGCGCGTGCAGCGGATTCCTGGCCACGGGGCAGCGCCTGGATGCCGGTACGCACTTGTTCACACACACGGGCGGCGGTGAACAGGCCCAGGCACACCACCACGCTCAGGTAGGCCGAGGTGGTCGGGTTCAGGTCCTGTTTGTACCAGTCCTGCAGGTTCTGCGGCAGCATGTCGGGTACAAGGAAGTACCAGATAAACAGCTGAACCAGCAGCGGCACGTTACGAAACAGTTCCACGTAGCAGGTCGCGATGCCCGATACGATGCGGTTTGGCACGGTGCGCATGACCCCCAGAATGGAGCCCAGCAGCAAGGCGATGATCCATGCCACGACAGCGATGGCAATGGTCCAGCCCAGGCCGGCGATGTACCAGTCGAGATAAGTCTCGCTGCCCACGCCGGTGGACTTGAAGAACACGCCCCAGTCCCAGTTGTAATTCATTAGGGTCTCCCCTCAAGATCGATCGATATACAAGCACCTGCTTGGGAAGATCCTTTCCCGCCTGGCGTTGAATGCCAGGCACACGCGATCGGCTCGAAAACCGCCAGGTCGAGTGTTCCAAATTAAAGCCAGCAAGTAGTAACAGATGCCTGAGGGAGGGTTGGCTCCCTCAGGAATAAGCTTAGTCAGGTATTAGATTTTTACGTCAGGCGCTGGTTTGTCGCTTGGGGTAGCGATCAGCTCCTTGACCTTGTCGCTCATCGGGAAGTTCAGGTTCAGGCCTTTAGGTGGAATCGGGCTTTCGAACCACTTGCTGTAGATCTTGTTGATCTCGCCGGACTTGTACAGGGCGACAATGGCGTCATCCACGGCTTTCTTGAAGTCAGGATCGCCTTTGCGAACCATGCATGCGTAGGCTTCAAAGGACTGCGGAGTACCGGTAATGACCCAGTCGTCCGGCTTCTTGGCCTTGGCTTCTTCACCGGCCAGCAGCGCGTCATCCATCATGAACGCGACAGCGCGGCCGCTCTCGAGCATCTGGAAGGATTCGCCGTGGTCTTTGGCGGAGATGACGTTCATGCCCATCTGCTTGTCGGCGTTCATCGCCTTGATGATGCGCTCGGACGTGGTGCCAGCAGTGGTCACGACGTTTTTGCCTTTCAGGTCGGCAAAGTCAACGTAGGACGGCTTGCCATCCTTGTCTTTCTTGACCAGCAGGCGGGTGCCGATTTCGAAGATGTTGACGGTGAAGTCGACTTGCTGGGCGCGTTCGGCGTTGTTGGTGGTGGAGCCGCACTCCAGATCCGCGGTGCCGTTCTGGATCAGCGGGATACGGGTTTGCGAGGTCACCAGGTTGTACTTGGCTTTCAGGTCGGGTTTGTTCAGGTCTTTTTTCAGTTGTTCAACGACGGCCAACTGAATGTCGTGGGAGTAGCCCACGGGTTTGCCCGAACCATCCGCGATGTAGGAAAACGGAATGGAGCTGTCGCGGTGAGCGAGAGTGATGGTGCCGGAGTCGTTGATTTTCTTCAGTGTGCCGGTGAGTTCGGCGGCGAAAACTGGAGTGCTGATCAGAGCAGCAGCGATAGCTGCGCCCAGGATATGGGGAACGATACGCATCAATACTTCCTCGACATTTGTTTTTTTTATGAAGCCAGGTGAACGGCTCTCTTGTATAGCGAATGCCCGTGACGGCTCCTAAGGCGCCCCAGGCAATCGTCGAAGAGTGTAGAGCATGAGTCGTGCCATACCGAAAATAAAAGGTTAACTTCATGATTTATATGGAGATTAACTTTGTGTTGCAACAAGGGTTTCAGCGTTTAGTCCGGCAAACCGAATAGGGTGTGAGCTCGCGTTCGGAAAACCGAATACGAGATCGCCTGATCCGCAGGCATAAAAAAGCCCCCGCACCTTTCGGTGCGAGGGCTTTTTGGGGCTGGGCGATCAGGCCGCTTCGATCTTGCTACGGTTCTGCTCGACCTTCGACAGGTAACGCTGCACGTTCTCCTGCTCCTGCGGGGTGGTGAACAGGCCAAGCTTGGTGCGGCGCCACAGCACGTCCTGCGGTTGCGTCACCCATTCTTCGGCGCACAGGTAATCGACTTCGCGGGTGTACAGGCCGCCACCCAGGTGATCACCCAAGTCGGTCAGCGATTGAACGCCCTCCAGCAGGCGCCAGGTGCGGCTGCCATAGGTGGTGGACCAGCGACGGGCAATTTCGCTCGGCACCCAGTCGTACTTGGTGCGGATGGCTTCGGCCAGGGCTTCAGGCGTGGTCATGTTTTCGCCGCCGGGCAGGCTGGCCGTGGCGGTCCAACTTGGGCGCATCTGGGTGAAGTACGGCGCCAGTTGGGCCATGGCTGACTCAGCCAGCTTGCGATAGGTGGTCAGCTTGCCGCCGAACACCGACAGGATCGGTGCTTCGCCGGTAGCGCCGGACAGTGCCAGGGTGTAGTCACGGGTGATGGCCGACGGGTTGTCCGACTCGTCGTTGCACAGTGGGCGCACGCCGGAGTAGGTGTGGACGATATCGTCGCGGCTCAGCTGTTTCTTGAAGTGTGCGTTGACCACGTTGAGCATGTAGTCGGTTTCACCTTCGGTAATCGCTACTTTTGCCGGGTCGCCGGTGTATTCGCGGTCGGTGGTGCCGATGATGGTCAGGTGGTTCAGGTACGGAATAGTGAAGACGATGCGTTGGTCTTCGTTCTGCAGGATGTGCGCATGGGCACCTTCGTACAGTCTTGGCACGATCAAGTGACTGCCCTGGATCAGGCGGATGCCGTAGGGCGAATCCAGCTTGAGGTCGTCCCGGATGAATTTGGCCACCCAAGGGCCAGCAGCGTTCACCAAGGCGCGGGCGCGGATGGAGAACAGGCTGCCGTCGGCACGTTCCATGTTCATTTCCCACATGTCGTTGCTGCGATGGGCGCTGATGCAACGGGTCTGGGTGTGGATGTGCGCGCCTTTCTCGCGGGCAGCCATGGCATTGAGCACTACCAGGCGGGCGTCGTCGACCCAGCAGTCGGAGTATTCAAAGCCCTTGGTGATTTCGCTTTTCAGCGGGCTGTCGGCGCCAAACTTGAGGCTTTTGGAACCCGCCAGTTTCTCGCGCTTGCCCAAGTGGTCATAAAGGAACAGGCCGGCGCGAATCATCCACGCCGGGCGCAGGTGCGGGCGGTGTGGCAGCACGAAGCGCATTTGCTTGACGATGTGCGGGGCCTTGGCCAGCAGCACTTCACGTTCGGCCAGGGCTTCGCGCACCAGGCGGAATTCGTAATGTTCCAGGTAACGCAGGCCACCGTGGATCAGCTTGCTGCTGGCCGATGAGGTGTGGCTGGCGAGGTCGTCCTTTTCGCAAAGGAATACCGACAAACCGCGACCGGCTGCGTCTGCTGCAATGCCGACGCCATTGATCCCGCCACCGATTACGGCAACGTCATAGACTTCGGCAAGCGGTGGAGCAGGCAAGGTGGAAGGGTTCATCGGCTAGCCTCGCGATCTTTTTCGTATTGGAATTCGAACATTAATGTTCATTTGCGAAAATGGTAGCTGATAAACGCGGGCACAGCCACCCGACTTCGATTGAAAAAACTCATCGAAGGGCGGGAAAAGGAAAATTTGTGAACATTTACCCGGGCAAGCCCGAGGAAAAGGGCGCGGGGTAGATCGCCTTCGCGAGCAAGCCCGCTCCCACACTCGACCGAGTTCCGGCTTGGGAATTCGGTCAACTGTGGAGGCGGGCTTGCTCGCGAAGGCGCCAGTGCAGACGCCGGAGAGACTACTGGGCTATACGACTTCCAGGCGCACCTTATGGTCATTCAGCAACTGCACCAACGCCGGCACCGGCTGCTGATCAGTCACCAGGCAATCCACCAGACTGATCGGCCCCAGGCGAATCATGGCATTGCGCCCGAACTTGCTGGAGTCCGCCGCCAGGATCACCTGCCGCGCATTGGCAATGATTGCCTGGGAAACCCGCACTTCCTGGTAGTCGAAGTCCAGCAGGCTGCCGTCCTCGTCGATCCCACTGATGCCCACCAAGGCAAAGTCGACCTTGAACTGGTTGATGAAATCGACACTTGCCTGGCCCACCACACCGCCGTCGCGGCGCACGTTGCCGCCGGTGAGCAACACATCGAAGTCGTCCTTGGCACTGAGCATGGTGGCGACGTTGAGGTTGTTGGTGATGATTTTCAGGTGGTTGTGATTGAGCAGCGCACGGGCGATGGATTCGGTCGTGGTACCGATGTTGATGAACAGCGAGGCGTGATCGGGGATTTGCGCGGCAATCGCTTCGCCGATGCGTTGCTTCTCGTCACGCATCTGGTCGGCACGCATGGCGTACGCGGTGTTCTCGACACTGGAGTCATAGGCCGCGCCGCCGTGGTAGCGGCGCAACAGATTGGCGTCCGCCAACTGGTTGATATCGCGGCGGATGGTTTGCGGGGTGACAACGAATAGCTGCGCCATTTCCTCGATGCTGACGTAGCCGCGTTCGCGGACCAGTTCGAGGATTTGTTGTTGGCGGGGAGGCAGATTCATGGGGCGTCCTTTGGGCTGCCATACAAAAGTGGCCCATGATGACGCAGGAATCCGCTCCCTGCCAGTTACAACCCTATCTGGGTCCGGCGCTTGGCTTATTCAGCGCCTTCGTGAGGTTCCCAGTCACGGGTGCGGCTCACCGCTTTTTGCCAACCGGCGTAGAGCTTCTCTTTGGCTGTTTCATCCAGCTGTGGTTCGAATTCGCGCTCGATCACCGCCTTGCCGCGCAACTCGTCCAGGCTGCCCCAGAAGCCACACGCCAGGCCGGCCAGGTAGGCGGCGCCGAGGGCAGTGGTTTCGCGCATTTGCGGGCGCTCGACCCGGGTGCCAAGGATGTCGGCCTGGAATTGCATCAGGAAGTTATTGGCAACTGCGCCGCCGTCCACACGCAGGGCCTTGAGGCGTTCGCCCGAGTCCTGTTGCATGGCGTCGAGTACGTCGCGGGTCTGGTAGGCAATCGACTCCAGGGCCGCGCGAATAATGTGGTCCACGCGTACGCCGCGGGTCAGGCCGAACAGCGCGCCACGGGCATACGGGTCCCAGTATGGAGCCCCCAGGCCGGTGAAGGCCGGGACCAGATACACGCCGTTGCTGTCCTTGACCTTGCCGGCAAAGTATTCGGTGTCGTGGGCGTCGTTGATGATTTTCAGCTCGTCACGCAGCCATTGCACGGTGGAGCCGCCGTTGAAGACCGCGCCTTCGAGGGCGTAGGCCACTTCACCGCGTGGGCCGCAGGCGATGGTGGTGAGCATGCCGTGCTTGGACTTCACCGCCTTGTCGCCGGTGTTCATCAGCAGGAAGCAGCCGGTGCCGTAGGTGTTCTTGGCCTGGCCGGCTTCTACGCACATCTGGCCGAAAAGCGCGGCTTGCTGGTCGCCGGCAATGCCGCCGATGGCGATACCGCTTTTGGTGCGGCCGTAGATTTCGGAGGAGGACTTCACTTGCGGGAGCATTTCCCGCGGAATGTCGAGGATCTCCAGCATCTTCGCATCCCACTCCAGGGTGTGGATGTTGAAGAGCATGGTGCGCGATGCGTTGGTGTAGTCGGTGACGTGGGTCTTGCCGCCGGTAAATTTCCAGATCAGCCAGCTGTCGATGGTGCCGAACAGCAGTTCGCCGTTGCGCGCACGTTCGCGGCTGCCTTCGACGTTGTCGAGGATCCACTTGAGCTTGGTGCCGGAGAAATACGGATCGGTGACCAGGCCGGTGGTGTCGCCGATGTATTGCTCATGGCCGTCGCGCTTGAGCTGCTGGCAGATCTCGGTGCTGCGTCGGCACTGCCAGACGATGGCGTTGTAGATCGGGCGGCCGGTGATCTTGTCCCAGACCACGGTGGTTTCACGCTGGTTGGTGATACCGATGGCAGCGACCTGGTCATGGTGCAGGCCGGCCTGGGCCAACGCCTCGACCATCACCGCGCTTTGGGTAGCGAAGATTTCCATCGGGTCATGTTCTACCCAACCGGCCTGCGGGTAATGCTGTGCAAATTCACGCTGGGCAGTGCACACCACGTTGGCGTCACGATCGAAGATGATCGCCCGGGAACTGGTGGTGCCCTGATCAAGGGCAATGATGTAGTTCTTATTCTGAAGGTCGGTCATGTCAATTGCCTTGGACGAAATAAGGAAGTCAGAAATCAGCCTGGGCCGCGAAGGGCAGTGGACCAGGCTGGCGCTTTCAGGAAATACGAGTCTTGCCGTTGACAGCCGTGTCAGGTGTTTCAGCTATAGCAGGTGCGGCGCTCGGCAGGTGGCGAGCAATCAGCCCGCGATAGGCCGCAGCACCGAGGCATGCACCAACAATCGGGGCGAAAATCGGAATCAGGAAGTAAGGGATATCGCGACCACCAGTAAAGGCCATTTCACCCCAACCAGCGAAAAAGGTCATCAGCTTGGGCCCGAAGTCCCGTGCCGGGTTCATCGCAAAGCCGGTCAGTGGGCCCATGGCGCTACCAATCACCGCGATCAGCAAACCGATCAGCAGCGGGGCCAACGGGCCGCGTGGCAGGCCGTTGTTGTCGTCGGTGAGGGCCATGATCACGCCCATCAGGATCGCGGTGATGACCATTTCTACCAGGAACGCTTGGGCCGTGCTCAGCAATGCGTGGGGGTAAGTGGAGAACACTGACGCCAACTCCAGGCTGGCTTGGGAACCGCGAACCATGTGGTGGGTTTGTTCGTAATCGAAAAACAAGTTGCTGTAGAACGTGTAAACCAAGGCGGCAGAGCAAAAGGCGCCGGCGACCTGGGCGAGAATATAGAAGGGCAGTTTGCGTTTTTCAAAGTCGGCAAAAATGCACAGGGCGATACTGACCGCCGGGTTGAGGTGAGCTCCGGAAATACCGGCACTCAGGTAGATCGCCATGCTCACGCCGATCCCCCAGATGATACTGATTTCCCACAAGCCAAAGCTCGCACCCGCGACCTTGAGCGCAGCGACGCATCCGGTGCCGAAGAAGATCAGCAGCGCAGTGCCCAGGAATTCGGCCATGCATTGGCTCGAAAGTGAAGGCTGTTGAAGAGCAGTTGTCATGGAAAACCTCGATTGTTGTTCTTGTCTGGCGCACTGCCTCAACGGGCGGTTGTGCGATGTTCACCGTGGCTAGGATCCCCATCCTTGGCCGTGGCTTGCTGCTGGCACTCCGATGGCTATTCCTACAGCATTCGGAAACGAAAAAATATAGACAAGAATGACCGCTGTCAAAGGTCGAAAGTGAACTGTCGGTCATTTACTAACTATTGGTATGGTGAATGATCATGGTTGGGGCGCTGCACGTCGGCTGTAGGAGGTCTGTGCTAGAGCGTTTTCGGTAAGCTTGGCCTAGAATTGGCCATCAGTTTGCCTACCCGGAGCCTCTATGACCCCCGCATTGGACCTGTTGAAAAAAGTTCGCGCCGAACATCGTATTCACAGTTATGAACATGATCCCAAGGCAGCATCGTATGGGCTGGAGGCCGCGGAAAAATTGAGCCTCGATCCGGCGCAGGTGTTCAAGACGCTGCTGGCGAGCAGCGAAAAGGGGGAATTGTTGGTGGCGGTGGTGCCGGTCGTCGGAAGTCTGGATTTAAAGGCCCTGGCCCATGCGGCAGGTGTCAAAAAAGTCGAAATGGCCGACCCGGGTGCAGCGCAACGGTCCACCGGCTATTTGTTGGGCGGTATCAGCCCGTTGGGGCAGAAGAAGCGCTTGCGTACGTTTATCGATGAGACGGCGCAGCCGTTTGCGACGATCTTCGTGAGTGCGGGGAGGAGGGGCTTGGAGGTTGAATTGGCCGCGAGCGTGCTGGCTGAGCATACCCAGGCCAGATTCGCGTCGATTGGCCGCGCCTGATTTTCAGCCTTGTGGAGATCCTCATGTGGGAGGGGGCAAGCCCCCTCCCACATGTTTAACCCAGTTTCTTCAGGTAACTGGTTACGCCTGGAACAACACCAGATGCTCGGCAGCCACTCGAATGCCCACCTGCGCCCCGACCTGATGATCGGCATGGCTGGGGAAAATCGACTCCAGCTGTGCACCGGTCGGTAGTTGCAGGCGATACAGGGTGGATGCGCCAAGGAACGTCTTGCCGACAATCCGGGCTTTTAATGCACTGTCCGGTGCGTAGACGATGTCGTCCGGGCGTAGCAAAACATCCACCGCACCGCCGGTAGGCCAGGTATAGGCGCGATTGCCGCGCAGGTCACCCAGTTCGGTGCTCACTGACTCAGGCGAGTTCAAGCGACCACGAATGAAGTAACCCTGGCCGATAAAGCTGGCGACATAGGGGGTTTGTGGTTCGTGATAGAGGTTGTAGGGCGTATCCCATTGTTCAAGGCGACCTTCCTTGAACACACCCACATGGTCACTGACCGCGAAGGCTTCTTCCTGGTCATGGGTAACGAGGATCGCACTGGTGCCTCGCGCCTTGAGGATGTCGCGCACTTCATGGCTGAGCTTGCGGCGCAACTCGCCATCCAGGTTGGAGAACGGTTCATCCAGCAGCAGCAGTTGCGGCTCCGGCGCCAAGGCGCGGGCGAGGGCGACACGTTGTTGCTGGCCACCGGAAAGCTCGTGGGGGAAACGCTTACCCAGGTTCTTCAGGTTGACCAGTTCCAACAGTTCGGCGACCACGCGGTCTTTTTGCGGATGTTTGCGGATGCCGAAGGCGATGTTGTCGGCCACGCTCAAGTGTGGAAATAGCGCGTAGTCCTGGAACACCATGCCGATCCGGCGTTTCTCCGGTGACAGGGTGAAACCGGCGCTGGAGATGATTTCGCCCGCCAGGCTGATTTCACCTTCGTGTACCGGTTCAAAGCCGGCAATGGCGCGCAAGGTGGTGGTCTTGCCGCAGCCCGAGGAGCCGAGCAGGCAGCCGATGTCGCCGGCGTTGAGGTGCAGGTTGAGGTTCTGCACCACTCGTTGGTCTTGATAGCCGCATGCCAGATTGCGTAGGTTCAGCAGTAATGGCTGGCTCATGCGTGGTGGTACGAAGGTTCGACGAGAAATTCCAGCAGGGCTTTTTGCGCATGCAGGCGGTTTTCGGCCTGGTCCCAGGCGACCGAACGCGGGTCGTCGAGCAGGTCGAGGCTGATTTCTTCACCACGGTGAGCGGGCAGGCAGTGCATGAACAGCACGTCCGGCGCAGCCATATCGAGCAGCGCGCGGGTCACCTGGAACGGTGCGAACAGGGCCAGGCGCTTGGCCGTTTCGTCTTCCTGGCCCATGGAGGTCCAGACGTCGGTGCTGACCAGGTGCGCGCCAACCACGGCATCTTTCGGGTCGCGCAGCAGTTGTACACGGCCATCGGCCTTGGCCATGAACTCGGCGCTCGGCTCGTAGCCTTCAGGGCAGGCGATACGCAGGTGGAAGTCGAACTGGATGGCCGCTTCTATATAGCTGTTGCACATATTGTTGCCGTCGCCGACCCAGGCCACGGTCTTGCCCTGGATCGAGCCACGGTGTTCGAGGAAGGTTTGCATGTCGGCCAGCAACTGGCAGGGGTGCAGGTCATCGGACAGGCCGTTGATCACTGGCACGCGGGAGTTGGCGGCAAATTCTGTCAGGGTGCTGTGGGCGAAGGTACGGATCATCACCGCGTCGAGCATGCGCGACATTACCCTGGCGCAGTCGCTGATCGGCTCACCACGACCCAGTTGGGTATCACGCGGCGACAGGAAGATGGCCTGGCCACCCAGCTGGATCATGCCGGCTTCGAATGACAAGCGTGTACGCGTCGAGGACTTCTCGAAGATCATCCCGAGTACGCGGTTTTTCAAAGGCTCAAACAGTACACCGCGGTTACGCAGGTCTTTAAGCTCAATGCCTCGACGGATCACGCTGACCAGCTCTTCGGGCGTGCAATCCATCAGGGAGAGAAAGTGCCTTGCGCTCATCATTAACTACCTTTTTGCAACAGACCGCAGATACTCAAAGCCTTGTTTATTGTGACAACGGGCGAGACCTGCGGCGAAAGCCGCACGGGGCGACGAAATAGGGGGAGGCGCGATATTGACATTAAATGTCGCGTCTTACCAATAGGGCTACGGTTTTTAAGGGTGTTCAAGCAGAGCGCTGATGCGCGTTTGAAGACGATTTCCTGACAGCAGCGGGTCATTTGTACACTGGCGTCGAGACCTTTTGCAATGCGTGCAGGCGCGCCCAGGCCAGGTTACGTCGGTTTCGGAAGGGTGTCGCAAGCTTGAAACATTTGCTCATGCTTAGCCATGGCTTGGCCTATGCCCGCTGATTCACAGCGCGAAGGTTACTGGCGGCTCGGATCGCGGCGACCCATAGTTGTTTCAAAGCCCTTATAAAGAGACTGGCCATGACCAAGACTCTCCATCACCGTGCCTGCCACCTGTGCGAAGCCATCTGCGGCCTGACCCTGGAAACCACCCAAGCCGAAGACGGTAGTCTGGCAATCACCTCGATCAAGGGCGACCCCCTGGACAGCTTCAGTCGCGGGCACATCTGCCCCAAGGCAGTGGCCTTGCAGGATATCCAGAATGATCCAGACCGGCTGCACCAGCCGATGCTGCGGGTGGGCAGTGAATGGCAGCCGATTGCATGGGATGAGGCTTTTACGATGGTGGCCGAGCGGCTGGCGGGCATCCAGGCCCGGCATGGGCAGAATGCGGTGGCGGTGTATCAAGGCAACCCCAGCGTGCACAACTATGGGTTGATGACCCACAGCAACTACTTCCTAGGGCTGTTGAAGACGCGCAATCGCTTTTCCGCGACCTCGGTAGACCAACTGCCCCATCACCTCACAAGCCACCTTATGTACGGCCATGGCCTGCTGCTGCCCATCCCGGACATCGACCACACCGACTTCATGTTGATCCTCGGCGGCAACCCGTTGGCCTCCAACGGCAGCATCATGACCGTGCCCGATGTTGAAAAACGCCTCAAGGCCATCCAGGCGCGGGGCGGTAAAGTCGTGGTGGTCGACCCTCGGCGTAGCGAAACTGCAGCCATTGCAGACCAGCATCTGTTCGTGCGCCCTGGCGGCGATGCGGCGTTGCTGTTCGGGGTGCTCAACACCTTATTTGCTGAAGGGCTGACCCGCGATAGCCATCTGCCGGTCGAAGGGCTGGAAGACGTGCGCCGGGCAATTGCCGGATTCAGCGCCGAGGCCATGAGCCGCCAATGTGCGGTGCCGGCAGAACAGATTCGCCAGTTGGCCAGGGACTTTGCTGGCGCTGACAAAGCCGTATGCTATGGCCGTATGGGCGTCTCGACCCAAGCGTTCGGAACGCTATGCCATTGGCTGGTGCAACTGATCAACCTGGTGACTGGCAATCTGGACCGTGTAGGCGGCGCGCTGTGCACCAGCCCGGCAGTAGACCTGGTGGCTTCCACCAGTGGCGGCCATTTCAACCGTTGGCAGAGCCGCGTGTCCGGGCGCCCGGAGTACGCAGGAGAGTTGCCGGTGTCGGCCCTGGCGGAAGAAATGCTTACCGAGGGAGAGGGGCAGATCCGCGCCCTGGTCACGGTGGCCGGCAACCCGGTGCTCTCGACGCCTAACGGTCGTCAGTTGGAGCAAGCCCTGGACGGGCTGGAGTTCATGGTCAGCATCGACCTCTACATCAACGAGACAACGCGTTACGCCGACCTGATCCTGCCCTCCACCTCAGCGTTGGAAAACGATCACTACGACACCACCTTCAACCTGTTCGCGGTGCGCAATGTCACCCGCTTCAATCACGCGATCCTGCCTAAGCCAGAGGGCGCCTTGCATGACTGGGAGATCTTTGTGGGCCTGGCCAAGGCATTTGCTGCGCAGACCGGCGTGGTGCTCAAGCCTACGCTGCCGCCAGCGCAGATGATCGACTTCGGGCTGCGTGCGGGCGCCTACGGTGATGCATCCAGGCATAAACTGTCGGTATCGATGTTGGCGGATCATCCTCATGGTGTTGATCTGGGCCCGCTCAAGGCTAACCTCGCGGCGCGTTTGAAAACTACGGATGGCAAAGTGCAGTCTGCCCCGGCGGTGATCCTGGCTGATCTGGTGCGCTTCGCCGCGCAGCCGGAGCCGGAGGCCGACGAACTGCTGCTGATTGGCCGTCGCCATGTGCGCAGCAATAATTCCTGGATGCATAACTATCACCGGCTGGTGAAAGGCAAGCCACGCCATCAGTTGCTGATGCACCCTGATGACCTCGCCAGCCGGCAGCTAAGCGACGGCCAGCGGGTGCGGGTGAGTTCACGCATTGGCATGATCGAGGTGGAAGTGCTGGCCAGCCTGGACATGATGCGCGGCGTGGTCAGCCTGCCCCACGGTTGGGGCCATGGCCGTCCGGGTGTACAGATGACGATTGCCAGCCACCAGCCAGGTGCGAGCGCTAATGATTTGACCGACGAGCGGCAGTTGGATGAGCTATCCGGCAACGCGGCGTTGAATGGCGTACCGGTGCGGGTAGCGGCTGCCTAAGGCGCCTGAGTACTGCGCTGGAATTTTGCGTTACAATGCGCCACCGTGCCGACCTGTGAGTCGCAAAGTTCCAGCCGAGGTGTTCCATGGATATCATCGAAACGATCAAAGAGCAGATTGCCAACAACACCATTCTGCTTTACATGAAGGGCGCCCCTAACGCTCCTCAGTGCGGTTTCTCCGCAAAGGCGTCCCAGGCCATCATGCAATGTGGCGAGAAATTCGCTTACGTGGATATCCTGCAAAACCCGGAAATTCGCGCCAACCTGCCTAAGTACGCCAATTGGCCGACTTTCCCGCAGCTGTGGGTAGCCGGCGAGCTGGTTGGCGGTAGCGACATCATCACTGAAATGGCAGCTGATGGTTCGTTGCAAGCGTTGATCAAAGATGCAGCGGAAAAAGCGGCAGCCAAGACTGAAGCTTGATTCGTTTGCAAGAAAAAGCCCCGCTTCTCATATGAGAGCGGGGTTTTTTTGTACATGCGCGCTAAGGGTTATTCACCCATCTGCGACTGCAGGTAATTCTCCAGGCTGACCTTGTCGATCAGGCCCAGTTGGGTTTCAAGCCAGTCGATATGCTCTTCCTGGTCTTCCAGGATATCTTCCAGCAGTTCACGGCTGCCGAAGTCACCCTTGGTTTCGCAGTGGGCAATGGCGGCCTTGAGGTCGCTGTGGCTCTTGCGCTCAAAGCCCAAGTCGCTGCTGATCATTTCCTGGGTGTGCTCACCGATGTTCAGCTTGCCCAAGTCCTGCACGTTCGGCAGGCCTTCCAGGAACAGGATCCGCTTGATCAGTGCGTCGGCGTCCTTCATGGCCTTGATCGATTCTTTGTATTCACGCTTGCCAAGCTTTTCCAGGCCCCAATCGTCGTACATGCGCGCATGCAGAAAGTACTGATTGATCGCGACCAGTTCATTGGCAAGGATTTTGTTGAGTTGCTGGATGACTGAGATGTCGCCTTTCATGACTGGGGTCCTGCCCTGTAATAGCTGTGTATAGGGCGGAGTCTGAGCGGTGAAATTCCTAGTGTCAAACCTAAGTTATTGAATAATAAATGAAAATTAATCGGAATAAGAATGTTTGTGTTCCGCGTCTTGGCGCTAACTAATTGAATTGCGGGCATAAAAAAACCGGACACTGGGTCCGGTTCTTTAAAACGCGCCGATTTAGGCGTGTGTAAATTCTGCTGAGTAGGGGAGCGCGGCCTGGGCTGTTTGCAACTGCGTCAGGGTTTCCCGTACCACTTGCTTGGCGAGGCAGGCACACTTGCCACACTGGCTGGCAACGCCGGTGGTTTCACGCACTTCTTTGTAGCTGCAGCAACCTTCGTAGATTGCTTCGCGGATTTGTCCGTCGGTGACGCCAGTGCAGAGGCAGACATACATAAGGGAGAACCGTCGCGGGTTTAAGGCTTAAGTGCGATGGATCTTAATGTTAACGAGAATGATTGTCAAAATAGTTTCATCAGCAATTTGGCACGTATTCCCCGTGCGCTGACGAACGGTTTTTTCGGTGTATGATGGTCGGTCTTCACGAAGCGTGATTGCGTCATGTTTCTGTCAGCTTTTACAGGCAGGCTCGACCGGTCCTTTTACTTCAATCTTCACCCCTCACATCAGGAGATATCCAATGAGCGTACTCGTCGGCAAACAAGCCCCGGATTTCGACGTTCCAGCCGTCCTCGGCAATGGCGAAATCGTTGACAGCTTCAAACTGTCTGAAGCCATCAAAGGCAAATACGGCCTGGTGTTCTTCTACCCGCTGGACTTCACCTTCGTCTGCCCTTCGGAGCTGATCGCCCTGGACCACCGCATGGACGATTTCAAGGCGCGCAACGTTGAAGTGGTTGCTGTTTCCATCGACTCCCATTTCACCCACAACGCCTGGCGTAACACTGCCATCAATGATGGCGGCATCGGCAAAGTCAAATACACCATGGCTGCCGACATGAAGCACGACATCGCCAAGGCGTACGACGTTGAGTCCGAAGGCGGCGTGGCATTCCGTGGTGCGTTCCTGATCGACGATAAGGGCGTTGTTCGCTCGCAGATCATCAACGACCTGCCGCTGGGCCGTAACATGGAAGAGCTGATCCGTCTGGTCGACGCCCTGCAATTCCACGAAGAGCACGGTGAAGTCTGCCCTGCCAACTGGAAAAAAGGCGACAAAGGCATGAATGCTTCGCCAGAAGGTGTAGCGGCTTACCTGACCGAGAACGCTGGCAAGCTGTAAGCCAGGGTTGAGGCAAAAAAAACCGGCCTGAGAAGGCCGGTTTTTTTATGCGTGGGAGTAGGGGGGCGTTCTCAATTAGTTTCCCCCCCGCGTTGTCGCCTTAAAGCGGGCCAGGCAAGGCGCAGGCCGCTGGGAATGGTTGTTCCCTTTCCAAGGCCTGCAACGCAGCATGGCCCGCTTTAAGGCACAACCCGAAGGGCCGGGCCTGCTGCTGTGCAGGGCTGCGTTGCTCGAAGCTTATTTGGAATGACCAAACCACGCTTCTCGCGCCTTGCCCTGCACAGCAGCAGACCCGGCGCGGGGGGGAAACTAATTGAGAACGCCCCCTAAACCTCAGTCGTTGAAGTCTTCCCAGCCACCCATCTGTTTCCAGCGATTGACGATGCCGCAAAACAGATCGGCAGTCTTCTCGGTGTCGTAGCGGGCCGAGTGGGCCTCACGACCGTCGAAGTCGATACCGGCTGCCTGGCAGGCTTTGGCCAGTACCGTCTGACCGTAGGCCAGGCCGGCAAGGGTCGCGGTGTCGAAGCTGGAGAACGGGTGAAACGGGTTGCGCTTCATGTCCAATCGCGCCACGGCGGCATTCAGGAAACCCAGGTCGAAACTGCTGTTATGGCCGACCAGGATCGCGCGTTTGCAGCCATTGGCCTTCAATGCCTTGCGCACGCCACGGAAGATATCGGTCAACGCCGCTTCTTCACTGACGGCCATGCGCAGCGGATGGTCGAGCTTGATCCCGGTGAACTCCAGGGCAGCGGCTTCGATATTGGCGCCTTCGAACGGCTCGACACGGAAGAAGTGGGTGTGTTCCGGGAACACGAAACCCTGTTCGTCCATGCCGATGGTGGTCGCGGCGATTTCCAGCAAGGCGTCGGTGGCGCAGTTGAAACCACCGGTTTCTACGTCGATGACAACCGGCAGATAACCGCGAAAGCGTTCGGCCATCGGGTGGCGCGAGCCGCCGCCACTGTGCTCTTGTTCGTCGTCGTAATGGTCTTCACTCACTTGCTTTCCTCCAGCAGGCGCCAGCGCAGTGTTTCACCGGCGCGCAGCGGGATAACAGTCAGCTCGCCAAACGGCAGGCTGGCAGGGGCGGTCCAATCTTCACGAACCAGGGTAATGCGGTCGGTATTTGCCGGCAGGCCGTAGAAACGCGGGCCATTGAGGCTGGCAAAGCCTTCGAGTTTGTCCAGGGCGTTGCGCTGTTCGAATGCCTCGGCATACAACTCGATGGCGGCGAACGCCGTGTAGCAGCCGGCACAGCCGCATGCAGCTTCCTTGGCATGCTGGGCGTGGGGTGCCGAGTCGGTGCCGAGGAAGAACTTCGGATTACCGCTGGTGGCGGCATCCAGCAGCGCCACCTGGTGGGTGTTGCGCTTGAGGATCGGCAGGCAATAGAAGTGCGGCCGGATCCCGCCCACCAGCATGTGGTTACGGTTGTAGAGCAGGTGATGCGCGGTGATGGTCGCGCCCACGTTGGCCGAGGCCTCGGTGACGAACTGCACGGCATCAGCGGTGGTGATGTGTTCGAACACCACCTTGAGCGTCGGGAACAGCTCGACCAGGCGGCGCATATGCTCGTCGATGAAGATCTTCTCACGATCGAACACATCCACATCGCCACGGGTAACTTCACCGTGGATCAGCAGCGGCATGCCGATGTCGGCCATGGCTTCGATCGCCGGCAGGATCTTGTCGATACTGGTCACGCCGGAGTCGGAGTTGGTGGTCGCGCCCGCCGGGTACAGCTTGGCGGCATGCACGAAACCGCTGGCCTTGGCCTGGCGAATTTCTTCAGGCTGGGTGCGGTCGGTCAAGTAGAGCACCATCAGCGGTTCGAAGCGGCTGCCTGCCGGTCGTGCAGCGAGGATGCGCTGGCGATAGGCGTCGGCTTCTGCGGCATTGCGAACCGGAGGTACCAGGTTAGGCATGATGATGGCACGGCCAAACGTGCGCGCCACATCGGCCACGGTTTGGGGTAACGCAGCACCATCGCGAAGATGAATATGCCAGTCGTCGGGACGCAGCAGGGTCAGGCGGTCGGACATTGGGGATTCCAGGCGGGTCAATCTGGTGGGAATGCTACCGGAAAAGACTCTTGCAGGCACTCGCTATCAAGTTTTGCCGGATGCGACCGATATCCCCGGGTATGCCTTAACGATGTATGACGCTTTGAAGTGTTGTAGAAACCAGTGGAGCCTCCCGTGCGCCAGCATTATCTAGCCCTGCTCAGTGTGTTCGCCAGCCTGCCTGCGATGGCTCTCACGTTCCAGACGCGCCTGGAGAATATTGAGTGGAAGGTAGAGGGCGACCAGTTCGAGTGCCGCCTGACCCAGCCGATCGCCGATTTCGGTTCGGGTGAGTTCGTGCGCCGCGCCGGCGAGCAGGCGACGTTTCGCCTGAAAGCCTATAACGGCTCGCTGGGCGTGGGTTCGGCGACCTTGTTGGCTGCCGCCGCACCTTGGCAGCCGGGCCGTGCTGATATCAACCTTGGCGCGGTGCGCGTCGGCAGTGGTGATGTCTTGTTCAATAGCTCTCAGGCCCAGGCCGGGCGTCTGTTCACCGGATTGCTCGAAGGGCGCAGCCCGACCGTGCGGCATTACGGGCGCGAAGGCGGTTACTCGGAAATTCGCTTGCTGCCAGTCAAGTTCAACAAGGCCTATAACGACTATCAGTTGTGCACCACCAAGCTGCTGCCAATGAATTATGACCAGGTCAAACAGACAGAAGTCGGTTTTCCAGGTGGTGGCATCGAGTTGGATGCGGCGGCCAAAAAGAAGCTGGACGTGATTCTCGCATTCATGAAAGCCGACCCTACCGTCAATCACATCGAGTTGAATGGCCATTCCGACAACAGCGGCAACCGCTTGACCAACCGCGATATTTCGCGCCGTCGTGGGCTAGCGGTGATGGACTACTTCAAGGCCAATGGGCTCCAGGAGTCGCAGATCACTCTGCGCTTCCATGGGGAAAGCTACCCCCTGGCGCCCAACACCAATGCCGTCAATCGCGCCCGCAATCGTCGTGTGAATATTCAACTTGAGCGAGTGGCTGCCCCCGAGAAACCGGCCCCCCAGGCCACCGCGCCGAATAACCCAGCAGCCACGTCATAGGTGCGACCATCGGTCGCCCACTCGACATAATCTGTCGCTTTATCTTCATTTGCTGTCGCGCCCCTGTAATTTCACGGTTTTGATCGGTAGAATCGACGCCTTTCCGTACAACCCCGTGGAGTGATGGCATGGCCGACGTAAACAAGGTCGTTCTCGCGTATTCCGGCGGCCTGGACACTTCGGTGATCCTCAAGTGGCTGCAGGATACTTATAACTGTGAAGTGGTGACCTTCACCGCTGACCTGGGTCAGGGCGAAGAGGTCGAACCTGCACGTGCCAAGGCGCAAGCCATGGGCGTGAAAGAGATCTACATTGATGACCTGCGCGAAGAGTTCGTCCGCGATTTCGTTTTCCCGATGTTTCGCGCCAACACTGTCTACGAAGGTGAGTACCTGCTGGGTACCTCCATCGCACGCCCGCTGATCGCCAAGCGCCTGATCGAAATCGCCAACGAAACCGGCGCCGACGCCATTTCCCATGGTGCCACCGGCAAGGGCAACGACCAGGTACGTTTCGAACTGGGTGCCTACGCACTCAAACCCGGTGTAAAAGTGATTGCCCCTTGGCGTGAGTGGGACCTGCTGTCCCGTGAAAAGCTGATGGATTACGCTGAAAAGCACGGGATCCCGATCGAGCGCCATGGCAAGAAGAAGTCGCCGTACTCGATGGACGCCAACCTGCTGCACATCTCCTATGAAGGTGGCGTGCTGGAAGACACCTGGACCGAGCACGAAGAGGACATGTGGAAATGGACCGTCTCCCCGGAGAACGCTCCTGACAAGCCGCAATACCTGGAACTGACCTACCGCAACGGCGATATCGTCGCGCTGGACGGCGTTGAAATGACCCCGGCCACCGTATTGGCGACCCTGAACCGGATCGGTGGCCAGCACGGTATCGGCCGTCTCGACATCGTCGAGAACCGCTATGTGGGCATGAAGTCCCGTGGCTGCTACGAAACCCCGGGCGGCACCATCATGCTGCGCGCCCACCGCGCTATCGAATCCATCACCCTGGACCGCGAGGTCGCCCACCTCAAAGACGAGCTGATGCCCAAGTACGCTAGCTTGATCTACACCGGTTACTGGTGGAGCCCTGAGCGCCTGATGCTGCAACAGATGATCGACGCCTCCCAGGCTCACGTGAACGGTGTGGTGCGCCTGAAGCTGTACAAGGGCAACGTGATCGTCACCGGCCGCAAGTCCGATGAGTCACTGTTCGACTCTAATATCGCCACCTTCGAAGAAGACGGCGGGGCCTACAACCAGGCGGACGCGGCCGGCTTTATCAAGTTGAATGCGCTGCGCATGCGTATTGCTGCCAACAAGGGCCGCTCGTTGTTCTGACTATTAGATGCGTTGTGAAAATGGCCTCTTGCTCAAGGGGCCATTTTTTTTGCCTGGATATTGGTGGGCGAGCGTTAACTAGGTGTCAATGTTTAATGGCGTTTAGCATGTGTAAGTTTTCCGTAACTTGAGAGGGGGATTTCTGTTGTTGCCTTTATTTTCAGGGATGAATGATTTTTTACATCTGATGAGGAACTATTTCTGACAGAAAATTCACTCATGTAAGTGCAAGTGGTATGTGAATTGTTGAATTTTCTGTAGGAACTTTGAGTGTGTGTAAAAATGTTAAATGGAACTAACCTAAAGGGCCCGTGCGCGCCACTTTGCGTGCGTCATGATCAGAAGCAAGGGGCATTTCCTGAAAGTCATGTGCGGCACGTTTACCTTTCGTGGCTCATACCCAGGATATTTCACTCAAAATATGTATGCGTCGAGAAAGGTCTGAAAGGAAGCGTAAAGCCACACACCCATAAGTTGGCGATTTTTTGTAGGTTAATTCCTATCTTCTTGTGGGTTGGGTCTCTGCCTGCTGTTGCTCGGGGGGGAATGCTATGCCAACTAGTAATCGACTAGGCTATTGTGCTTGCTCTAAATAATTCGAACAGCGAAATTGGACTTTCTCATGAATAAAGTGCTGATCGTGGATGATCATCCCGTCATTCGTCTTGCTGTGCGCATGCTAATGGAGCGTCATGGTTATGAGGTCGTTGCCGAGACTGATAACGGTGTCGATGCGTTGCAACTTGCACGGGAACATATGCCGGACATTGTCATACTGGATATCGGAATTCCCAAGCTCGATGGCCTGGAAGTTATTTGCCGGTTGGCTTCAACCAAGCAGGCTGTATCGTTCAAGGTGCTGGTTCTGACGTCCCAGGCTCCCGGCCATTTTTCCATGCGCTGCATGCAGGCGGGGGCGGCCGGCTATGTGTGCAAGCAGCAGGATCTCACAGAACTGCTGAGTGCCATCAAGGCGGTGCTGTCCGGCTATAGCTACTTCCCGAACCAGGCGCTTAATTCGGTGCGCTCAACCATGGGCAACGCCAGTGAAGCCGACATGGTCGAGCGCCTTTCGGGGCGAGAGATGATGGTGCTGCAACAGCTGGCCCGCGGCAAAACCAACAAGGAGATTGCCGACGGTATGTTCCTCAGCAATAAAACCGTCAGTACCTACAAGACTCGCCTGCTACTCAAGCTCAATGCCCGCTCCCTTGTGGACCTGATCGAACTGGCCCAGCGCAACGGTCTGGTCTAGGAGGGCTTTGTACCGCACCAACACCCGTGTAACCGGCAGAAAAAAGCCTCCGTCAGGGAGGCTTCCGGTCATTAACGCATCGATCAGAGATCGAAGTCGTAATCGGCCAGCTGTTTTTGCAAGCGTCGCTCTTCCAGAAGATTGTCGATAGTGCGGCGTTTGCTCAAATTGGTCTTGGCCACCTCTGCCACAGGCGCCTCTGGCCCATCGTCATCCGACTCAACGAGGTCGTCTTCCACTTCCAGTTGTTCTTTGCCAGTGCTCATAAGGTTAACTCCGGGCTAAGACTGCCGTTGGGGCTCCTTATAGCGATAATCCGCGAAAGGGTAAAAAAGATTTTTTCAATCGACAGATGGATAAAACCAATGGTCGCTCAATCGTCGGACGTCTTGTCCTTGTATTCACACAGGTCTTCGATCCGACAGCTGCCGCACCGCGGCTTGCGGGCCTGGCAAACGTAGCGTCCGTGCAGGATCAGCCAGTGATGGGAGTCGAGCAAATACGGCTTGGGTACGAACTTCATCAATTGCTTTTCCACCTCAACCACGTTTTTGCCGCGGGCGATACCGGTTCGGTTGCTCACCCGGAAAATGTGCGTATCCACCGCCATGGTCAACTGTCGGAATGCCGTATTGAGTACCACGTTAGCGGTTTTTCGGCCCACGCCGGGTAACGCCTCAAGGGCTTCGCGGGTTTGCGGCACCTCACCACCATGCAACTCCATCAGCAGGCGGCACGTCTCGATCACGTTCTTGGCCTTGCTGTTGTACAGGCCAATGGTCTTGATGTATTCGGACAAGCCCTCCACACCCAGGGCATGAATCGCAGCGGGTGTATTGGCCACGGGGTACAACTTGGCCGTGGCCTTGTTGACGCCAACGTCTGTGGATTGGGCCGATAGGATCACCGCGATCAGCAACTCGAACGGCGAGGAGTAGGCCAGTTCGGTTTTGGGTTCAGGATTGTCTTCGTGAAACCTGCGGAAAATTTCCAGGCGTTTTGCGGCGTTCATGGGCAGAGCGGTTCCTTGCGGGTGGTCTACGTCATTTGGAAAAAAGGATTCGGGCCTGGAGCCTTGCGAGCAATAACCGGGGCAGGATAAACCCGGCAGGTATCAATGTGGAGGCGGCCATGTCGCGTAGCAAGGCCCGGCTCATTCGGAGCGTGGCATATGGGCTTCTACCTGACGCTGTGCCTCGTCCAGTTTGCGTTGCGCTGCGTTCAACTCATCTGCATGGGTGCCCGGTTGGCGTTGTAACTTGCTGAAATCGGCACGGGCGTAGGCTAAAGCGGTTTTCAACTGGCGCAGTTGGCTGTCGATAGGGCGCTTTTCCAAACGCTGCCAAACGGGCGCAGGCTGCTCGGAGGCAGCTTCGGCCTCATGCAGGTTTTGCTCGGCGGCGGTCAGCGCGGCACTCAACGTAGCCAGTTGTTGCGTATCAGCGCTCTGCTCCTGCGCCCTTTTCAACTCGGCGCGACGCATCGCTAGCTGGATCTTGGCGCGCTTGAGTTCTGGGTCCTTGGGGGTTGATGTCGCTGGCGGGCTGCCCACTTCAAGCGTGGCCAGTGCCTGCTCCGCGGCTTCGAATTGTTGTTGCAGGACGATCAGTCGCGACTGCTGTTCAAAGGTCGGAGGGTGACCAAATGCCTTCAAGGATTTGTGCAACTGAGCGCGGCTCATCGCGACAGTGATTTTGGCTTTCTTGATCGCGGCATCCTGAACAACCTGATGGTTATCTACAGGGGTTACGTCCATCGGCGTCGAGCGCTTGGCCCGCGCCAGGCGTTCTGCGAGCTTGTGCTCTTCTTCCCGTTGCAGTCGTGCGTTGCGCTGTTCATAGCGCAGCCGTGCCCGATCACGCTTGAGGCGGCGTTCATGGCGCTCGAGATCGTTGGCCGCCAGGCCACCCACTATTGGCACCACGCTGACCAGTGGGCGCATCTCAATGCAGTCGACCGGGCAGGGGGCGACACACAGATCGCACCCTGTGCACTCGTCGATTATCACCGTATGCATCAACTTGGCAGCACCGACAATGGCATCCACTGGGCAAGCCTGAATGCATTTAGTACAACCGATGCATTCGGCTTCGCGGATATAGGCGAGCTGTGCCGGCGCTTCTCCGCGGCTGGTATCCAGGTCGAGCACCGGTACGCGCAGCAAGTGCGCGAGCCCTGCGATGGTTTCCTGCCCACCCGGCGGGCACTTGTTGATTGCCTCGCCTTTAGCGATGCCCTCGGCGTAAGGCTTACAGCCCGGGTGCCCGCACTTGCCGCATTGAGTCTGCGGTAGCAGCGCGTCGATACGTTGAATGAGGTTCATGCTTTGATCATAGCGTTGACGCCCGGCCCTGTGAGGTGGGCAAGCTGAAAAGCCCCGTCGTTGGAACGGCGGGGCATTTTGCAGGATTTACTTGATGCGTTGACCCGGCTTTGCGCCGCTGTCCGGGCTCAGCAGGTAGATTTCGTCGCCGCCAGGGCCAGCCGCCATCACCATGCCTTCGGAGATACCAAACTTCATTTTCCGTGGCTTGAGGTTGGCGATCATCATGGTCAGGCGGCCATCGAGCTTGGACGGGTCCGGATAAGCGCTCTTGATCCCGGAGAACACATTGCGCTGTTCGTCACCGATATCCAGTGTCAGGCGCAGCAGCTTGTCGGCACCTTCCACGGCTTCAGCCTTGATAATCAGCGCCACACGCAAGTCCACGGCGGCAAAGGCGTCGAAATCGATTTCCGCGGAAATCGGGTCCTTGGCCAGTTCGCCATTACCCGCAGGTGCGGATTGACCGGTGTCGGTCTGGCTGGCAACCAGGTCTTCTTTCGAAGCGTCAGTCATGGCCTGGACTTTCACCGGGTCGATACGGGTCATCAGCGGCTTGAACGCGTTCAATTGATGATTGCTGAGCAAGGTCGCGTGATCGTTCCAGGTCAACGGCGCCACATTGAGGAACGCCTCGGCGTCGGCGGCCAGCAATGGCAGTACCGGCTTGAGGAAGATCACCAGCTGGCGGAACAGGTTGACGCCGGTGGCGCAGATTGCCTGGACTTCAGCTTCCTTGCCTTCCTGCTTGTTCAGCGACCACGGCGCCTTGTCGGCAATCCAGGCGTTGGCGCGGTCGGCCAGGCCCATGATCTCGCGCATGGCACGGGCGAAGTCGCGGGCTTCATAGGCGTCGGCGATGCTTGGCGCAGCCGCCAGGAAGGCGTCGGTCAGTTCTGGTGCGGCATTCTCCGCCACCAGTACACCGGCGTTGCCCTTGTGGATAAACCCGGCGCAACGGCTGGCGATGTTGACGACTTTGCCGACCAGGTCCGAGTTGACCTTCTGCACGAAGTCTTCCAGGTTCAGGTCAAGGTCGTCGACGCCACGGCCCAGCTTGGAGGCGTAGTAATAGCGCAGGTATTCCGGCGACAGGTGGTCCAGGTAGGTGCGCGCCTTGATAAAGGTGCCACGGGACTTGGACATTTTCTGGCCGTTGACCGTCAGGTAGCCGTGTACGGCGATACCGGTTGGCTTGCGGTAGCCCGAGCCTTCGAGCATCGCTGGCCAGAACAGGGCGTGGAAATTGACGATGTCCTTGCCGATGAAGTGGTACAACTCGGCGGTGGAGTCTTTGGCCCAGAACGCGTCGAAGTCCAGCTCCGGCGTGCGGTCGCACAGGTTCTTGAAGCTGGCCATGTAGCCGATCGGCGCGTCCAGCCACACATAGAAGTACTTGCCCGGCTCGTCCGGGATCTCGAAGCCGAAGTACGGTGCATCGCGGGAGATATCCCACTGCTGCAGGCCGGCATCCAGCCACTCGGCGATCTTGTTGGCCACGGCGTCCTGCAGGGTGCCGCTGCGCGTCCAGGTTTGCAGCATTTGCTGGAAATCCGGGAGCTTGAAGAAGAAATGCTGGGAATCCTTGAGCACCGGGGTGGCACCGGAGATGGCCGATTTCGGATTCTTCAGGTCAGTCGGCGCGTAGGTGGCACCGCACTTCTCGCAGTTGTCGCCGTACTGGTCTTCAGTGCCGCATTTCGGGCAGGTGCCCTTGATGAAGCGGTCGGCCAGGAACATTTTCTTGTCCGGGTCGAAATACTGCGTGATCGAGCGTGTGGCAATGTGCCCGGCGTCACGCAGGCGCTTGTAGATCTGGCTCGACAACTCGCGGTTTTCTTCGGAGTGGGTCGAGTGGAAGTTGTCGAAATCCACCAGGAACTCGGCAAAGTCGGCGCTGTGTTCAGCCTTTACATTGGCGATCAGTTGTTCCGGGGTGATGCCTTCCTTTTCGGCGCGCAACATGATGGCCGAACCGTGGGCGTCGTCCGCGCAGACATAAATGCATTGATTGCCGCGATGCTTCTGGAAGCGCACCCACATATCGGTCTGGATGTACTCAAGCATATGGCCAAGATGGATGGAACCATTGGCATAGGGCAGGGCGCTGGTGACGAGGATCTTGCGTGGCTCGGACATGGGGCTCGGCTACTTGATGAAACGGAGGTCGGCCACTATAAAGCGCCGGGAAATTTATTTCACCCCGTGACGCTGTTTCAGAATCTTCCGCGCCGTCGAAAGCATGCCGTTCGGCGGCCGGAACGGTTAGGATAGCCGCCTGTTTCAGTCAGTCTTTTTTCGGGAGTAGCCCATGAGCGCCGTCAATCGCGCAGCGGTGGAAGCCGTTCTTCGCCAGTACACCGACCCTTATTTGAACCAGGACCCGGTCAGTGCCGGCTGTGTACGCGCCATCGAGATCCAGGGCGACCAAGTGTCGGTACAGTTGCAACTGGGCTATGCCGCCGGCCTGTTCAAAAGCGGTTGGGCGCAGATGCTGCAAATGGCCATCGAGGGCCTCGACGGCGTGGGTTCGGCCCAGGTCGACATCCAATGCGTGATCGCGCCGCATAAGGCCCAGGCGCAGATCCCGGGCCTGGCCAACGTCAAGAACGTGGTGGCGGTGGCCTCCGGCAAGGGGGGCGTGGGCAAGTCCACCACCGCAGCCAACCTGGCGCTGGCGCTTGCCCGAGAAGGTGCGCGGGTAGGTATCCTCGACGCCGATATCTATGGCCCAAGCCAAGGCGTGATGTTCGGTATCGCTGAAGGCACGCGGCCGAAGGTCAAGGACCAGAAATGGTTTGTACCCATCGAGTCGCTGGGCGTGGAAGTGATGTCCATGGCCTTCCTCACCGATGACAACACACCGATGGTCTGGCGTGGGCCGATGGTCTCTGGTGCGTTGCTGCAATTGGTCACGCAGACGGCCTGGGGCGATCTCGACTACCTGGTGATCGACATGCCGCCAGGCACCGGCGACATTCAGCTGACCCTGGCACAGAAAGTCCCGGTGGCCGGTGCGGTGATCGTCACCACCCCCCAGGACCTGGCGCTGCTGGACGCCAGGAAAGGCGTGGAGATGTTCCGCAAGGTCAATATTCCGGTGCTGGGCGTTGTGGAAAACATGGCGATCCACATCTGCTCCAATTGTGGGCATGCCGAGCATTTGTTTGGTGAGGGCGGCGGTGTGAAGCTCGCCACCCAGTACGGTGTGGAACTGCTCGCCTCGTTGCCGCTGGCGATGGAGATCCGTGAACAAGCCGATGGTGGCAAACCCACCGTGGCAGCCGAACCCGATGGGCAGGTCGCGATGATCTACCAGGAACTGGCCCGTCACGTGGGCGCGCGCATTGTCCTGCAAGAAGCGGCTGCGCCAGCGATGCCGACCATTACGGTCAGCGACGACTGATCCAGTTGAAGGGCGAGAGCCTCGACGTTGTCGGGGCTTTTTTATGCCCGCCAACGCGGCAATCGGGTGACATTGAGCTTTTACGCAATTGTGCGTGTAAGCATTCGCTTACTTATTCGTAAGTGTTTGGTTTTTTTGCCGGGTGTGTACGTCTCGAATCTGCGCGAGAGTTTTCTATCTATTTGAAAAATAACAATTATTTAAACTTATTTTAGCGCGCAAGCGTGTCAACCCGCCTGTTGGATCCCGTTGAACTTCTCTTCGAACCCTCTAACATCAGCCCTGTGTCCACGGATTGACACAGCCATCAAGGAACGATGGTTTGAAGGAACGTCGCAGGATGCGATTCATCAGGATGATGAAAAGGAATACAGGGACTAGGGAAAAAATGTGGGCGGGTCATACCGCCCCTTTTTTTGCCTGCAGGAAAGTGAAACCCATCCTCAGAAACGCAAAAAGGCCCGGAAGGGGCCTTTTGGGGGCGACGACGCTATCAGCGCTCGAGGTCTGCAATCTTACCTTTCTTGCCATCCCACTCCGCTGCATCCGGCATCGGGTCTTTGCGTTCAGTGATATTCGGCCAGATTTCCGCCAACTCGACGTTCAGCTGAATAAACTCCTGCATCTCCGCCGGGACTTCGTCCTCGGAGAAAATAGCGACGGCCGGGCATTCTGGTTCACACAGGGCGCAGTCGATGCACTCATCCGGGTGGATAACCAGGAAGTTCGGGCCTTCGTAGAAGCAGTCCACCGGACACACTTCTACGCAGTCGGTGTACTTGCACTTGATGCAGTTGTCGGTGACGACGAAGGTCATTTCTAATTTTCTCCTCAGGCGGCGGCAGCGAAACCCCTTGTGGTGGGGTTCGCGAGGTTTGAGAGCGATAGTCTGCGGACCAGGCTAAAAGCCCGCAGCATCCCAAACCGCGCGAGATTCTATCAGCTTGCAAGCGTCTGCGTTATATCCGAGTCTGCAGTGCATATAACATTTCGAGCGCTTTACGCGGCGTCAAGCCATCCAAGTCAAGCTTAGCCAACTCATCCAGCACCGGATGGGGCAGGCTGGCGAACATATCGCTCTGGTGCGGCGCACTGGGTTTGCTCGCTGCCTTGGCTGGGCTGGCGACCACGGTTTCATGGGGCAGGGCCGTGGTTTCCAGACGGCTGAGGTGCTCGCGGGCGCGGGTGATCACGTCATTCGGCACCCCGGCCAGTTGCGCCACGGCCAAGCCATAACTCTGACTGGCCGGGCCCGGCAACACATGGTGCAGGAACACGATGCGCTCATTGTGCTCGGTGGCATTGAGGTGCACGTTGGCCACCAGCGGCTCGCTTTCCGGCAATACGGTCAGTTCGAAGTAGTGGGTGGCAAACAGCGTATAGGCGCGCAAATGCGCCAGGCGCTCGGCCGCCGCCCAGGCCAGGGACAGGCCATCGAAGGTGCTGGTACCGCGGCCCACTTCATCCATCAGCACCAGGCTGCGTTCGGTGGCGTTGTGCAGGATGTTGGCGGTTTCGCTCATTTCCACCATAAAGGTCGAACGGCCACCGGCCAGGTCATCACTGGAACCGATCCGCGTGAAAATGCGGTCCACCAGGGACAGCTCGCAACTGGCCGCCGGTACAAAGCTGCCGATATGGGCCAGCAGCACGATCAGCGCGGTCTGACGCATGTAGGTGGATTTACCGCCCATGTTCGGACCGGTGATCACCAGCATGCGGGTATCGTCGTCCAGCGACAGGTCGTTGGCGACAAACGGCGTGGTCAGTACCTGCTCCACCACCGGATGGCGGCCTTGCACGATACGCATGCACGGCTCGCTGACAAAGCGTGGGCAATTCAAATCAAGGTTCAGCGCGCGCTCGGCGAGGTTGCTCAACACATCCAGTTCAGCCAGGGCGGCGGCGGTGTCTTGCAACGGCGCCAGGCGGCTGATCAAGTCCTCGAGCAAGGCTTCGTAGAGCATTTTTTCCCGGGCCAGGGCGCGGCTTTTGGCCGACAGCGCCTTGTCTTCGAACTCTTTGAGCTCCGGCGTGATAAAGCGCTCGGCGCCCTTGAGGGTCTGGCGACGTTGATAGTCGATAGGCGCCGACTCGGCTTGCTTGCTCGGCAGCTCAATAAAATAGCCGTGAACACGGTTGTAACCAACCTTCAGGTTAGCCAGACCGGTGCGGGCTTTTTCGCGGGCCTCCAGGTCAATCAGGAACTGCCCGGCGTTCTCGCTCAGGGATTGCAGCTCATCCAGCTCGCTGTCGTAGCCGGTTTTCAGCACGCCGCCATCACGGATGATCGCTGGCGGGTTATCGATGATGGCTTTTTCCAGCAGCGCCGCGAGGTCCGGGTAAGTGCCGGCAGTCACCGCCAGCTGTTGCAGGTGCGGCGTGTCCAGTTCGGTCATCGCCACTTGCAACTGCGGCAGGGCACTCAATGCATCGCGCAGGCGCGCCAAGTCACGGGGCCGCGCATTGCGCAGGCCGATCCGCGCCAGGATGCGCTCGATATCGCCGATTTCTTTCAGTTGCGGCTGCAGCTTTTCAAAGCGATAGCCGTCGAGCAGGCAGGTAATAGAAGTTTGACGCGCTTGCAGCACAGTCAAATCGCGCAGTGGACGGTTCAGCCAACGGGTCAGCAAGCGGCTGCCCATGGCGGTCTGGCAACGGTCGACCACCGATTGCAGCGTATTGTCACGTCCGCCGGCCAGGTTGGTGTCCAGTTCCAGGTTGCGACGGCTGGCGCCATCAAGCACCACGGTATCGTCCAGACGCTCATGACGCAGGCTGCGCAAATGCGGCAGGGCGGTGCGCTGGGTTTCCTTGGCGTAGCTGAGCAGGCACCCAGCGGCGCCAATGGCCAGGGTCAGGGTCTCGCAACCGAAGCCTTTGAGGTCTTGCACCGAGAATTGCTGGCACAGGCTTTTGAGCGCCGAATCGCGCTCGAAATCCCACGGCGCACGCCGCTTGGTCCCCCGACGCTTCTCCGCCGGCAAGTCCTTGGGCCAATCATCCGGGATCAACAACTCCACCGGATTGATGCGCTCCAGTTCCGCCAGCAGATTCTCCCAGCCCTTGATCTCCAGCACGCTGAAATTGCCGCTGGTGATATCCAGCACCGAAAGGCCGAACAGACGCTCATCGCCCAGAACCGCAGCGATCAGGTTATCCCGACGCTCATCCAGCAACGCCTCATCACTCACCGTGCCCGGGGTAATGATGCGCACCACCTGGCGTTCCACCGGCCCTTTACTGGTGGCCGGGTCGCCGATCTGCTCACAGATCACCACCGACTCACCCAGCTTTACCAGCTTGACCAGGTAGCCTTCCAACGAGTGATAAGGAATCCCACACATCGGAATCGACTGCCCCGCCGACTGCCCGCGTGCGGTCAGGGTGATATCCAGCAGCTTGGCGGCCTTCTTCGCGTCTTCATAGAAGATCTCGTAGAAGTCGCCCATGCGGTAGAACATCAACTGATCAGGGTGCTGGTTTTTGAGGCGCCAGTACTGCTGCATCATCGGGGTGTGGGAGGACAGATCTGAAGTGTTTTTACTCATTGGGTAGTAGGCAAATTCGTTGAAAGTGATGGGGCAAAGGGGGCGCTTGGCCCAACATTTTTTGCGATGGCGGCAAGGTTAACACGCGAGGTCGGGGGTTCGCAGGTCGCAAACGGATAGGTAAAAAGCAAAAGCGGTGCCGCCCCGATACCAATCGTTAAAAGGGGAAGCGCGCCTGCCATAGCGTCAATCCCAGGCTTGGTCGCCTCCCGCAAGAAAGGAGTCGGCCTAGTAAATGCATAAAATATGCAAATTAGCATTTGCCAACCTCCCAAACACCCGCCATTATCCCCGTTATGCAAAAACGCAACGTTTCTATCGTCTTAAGAGAGCTGCTGGATCGCGACCGGATCTCCCCCACGGAGCTTCACCGGCGCACCGGTGTGCCTCAATCCACACTGTCCCGGATCCTCAGCGGCAAGATCGTTGATCCGTCGGATAAACACATCTCGCGCATCGCCGAGTACTTCCGCGTCAGCACCGACTACTTGCGCGGGCGCGCGACGCTGGGTGCTGTGCGTGATGACGGGCGCGACCCGATGCATTCGGAACTCAAGGACATAAGCCTGTGGGACGACGACACGCCTGTTAATGATGACGAGGTGTCGATCCCCTTTCTGCGCGAGGTTGAATTGGCTGCTGGATCAGGAAGATTCGTCATCGAGGAAAGCGAGAAGGCCAGCCTGCGCTTCGGCAAGCGCAGCCTGCGGCATAACGGTGTGCAGTTCGACCAGGCCAAGTGCGTGACTGTGCGCGGCAACAGTATGTTGCCGGTGTTGCGCGACGGCGCGACGGTTGGGGTGAACGCCGGCAAGAGCGGCATTGGCGATATCGTCGACGGCGATCTTTATGCCATCAATCACAACGGCCAGCTGCGGGTTAAACAGCTCTACCGCCTGCCTTCCGGGATTCGCCTGCGCAGTTTCAATCGTGATGAGCATCCGGATGAGGACTACAGCTTCCAGGATATCCAGGATGAGCAGATCAGCATCCTCGGTCATGTTTTCTGGTGGGGCATGTACGCCCGTTAACCTCCCCGCGTAAGACACAGCCCGCCAATGAGCGGGCTTTTTTTCGCCTGGAGAAAACCAGCAAACCCCTGGCCCACAAGGCCGCCAATGCATCTGCGCATTTCCACAGCAAAAATAAATGCATTTGTGCATTGACTGTATATGCATACATGCATATTCTTCACCTCAAGCCAGCCAACAAGGCCTGGTGGAGGCAGCAAGGATGCTGCCAAGGACGACAAGGAAGGCACGCAACATCGGCAAGGACGCCATCGAAGCGATGGCAGGGATGCCAGGCAATACCGGCAAGGATGCCGACGCTCTTTAGTAGTACCGCTTCAAGAAAACAGGCAGCGATGAACCGGCCTTAACGGTTCAGAGGGTTGGCAACTGACCCGGGTGTGCAGCGTAAAGCACCAGAAACAGTTATCCGGCAGACAGGGATCGTGGTCGGAAAAAACATTGAGGAAAGGACCGTACCGCGCCAGTAGCGCCGAAAGTCCGAGGACATCATTACTGAAAAGCCCGGGCAACCGGGCTTTTTGGAATGCCTACCTATCGAAGCGTTTGTATATGAAAAATGGACTATCTAGTGCTCAGCCAGGAGGCGTGACATGACAAATGAACAGCAAGCGTTAGCGGAAATGCCTATCTGGCTGGTCATCATATTGGCCGTGATCGGCGGTGTTTCTGGAGAAATGTGGCGTGCAGATAAAGAAGGCGCCCGCGGCTGGTCGCTGATCCGCCGTCTGGCGCTGCGCTCCGGGGCCTGCATGGTCTGCGGGGTTTCAGCCCTGATGCTGTGCTACGCCGCCGGCATGTCGATCTGGACGGCCGGCGCCATTGGTTGCCTGACCGCCATGGCCGGTGCAGATGTAGCCATCGGCCTTTATGAACGGTGGGCGGCCAAGCGCATAGGCGTCAACGAAGGCTCCCACCAGGACCCGCAGTAACCGTTGCAAGGACGCTACTTAAAATGACCTTTATCGAAAAGCCATCCCAACTGCCCCAGGCCATCGGCGCAGCGCTGCATGCTGCCTTCCCGGACCTCAAGGTCGGCAGCCACCAGGACTTCCAGGGCGACGCTGAGAAAACCGGCGTGCGGGTCACGGTCGAAGGCAATGGCCCGGGCATTCGCTCCCGCGAAGGGCGTAAGGCCCACGTGTTGGCCATTTCACTCAGGGCCATGGTCGCGCCGGGTGCATTGCCTTTTGATGCCTGCGACCTCGCCAGCCAACTCATGGACCTGGTGCTGGATAACCGTTGGAACCTGCCCCAGGCGCAGTGCGATTTGCCGGCGAACATCGTCGCCGCCCCCGCGGTGCGTAGCACCCTCGATTCGGACTACGACACCTGGACCGTTTCCTTCACCCAAACCCTCTATCTGGGGCCGGCGTTACTCAACGATCCTACAGGCCAACCGCTGTTCGCCTGCACCTGGGACGTCTCGAACATCGACGACCCGGATCAATACAAGCCACTGGCGGAGTAGCCCATGTTCGACGCGCTGTTACGCATGCAGTTGGGACCGATTGTCGAGCGGCTGGCGGAGATGGAAACCCAACTCGAAGACCTTTACCGACGCGCCGAAAGTTTCTGCCGGATTGGCGTCTGCCAACAGGTAGACGCTGCCAGCAACACCTGCAAGGTCAGCCATGGTGACTTGCTCACGCCGGCGATCCGCTTTTTCAACCCCAGCGCCGGCGCGCAAACGGAAACCCGCATTCCAACGGTAGGCGAGCAATGCCTGTTGCTTAACTACGGCGGTGGGGAGGGCGGTGCACAGTCCGTAGCGCTGTTCGGTCTCAACAGCGATCGCTTTCCGCCGGTCTCCAGCGTTGCGACGCTGACCCGGCGCCGCCATCAAGACGGTACCCAAAGCGACTACGACGACGCCAGCCACACCTTTAACTGGGCCAACGGCCCCACCACGGTCAGCGGTTCCCGTGAGCAGGTCGACATTAAAGTCGGTGCCGCCAGCCTGACCATGAGTGCCCAGGGCATCACCTTGCAAATCGGTGGTACCAGCCTGTCGCTGGATGCCGGCGGCGCGCACTTCAGCGGCCCGGTGGTGGACCATCAAGGACGCGTCATCAGCCCCCGATAAGGACCTCCCATGATCGGAATCGATAGGAACACCGGGGCAGCCGTCGATGACTGGCTGCAATTCGTGCAGCGCGCCACCCGAGCGCTGACCACCCCAGTGGGCACTCGGCAAAAGCGTCCGTTGTATGGCTCGCTGATCCCGCAACTGCTTGGGCAAAACCTCGGTGACGACCTGCTGATCCTCGCCCAAAGCCACGCCGCCCAGGCGTTCTACAACACCCACAACGGTATCAGCGATTTTGACCCTCAGGTCATCGTCGCCACTCGCCAGGGCGCCGGCCTGTTGCTGCGGTTCGCCGGCACCTGGAAAAACCGCCAACAATCCTTCGAGGTCGTGACATGAGTATGTTGATCCCCGGCCAGAACCAACTGGCGGAACCGGCCATCATCACGGTGGATGAGTTCGAACCGTTGCTGGCCGAGTTCAAGGCGTTCGTCATCGACTACGTCGCCACCCGCGCGCCGCAAAGCGCGGCCAAACTCAAGGTCAGCCTCGACAACGAAAGTGAACTGCTGACCCTGGCGCTGGAAGCTTTTTGCGTCCGCCTGCAAACCCATGAGCGCAAATACAACACCCGTATCAAGCAGATGCTGGCGTGGTGGGCCACCGGCAGCAACCTGGATGCGCGCCTGGCTGATATGGGCCTGGAACGCCAAGTGCTCGACCCCGGCGACCCAGCGGCTTTCCCGCCTGTGCCGCCCACCCTGGAAAGCGACGACGACGCTCGCCTGCGTTATTACCTGGCACCCCACGCCCCGGCAGCAGGTTCACGGATGCAGTATCGCCGCGAAGTGTTCACCCTCGGCGAGCGCCCTGCGGTGAAAGTGCAAAGCGCGACGCCAGGCGTGGTGACGGTCACCTACACCTTCGATCCGGACGGTTATGCAGCCCAGATCAAAGACGGCAACGGTCGACGCACAGCGCCGGGTGAAGTGATGGTCACCGTGCTTTCCAGGGAAGGCGACGGCACGCCATCTGCTGACTTGCTTGACGGCGTACGTCGACATTTCGCACGCCCGGATGTACGGCCCGAAACCGACCTTGTCACTGTCCAGGGCGCTCAGATTCAACCTTACAAAATTCGCGTGGTGGCCAAGATCAACGCCGGCCCGGATTCGGGGCTGACGCAAGTGGCCGCGCAGAAACTGCTTCAAGACTACGCAGAGTCCTGCCATCGCCTGGAAGGGCGGGTTGACCCCAGTTGGATCGACTACGCCATCCACAGTGCCGGCGCCGCGCAACTGCACATCCTTGAACCGCTGGCGCCGATTGTCAGCACCGCGTTCCAGGCCCCGTATTGCACGGGTGTCGAGGTGGAGGTGCGCACGCTATGAGTGGACCCAAAGCGAGTTTGTTGCCGGCCAATAGTTCGTCACTGGAAAAGGCCCTGGAGCTGGGCTTCGGCAAATTGCTCGAGCGCGTCACGCCGCCGTTTCCAGCGTTGATGAACCCGCTGCAAACCCCCAGCGAATTTCTTCCTTACCTGGCCGCCGACCGTGGCGTCAGCGAATGGGATGCCGACGCCAGCGAAGCGGAAAAGCGCCTGACCGTGGCCTTGTCCTGGCAGATCCAACGCCAGGCCGGTACACCCAAGGCACTCAGTTATGCGGTGGAGTCATTGGGCTTCACCCCCAACATCAGCGCCTGGTATCAGCAGCGGCCACTGGGTGTGCCTTACACCTTCGATGTGCAGGCGATCATCGGGCGCAGTTGGTCCAGCGGCGATCACAACCGGCTGATCCGGCGTATCAATGCGGCCAAGAGTGAGCGGGATCAGGCGACGATTACCATCGTGCATGAAACCAGCCAAGGCTTGCGTGTCGCCGCCGCAGCGGACCCGGCACTGAGCATCGGTGACGACAGCCGACCCGGCGCCTTGCCCGAGGTGAAGCTACACGGTGCCGTCTCCTTCAACAGCGCCGCCCACATACCCCTGAGCGATGGCGAGTTGCAGCTTGAAGGTGCGCTACCTGAACTCGGGCTTGCCGCCCGACTAAACAGTGCCGGGGTTGCCCGGCACTACACCATTAACGACTACGACCTCAGGGCGCAGCCATGACAGATGAAATCACGCGCCTGGTGCGCTTCACCTCCAAGGGTTTGGATGAAGTGCTGCAGGCAAAGAACCAGGGCCTGAAAGGCGAAATCACCCACATCGGCGCCGGTACCGGCCGCTACAACCCCGACGGCACAGAAGTGGCCTTGCGTGATGAGCGCCAGCGAGTTGCCATCGTGGATTACGAAGACCTGGGCGACCGGCAACTCAGGATGGCCGCGCTGTTTGATGGCGACGCAGAGTATGAGATTGGCGAGTTCGGTTTTTACCTCGCCAGCGGGACCTTGCTGGCGGTGTATTCCGTGGCGGGGAAGTTGCTGACGTATAAAGCGGCGGCGGCGAGGGTGCTGCAGAAGTTCACGCTGGATATTTCGCCGTTGCCGGCGGATAGCGTGACGATTGTGGTGGGGAGCGAAAATTTGAATGTGTTGTTAGCTGAGGAGATCGCGATTATGGCGGCGGCTTCGGTTGGCAATATGTCCCGCCATGTGGATTTGATGTTGCGGGTTATGCACATCGAGGCGAAGTAATCGCACTGATAAAAGTGCTGGAAAGATTAATTGACAGGGAGTTGAAGATGGGAATTGAAGCGACTATCACGAAAGTTGTGGATGCATGTAATAAGCTTACCGATACGGTGACTAATCAGATCGGAAAAATTGATGCTCGGATGGACGCTGCTCAAGAACAGTTTTCTGCTTGGCGAGGCCGCGTGCAGGCCAAGGACCTTAATGGTCGCGCGTCTTACTCACAGATGATTGATCTTACTGGGTTGTCCACCGATATTTTTTACCCGGTCTGGTGGCGTATGCCAGGTAACGAGCAGGGGATATCTGAAATAATCATATCTAGGAACCACGCTCAAAACCACGAATTGAATCCCTTTAATAATAACTTTGAACCTCATGTTGCTGGCTTGAACCTCCAAATGGAAGGGTGCGGAATTCCTTGGAATGGAGATGCAAATTTTTTGACAGTCAAGCGTATATCCCAAACGTATCGTGAAACTGTTCGATGCGCTCAATTTGGGATGCTTTCCTATGTTCGTCCGGTAACTGGGTTGAAGCCTATTTGGCTTAATCAGCCTGTGGGTACGTTAGTAAGTTCTCCACAAGAGTCTGGCTGCTACTTGCGAGGGGGGCTGAGTTATATTGTTACTAAGAGCTTTGAGGAGCCTGTGAAGTTCAGCCGCTCAGACGCCGAGGTTGAGTTGAGTCAGGCGGTTACGGCTGACTATGAGATATCTTGGAAGGTAAAACCTTTCGTTATGACCGCGCCTGAAATGGGCGTCACCTATCCTGAAAGTAGAATGGCCTATACGTTGGATAACGATCAACGCTATGCAGTCAAAGGAGTTTGAATATGGCTGGCTCTATTAAAACGCTACTGCTTGACTCTGGCGAAGTACTCATCAATGTTCCGGCTGATCGACCGACACTTATTTCGCTAGGGTTTAGCGAAGCTCGCGCCGACGAACTCTGTGAAGAAGCTACACGCACTGAAAAGCTGGCAAGCAACATTGCTGCACGTCGCGCGCTTTATGAGATCCAAGCTGACCCACTGTTTCTAGAGTGGCAGTACGACGAAACCCCGGAAAAAGAAAAGGCTTGGCGTGACAAAGTCGCCGAAATCAAGGCGCTCTACCCCCTGCCTGACCGCACCTGATACCCACCGCGAAAGCGGTTTTTTTTCGCCTCCCCAAAGCCCCTTCCATAGGGGCTTTGGCATTTTCCACCCGGAGATTTCCACCCATGCCCACCCGCCAAACCTACACCGTCCTCATCCCATTCCCCATCGGTAACGGCCACTGGTCCACCGCTGGCGAAGAACTGGAACTGCTCGACGTCGAAGCATCTGCCCTGCGCACCGCTGGCCGCCTGGAACTGACCAGCGTCCTCAACTCCACCCCCAAGAAGGCTGACTAATCATGGCTGAGGTTTTGAACTTCGAGCACAACGGCATCACCGTGAATGCCACTGAATCCCCCGAGGCCATGGGTGGCCTGGGCGATAACGTCATTGGCCTGGTGGGCACCGCCCCCAATGCCCATGCATCGATCCCGAAAAACGCCCCGTTCCGCATCAACAGCTTCACCACCCAGGCGTTGCTGGACCCTACCGGCGCGGAGACTGGCACGCTGTTTCAAGCCGTCTACCAGATCCTGAAAGTGGTCAAAGTGCCGGTCTACGTGGTCATTGTGGAGGAGGGCGCTACGCCAGCTGACACGATCAACAACGTGATCGGCGGCAACGACCCGGTCACCGGTCGCAAGCTGGGCCTGGCTGCCTTGAGCAGCGTCCCTGAAGACCTGACCATCATCGGCGCCCCAGGCTTTACCGGCACCAAGGCCGTGGCCGGTGAGTTTGCCTCGTTTGGCAAGCGCATCAAGGCCCGTGTGGTGCTGGATGGCAAGGACGCTCCGGTCGCAGACCAAGTGACCTACAGCGGCGAGCTGGGTGGTGCCGACCTCGGTTTCGACCGCTGCCTGCTGGTGCACAACATGCCGGCGGTGTACTCCAAGGCTGCAAAGAAAAACGTGTTCCTGTCGCCCTCCTCGCTGGCCATCGCCGCATTGGCCAAGGTCAAGCAGTGGGAAAGCCCGGGCAACCAAGTGACGTTCGCCGAGGACGTTTCCCGCGTGGTCGAGTACAACATCCTCGACACCTCCACCGAAGGCGACCTGCTCAATCGCTATGGCGTGAGCTACTACGCTCGCACCATCCTTGGCGGCTTCTCACTGCTGGGTAACCGCTCCATCACCGGCAAGTTCATCAGCTACGTCGGCCTGGAAGATGCCATCAGCCGCAAGCTGGTCAAGGCCGGCCAGAAAGCCATGGCCAAGAACCTCACCAAGTCCTTCATGGACCAGGAGGTCAAGCGCATCAACGACTGGCTGCAAACCCTGGTCGCCGACGAAACCATCCCCGGCGGCAGCGTGTACCTGCACCCGGAATTGAACAGCGTCGAGAAGTACAAGAACGGCACCTGGTTCATCGTTATCGACTACGGCCGCTACGCGCCAAACGAACACATGGTTTATCAACTCAACGCCCGCGATGAAATCATCGAGCAATTCCTGGAGGACGTTCTCTAATGTTTACCAACCGAGTCAGACAGGCCATTGCGGCCACCCTTCAAGGCCTGCCGTTGTCCGCAACCGTGGAAGAGTTCACCCCGCCGAAGATCGAGTTCGACATGGAAGCCATGTCCGGCGGGCGTTTCATCGCCGAAGAAATGGCCAAGAGCGGCAAGGTGCTGAATGCCAAGTTGGTTCTCCAGGGCGCCGGTCCGGAAATCATGCTCGCCCTAGGCGTACGCATGGGCGACGACATCCTGCTGAACGTGCGTGAAGCCGGCCAGGACCAGGATGGCAAGACCTACTTCACCTACCACACCGTCGGCGGCAAGCTCAAATCCCTGGAGGAGGCGAAGCTGAAGATGGGCGACAAGGCGCTCACCACGCTGGAACTGGCCTGCCGTACCTACAACCGTCTGGAAAATGGCATTTCGGTAATCGATATCGACGTGCGCACCCAGAAATTCGTGCTCAACGGTGTCGACATTCTTGGCGATGCCCGCCGCGCCGTTTTGATGCCGTAAACCTCGGGGGCGGGCGTGCTCGCCCCCATACTTCACCAAGGAATTGCCCCATGGCCTGGATGCCACCGCTGCACCTCCTGCTGTCCCCGATCACCGCCGACACCGGCGCGACGATCCAGCAGGTTCAACTCAAGCCGTTGTTCTACGCCGCGCAAAAAGACGCGCTGGCCCGGGCCGGTGACGACGAGGACGACCAGTTCTTTGAACTGGCGAAACTCGCCACCGGCCTGTCGGAAAAAGAGCTCGATCAGCTCAAACGCCCGGACTACGTGAGTATTGCCCAGTACGTACACGAAATGTCGACGCGCCCGGCGTCGTTCTTCATGGATGAGCACGAGCCGACGCCCCACGACCAACCCGTCCAACTGCTATTGCCCCTGGATGCAGCCGGCCGAACCCTGACCGAACTGCCCCTGGAGATGCCGGCCTTGCGCGCCACCAAAGTGATGAAAAAACTCGCCACCAACAAAGAGCGTGCCGAGTTCATCACCGCCCATTGCACTGGCCTGATGATCCCCGACCTGGCCGGTTTGACCGTGCCCGACTGGACGGAACTGCAGGAGCGTATCGACGATTTTTTAAATCAACCGGCGGACTTCTTTCGCAGCGCGACATCGAAGTAATCCTCGATGTGGTGCCGCTGATCTATTCGGTCAATGAGGCGGAGATCCTCGACTGGGACGCCGGAAAAGCATTGCGCCGCTACGACATTGCGATCACTCGCCTTGGCGTTAAACAGGAGTAAGCGGGATGCAGAACAGTTATTCGCTCGCATATGCCGTCGCCAAGAATGGCCGGGATGCGTTCGGCAGTACAGACGGCGCACTTGACGCCGATATCGTCAGCCCTGGCGCTTTGTCGGTTGGCAGCTCAACCCCATCAACAGGTTTGGCTGACTTGTCCGGAACAGTTGCCGCGCTCACTAACGCGACGCTCAAACTTGATGAGCTGGCACTGTCGCTCGGCTCATTGCGTGAGGGTGTGCATTCTCTCGATACCGCCTTGTCGTCGCTGAGGGCGATTGCTATGCGTTCGTCCAAAGGGGATGAGCGAACAGAATCGAAGACCGTGTCTGAGTCCGCTTCGACCACCTCGGAGGATATGCGCCATACCCGCGAGGCCATGACGCTGGGCAGCGCGCAGATAATCGACCTGGCAAGTGCGCTGCAGCATTCAGGCAGCCAGTTGAAATTTGACCAAACAGCGACTTCGGAAAAGTCGATCAAGGTGCTGCGCGAGGAGTCCAGCGAAAGCGGCAAGCGTTTCTCTAAGACCCTGGATGCCACACCAGTATGGGGCGAAACGCTTTGGCTGAAAGCCAAGACGAGCCTGGTGGATAGCGCCAATGGCGCTGCTGAAGAGTCACCGGCTCTGGCGGGTGCGATTAAAACGGCTGGCGCTGTTACGCCGGTGTTTTCCGAATTTTTCTCAGGTTTGGGAGACACGATCAAAACCCGCGTTGCAGGCAACGTAGTCGATGCGACCCTGGGTAGGCTTCCCGGTGTTGGCAAGCTGTTCAAGGAGGGCGGTGCTGAGAAAGACAAGTCATGCTGCTGTGCAGCGGCAACTCAGCACCCTATCGAAGGTCGCCGTTCGCGCTCACAGGGTTCCCGCGGGAAAAAGAGCGCTCGTCAGTCAAAGTCGCAACAAAAGCAGAGCTCTCAAAACACTCAGAACTCGCAGAACTCGCAGAACAGGCAAAGCAGGCAAAACACTCAGAACAGGCCGAAAAAACAACGGGTTGCACCGAAGACAGCCTCGACCAAACGATCGCCCGCCACCAAGAACGGCGGGGTGTTTGCGCGGATCCTGACCAGCCTCGAACGTGATGCAAAGGCATTGTTGCCTGCGCCGTTTTTAGGTTTCGATGCCGGTGGCCCGGTTCGACGGTTGCAACCTCGTGTGGCCGTGGCGAACAGTCGAAGGAAGAACGGATCTGCGGGCCAGTCGACCGCGAGCAGAGGCCCAGGGCTGATCGAAGCCTTGGAGCGCAAGCTCATCCCCATGCCTTCCGAAGGTCGGGTAACTGCCCCGCCACAGGCTCGCAATTTCACACGTGAGCCTCTGCCTGGCCCGCTGAAGATGCCCGCCAACCCGCTGGGAACAGTGAGCAAACTGGGGTTGGCCGGTGCTCGTCGGATTGGCCCGCTGAAGTATGTCGACACCGCCATGGATGTGGTCCAGGGCGTACGCAACGGCGACGCCAAGGCTGTTGGTGTTGGCCTGAGCACTGCCGGTGGTGCCTGGGCCGGAGCTTCCGCCGGCGCCGCTATCGGCACCCTGATCTTCCCCGGTGTCGGCACTGCAATCGGCGGCGCTATCGGTGGCTTGCTGGGCAGCGAAGCGGGCAGTTGGCTCGGTGATAAACTGCTCGGCTCAAATGATCGCCTGCCCGCGCCCAATGCGCTGAGCAAGGAACTCAACAGTGCCCGTACCGACAACGTTCAGGTCACGATCTCACCCAGTATCCAGATCACCGGCGTCAACCCCGCCGATGCCCAGCAGGTCGTCAGCCAAGTGATCCAGGCCCTGCAATTTCAATGCATGCCGATGGTTACCGACTCCCTTGGCATTCGGCGCAACGCGGCACTGGCCGATCCTCCAGGAGGTGATTGATGCGACAACAAATGGTGCTCGGCGACTTTATCTTTGGCTTGTCTCGAGGGTTTGCCTATTCATCGTTGATTCGCAACAGCGATGGCGGCTGGAGTGACCTGGCGATTATCGCCAGCAAACCCCAGTCGCGGCAGAACGGCCAGAAGCTGGAAAAACTCACGTTCAACGGCACGGCCATGTACGCCACCGGCATGCAGCGCCTGGACGAATTGCGCGCCCTGCAAAATGCGCGGGCGCCTTTGCCGCTGGTCGATGGCATCGGCCGTAACTGGGGCCTGTGGCGCATCAACTCGGTGGTGGAAACCCAAAGCAACGTGATTGATGACGGCACCGCCATGGTCATGACCTGGGCCCTTGAGCTGGAGGAATTCGTCAATGCGTAAAGTGCGAAGTATCGCCGGTGATTCGGTCAACCTGTTGCTCTACCGCGAGATGGGGCGTTGCGATGATGCGGCGGAAGAAACCCTCTGGCGCCTGAACCCCGAACTGGCCGAATACGGCCCGGTACTGCCGGCTGGCGTCTGGGTGATCGTGCCTGAGATGCAAACACGGCCGGCTGCGGTACGACCCGTTCTGGCCTGGGATTAAGGAGGCTGCATGGCACAGGGATTTACCCCGATCGTAGAGTTCTACGGCGCCAACGCGGCGCTGCTCAATCAACGCCTGATGCACTGGAGCCACACCGACGCCGCAGGCATCGAGACCGACCGCCTGGAACTGACCCTCAATATCGAGGGGCTTGAGGGCTTGCCCAGCCTGAGTGGCAAGATCGGTTTGCGCGTCGGCTACCAGGAAACCGGGCTGGTAGAAAAAGGCGAATTTATCGTCACCCAACGAACCCCGGTGCTGTTTCCGATGCGCTTGATGATCGTGGCCACCGCCGCGCCCTTCAGCGAGGTGGATAAAAGCGGCTATCGCCAGCGCCGCTCCGCCAGCCATGGGCCGACCACCTTGGGCGCGTTGTTTCGCCAACTGGTCAGCCGTCACGGTTTTTCACCGCGTGTGGCGCCGGCGCTGGACGGTATTGCGATTGCACATATCGACCAGTCCAACGAAAGCGACATGGCCTTCATCACCCGCCTGGCCAAGCGCTACAACGCGGTCACCAAACCGTTCAACGAACTCTATGTGCTGGCCGAAGCGGGGCAGGCCAAGTCACTCTCCGGGCAGCTATTGCCGCCAGTGAAATTGTCGGTAACCGAGGACAATCGGCCCGGTGAGCACGCCTTCATTACCGCCAAGCTCGACGAAAAGTCGCGCTCCAAATACATGGGCAGCCGCGTCAGTTGGTGGGACGCTGCCGCCGGCAAACAGCGCGTGGTCCAGGTCGGAATTGCCCCGTTCAAGACCTTGCGCCAGCGCTGCCAGAACGAAGCCGAAGCCCGCGCTGTGGCCGAAGGCGAGCTGCGCCGGGTGGGCCGTGAAGGTTTGAAGCTGCAGATCGATTGCCCAGGTAACCCGTTGCTCGCCGCCGAAGGCTTGCTGGTGCTGGATGAAACCTGGCCTTCGTATATGCAGGGGCGTTGGTCGATCACCAAAGTGATCCACGTCGGCGACCCGGCGACGGGGTATCGCAGTTCGATCATGGCGGCGGGGTTGGCATCTTAGCGGCAGGGGAAAGATGGAACTTTAAAACGCGGTGAAGACGCCGTAGCGCAGGGTTAGCCTGCGAGTAATTCAAGGCGTTTGTGCTGCGTAATATTTAAAAGGACTTATAGGAAAGAGGTATGTTCTATGTTTACGATTGACTACAACGCTTATCGCACTCTGGAGCCTTACGGCAAACGTGTACGGTTCCTGGTGTTGCATTACACCGCTTTGGACTTTGCTGGCTCGGTCAAGGCTCTGACCACCGGGGCTGCAAGTGCTCACTACCTGATCCCTGACCCGACTGATCCGAGCTACCGTGCGGCGGGCTTCAAGGGGCAGAAGATTTTCAATCTGGTGGCGGAAGAGGACCGGGCTTGGCATGCAGGTGTTAGCCAGTGGGCCGGTCGCTCAGGCTTGAACGACACCTCTATCGGCATCGAGATCGTCAATCAGGCTACGGACGTCGATGGCGTATTCACGTTCCCCGACTACCAGGCTTCGCAAATCCGAGCGCTCAAGCAATTGGCGAGGAACATCCTGCAACGTTACCCGGACATGACGCCGAAAAACGTGGTCGCCCATTCTGATATTGCGGTCGGTCGCAAGTCAGACCCGGGTCCGAAGCTTCCGTGGAAAGACCTTGCTGAGGCCGGCATTGGCGCCTGGTACGACGAAGCAGTGAAAGGCAAATACCATCAGCAATTCAGTGACGGAATGCCTGGGCGCGAACAAGTGATTCAGGTGTTTTCCCGTTATGGCTACGGCGTTGAAACACCGGCCTCGGACGTGTTTTTTAGTAACCTGGTGCGGGCCTTTCAACTGCACTTTCGGCCTGAAAACTATGATGGCGTACTTGATGCAGAAACCTGCGCGATCTTGTACGCACTGAATGAAAAATACGCTTGAGTTCGTGTGTTACTGAAAGCTCGACCTCAAGGAGGAGGGCTGTATGGTCCTATCTGAGCAACAGCTAGTTAAAGTCTTGCCAAGCTCCCGCCTTAAAGCGGGAGTTTTTATTTCTGCGTTAAACGCGGCCATGTCCCACCACCAAATCACCACACCTGAGCGCACTGCCGCGTTCCTCGCCCAGATCGGCCACGAATCTGGCCAGTTGCTCTATGTGCGAGAACTGGGCAGCGATCAATATTTGAGCAAATACGATACCGGTGCGCTGGCCGCCCGCCTGGGCAATACGCCCGAGGCGGATGGCGATGGCCAAAAGTATAGGGGCAGGGGGCTGATCCAGATTACGGGGCGGCGTAATTACCTGGCCTGCAGCCAAGGGTTATTTGGCGACGATCGCCTGCTGCAACAGCCGCAATTGCTGGAGCAACCGCAATGGGCTTGTGAATCGGCAGCCTGGTTTTGGCAGAGCAACGGTCTGAATGAACTGGCCGATAGGGGCCAGTTCACTTCCATCACTCGGCGTATCAATGGCGGCCTCAATGGCCTGGACGAGCGTTTGCGGCTATGGGCACGGGCGAGGGCGGTGTTATGCGGTGGCTAGGTGCGTTGCGCTGGATCGGTGCGAGCTGCCAGGCGTATGTGCGGGCCGTCGGGCGTTAGTCTCTTGATGCACTCAGTACCTTGCAAGGCCTATAGGCTCCTGTAGGGTAGGCGAACCCCCGCCCACTCCTGGAGACGACCGTGAAGGAAATCACTCAACTGGCTGCTGAACTGGGTCGCCGTTTGCAGGTGCTCAGTGCCCACGTCACCACTGCCGAGTCCTGCACCGGCGGCGGGATTGCCGAGGCCATTACGCGGATCCCGGGCAGCTCGGCCTGGTTCGAGGCGGGCTATGTCACCTATTCCAACCGGCAGAAGACCCGGCAGTTGAATGTGCCGGAAAAACTGTTCGGTAAAGTAGGCGCTGTCAGCCAGGAAGTGGTCGAGGCGATGGCCCGTGGTGCGCAGGAAAAAAGCCTGGCGCGTTTTGCCGTGGCGGTCAGCGGTGTCGCCGGCCCGGATGGTGGTTCGCCAGACAAGCCGGTGGGTACGGTTTGGCTGGCCTTTGCGGTGGGCGACGAGGTCACGGCCGAGCTTGCGCACTTCCCCGGCAACCGCGACGAAGTCCGCCGACAAACGGTAAAGGCCGCGCTAGAGGGCTTGTTGCGACGAGCTGCAGCAGAAATAGAAAATCAGGGGTAGGCGATCTCGGATCTTTGTGGAACAATACTGTCTACTTATACAGGTGTTGGCCGTCAGGCCTTATTGATTACGTGAGGACTTTAATGGACGACAACAAGAAGAAAGCCTTGGCTGCGGCCCTGGGTCAGATCGAACGTCAATTCGGCAAGGGTGCCGTAATGCGTATGGGCGATCACGACCGCCAGGCGATCCCGGCTATTTCCACTGGCTCTCTGGGTCTGGACATCGCGCTCGGCATTGGCGGCCTGCCAAAAGGCCGTATCGTTGAAATCTACGGTCCTGAATCTTCCGGTAAAACCACCCTGACCCTGTCGGTGATCGCCCAGGCGCAAAAGATGGGCGCCACCTGCGCGTTCGTCGACGCCGAGCACGCCCTGGATCCTGAATACGCCGGCAAGCTGGGCGTCAACGTTGATGACCTGTTGGTTTCCCAGCCGGACACCGGTGAGCAAGCCCTGGAAATCACCGACATGCTGGTGCGCTCCAACGCCATCGACGTGATCGTGGTCGACTCCGTGGCCGCCCTGGTACCCAAGGCTGAGATCGAAGGCGAAATGGGCGACATGCACGTAGGCCTGCAAGCCCGCCTGATGTCCCAGGCGCTGCGTAAAATCACCGGTAACATCAAGAACGCCAACTGCCTGGTGATCTTCATCAACCAGATCCGTATGAAGATTGGCGTGATGTTCGGCAGCCCGGAAACCACCACCGGTGGTAACGCGCTGAAGTTCTACGCTTCGGTCCGTCTGGACATCCGCCGTACTGGCGCGGTGAAGGAAGGTGACGAGGTTGTCGGTAGCGAAACCCGCGTCAAGGTCGTGAAGAACAAAGTGGCGCCGCCATTCCGTCAAGCCGAGTTCCAGATTCTCTACGGTAAGGGTATCTACCTGAACGGCGAGATGATCGACCTGGGCGTGCTGCACGGTTTCGTCGAGAAGTCCGGTGCCTGGTATGCCTACAACGGCAGCAAGATCGGTCAGGGCAAGGCCAACTCGGCCAAGTTCCTGGCGGACAACCCGGATATCGCTGCCACGCTTGAGAAGCAGATTCGCGACAAGCTGCTGACCCCAGCGCCAGACGTGAAAGCTGCCGCCAACCGCGAACCGGTTGACGAAATGGAAGAAGCCGACACTGACATCTGAAGCAAACGATGACTGTTGTACTGGATACACTTGTCGCCGTTCGGCGCACTGCGATGGACCTGCTCGCTCGCCGCGAGCATGGTCGAGTCGAGCTGACGCGTAAGTTGCGTCAGCGCGGCGCAGAGCCTGAGATGATCGAAACAGCCCTCGACCGGTTGACGGAAGAAGGCCTGTTGTCGGAAGCCCGTTACCTTGAAAGCTTTGTGTCTTACCGAGCGCGCTCTGGCTACGGCCCGGCGCGAATTCGCGAAGAGCTTAGCCAGCGCGGCCTGCAACGTGCTGATATTGACCTTGCCCTGCGTGAGTGCGGTATCAGTTGGCAGTCGCAGTTGGAAGATACGTGGCGTCGCAAGTTTGCGGGCCATCTTCCGATTGATGCCAGGGAGCGTGCGAAGCAGGGGCGCTTCCTGAGTTATCGCGGGTTTTCCATGGACATGATCAGTCGCTTGTTAAGCGGCCGGGATATGGACGACTGAAAGCCACAAAACAAAAGGCCCACTATGAAAATAGTGGGCCTTTTTTTTCGCCTGCAAAAAATCACGCGGGTTCTGGCGTCACCCGTTGCTGCGTTTTGCCCTGGGCCTGTGCCCAGTTTTCCGGCAGGTTGATGTAATCCACCAATTCCCGCAGTCGCCCTTGGTCGCGGCCGTTGAAGTTGAACACCAGGCGTGTCAAATGGCTGAACCTCGGTTCGTCATGATCCTCGCCCGTATAGGCGAGTTGCTGGAATTCACCATTGAGTCGCAGGCTGGCAAACTCTTCCTGCAAGTGGGCCAGGGCGCTATCACTCAGAGGATGATGCATGCGCACCACAAACTCGCGTTTCAACCAGCGTGTGGAGTGGAAGTTGGCGTAAAACTGGTTGATCTCGTCGACTGCTTCTTCGGCGCTGTAGACCAGGCGGATCAGCTTGAGGTCGGTGGGCAGGATGTAGCGATTGGCTTCCAACTGGCTGCGGATAAAGTCCAGGGCGCCTTGCCAGAAACCACCGCCCGGCGCATCCAGCAACACCACTGGTACCAGCGGGCTCTTGCCGGTCTGGATCAGGGTCAGGACTTCCAGTGCCTCGTCGAGAGTGCCGAAACCACCTGGGCACAACACCAGCGCGTCGGCCTCCTTGACGAAGAACAGCTTTCGGGTAAAGAAGAAGTGGAACGACAGCAGGTTGTCAGTGCCATCAATGGTCGGGTTGGCGTGCTGTTCAAACGGCAGCGTAATGTTGAACCCCAGGCTGTGCTCCAGGCCCGCGCCTTCGTGGGCTGCGGCCATGATGCCTCCGCCACCGCCGGTGATGACCATCAGGTCGGAACGCGCCAACGCAGCACCCACTTCTCGGGCTAACGCATACAGTGGGCTTTCCACGGGCGTGCGTGCCGAGCCGAACACGGTCACCTTGCGCCGCCCCTTGAACTGTTCCAGCACACGAAAGGCATGGTCCAGTTCGCGGATGGCGCGCAGGGTGATCTTGGCGTTCCAGCGGTCGCGGTCATCCTGGGCCATGCGCAGGACGGTGAGAATCATGTCGCGATAAAGGGGGATATTCGGACTGTTTGGAGCGACCAGCTGGATTTGTGCGTCGACCTGCTGCGTGAGGTCGGTCCCGTTTTCTTCAAAATGACGGAGCAACTGCTCATTCGATTCATAAGGCATTCAACTTCTCCTTCTTTACAGGGCCTGGGTAGTCGACGAAAGCGTCGTCGGGGCCACGACACTGCATGTGTCGCTGCATGCCGAAGGACGGCAGGACTCTTTTGCCCTGAAAGTGTTACAGAACAGCATTGAAACTGCTGTGTATGGGCGTATCGGGATGGCTTGATCATGGGCCGAAAAACCCTTGGCTGGCAACCGCTTATTGGTTACTCATCACGGAGTTTAGTCGTTGGCAGGAAATGGAGCGGGGGAGTGCGCGCCGCTGAACAGCAGCGCGCGAAGGTCAAGCAGAGGTTACTTTTTCTTCTTTGCCGGAGCCGGGCAATCAGCCTCAACGAACTTGACTGACGCCACAGGGCGGTTGGTCTTGTTCTCGGTGATTTCGTAGCGCATCACCGCGCCCTTGGCCATCAACTCGCGGTAGCCCGGGTTGGTACACACACTGCGGCCCAGCTGGAAATACACAGCCTTGGGGTTGGCACGCATCTGTTCGGCGCGATCAGGTTGCACGCTGAGGTGGTCAATCAGCTGCATGCCTTCAACGGTGTAGGCCACTTCCAGGGTTTTTTCATCGATTTCCCGGGGCAGGTCCTTGTTGCTTTCGGCCGCGACGCTTTGCAGCTTCCTGTTCATTTGAGCCTCCAGCAGCGAGGCCGCGTGGGCGCCCATAGGCAAGACCAACGCAAGGGCGACGGATGGGGCAACAAGGCGCAGCATGGAACGCAGCATGAAACTCTCCTGATTCGGTTACTGGTGCATAGACCAGCCACTGCGCTGTGCGTTCAGTGGCGCGCAATTATAGGTGAGCCCTTGCCACTACAGCCAGGCGTATCGCTGGTAAACTGCCGTCACTTCTGTTTTCCACGAGTTTCTTCCGTGTCGATTACCTTTTCCTCGCCGCGTGCCCGATGAGTCACGCTGTTTCTCGCTTGCGCACTGAGCGCTTGGCGCGTGCCGTCAGGCCGTTTCTAAATCGTGGTTCCCGAGCTGAGCGCTGCCCCGGCTGTCGGGTAATTCCCGAATACTGTTTGTGCGCGTGGAGACCCAAAGTTGCGGCCAAGTCCGCCATGTGCCTGCTGATGCATGATGTTGAACCGATGAAACCCAGCAACACTGGTTGGCTGATCGCCGATGTAATTGACGACACCACTGCATTCGCCTGGTCGCGTACCGAAGTCGATCCCGAATTGCTCAGGTTGCTGGCCGACCCGCAGTGGCAGCCATACATCGTCTTCCCCGGTGAGTTCGTGGCGCCGGAAAGGGTGGTCAGTCAAGTCCATGTGGAGGCGGGCAAGCGTCCGCTGTTTATCCTGCTGGACGGTACCTGGAGCGAAGCGCGCAAGATGTTTCGCAAAAGCCCTTATCTGGAGCATTTGCCGGTGCTGAGCCTGGCGCCAGAGCAGTTGTCGCGCTACAAACTGCGGCGCTCCAAGCGTGATGACCATTTCTGTACAGCCGAGGTGGCGGCACTGTGTCTGGAGTTGGCCGCAGACGTGGCTGCCAGCGAAGTGTTGGATGCCTACCTCGATGTATTCAGCACCCATTACCTGGCTGCCAAGTTCCAAATGCCTCTGGACCCGACTGACGCTGTTCATGCGCGCCTCGCACCCTATATCCCGGCAGTCTAGCCAGACGACGTTTGCATGATGGCACCGTAAACTTGTAACCCGCTAAAATGCCCGCGGGCGTAGTGCTTGACCCTCCAGGCTGCGCTGGGCATGCTGGGCGCCGATTGGGGCGCAACCGTGAATTCTCGACGTCGTTTCAAAGGCTTTTTGACGTTGAGCGGGCCCTGTGGCGATAGCTGCCTGGCCGTCGCCTCGTGTATTGGTGAACCCTGAACCCATCAGGGCTCCCATAAAAAACAGGATCATTTAACCAATGGCCACATACGAAATCCTGATAGCCGATGATCACCCGCTGTTTCGCAGCGCACTGCATCAGGCGGTAACCCTGGGCCTGGGCCCTGATGTACGCCTGGTCGAAGTGGCCAGCATCGCCGAACTGGAAGCCCGCCTCACCGAAAAATCCGACTGGGACCTGGTACTGCTCGACCTGAACATGCCCGGCGCCTACGGCTTCTCCGGGCTGGTGCTGCTGCGCGGGCAATACCCGCAGATCCCTGTGGTAATGGTTTCGGCCCAGGAAGAAGCCGACGTGGTGGTGCGCTCCAAGGAGTTTGGTGCCAGCGGTTTCATTCCCAAGTCCAGCGCGATGGAAGATATCCAGAAAGCCGTGCGCACGGTGTTGGATGGCGATGTGTCGTGGCCGCCCCAGGCGTTTGAAGAAATCAATGTGTCCGATGAAGCCAAGGCTGCCCGTGACGGTCTTGCCAGCCTGACGCCCCAGCAGTTCCGGGTGCTGACCATGGTCTGCGAGGGGTTGTTGAACAAGCAGATAGCCTACGAGCTGAGCGTGTCGGAAGCGACCATCAAGGCTCACGTCACGGCGATCTTTCGCAAGCTGGGGGTTCGTACGCGGACCCAGGCGGCGCTGCTCTTGCAACAACTTGAGTCAATTTCGCAGCATTAAGTTACAACCGATTCACGCTTTTTTGACTTTGCGTGATCTAGCTTCCCCACTTCTTTGGTTCAGTTGCCTACGTCTATGTCGCCTTTCAAGGGTCAAACCGGTATCAAACGTATCTTCAATGCAGGGGGCTATTCCCTGGATGGTCTGCGCGCGGCTTTCACCGGCGAGGCGGCATTCCGCCAACTGGTGTTGCTGAACGTTATCCTGATCCCAGTGAGCTTTTTCCTGCAGGTCAGTCGGGTTGAACGGGCGCTGCTGATTGCGGTGTGCCTGTTGGCCTTGATCGTCGAATTGCTCAACTCAGCGGTAGAAGCAGCGATCGATCGCATCTCCCTGGACCGTCACCCCTTGTCAAAAAACGCCAAGGACATGGGCAGCGCCGCGCAATTCGTGGCCCTGACCATGATCACCCTGGTGTGGGCCGTGATCCTGATCTGAGGATCAGGCGATGCTCGGCAGCACGATCTCGTCGCTGCGCTGCACCCCAGCGGTGAAGGCGCGGCACAGTTCGAGAAACTCGCGCATCGCCGAGGTCTGGTACTTCTGTTTATGCCAGATGAAGTAGAACTGCCGGGCCAGGTCCAGGTCCGGGGTTTCCACCGGCACCAGGCTGCCACGGCGGAACGCATCGCGTAGCGCCAGCCGCGAAATGCAGCCAATCCCCAGCCCCGACTCCACCGCCCGCTTGATTGCCTCGGTGTGTTCCAGCTCCAGGCGGATATTCAACGCGCTGCGGTGATGACGCATGGCCTGGTCAAAGGTCAGGCGCGTGCCCGAGCCTTGTTCCCGCAGTATCCACGCTTCATGGGTCAATTCGTCCATGCTCGCCACGCCACGCTTGGCCAAGTGATGCTGGGGTGCACAAAACACTACCAACTCGTCTTCTACCCAGGTCTGCACTTCGATATCCGGGTGGCTGCAGTCGCCTTCGATTAGACCCAGGTCAATTTCGTAGTGCGCTACCTGATGCACGATATGTGCAGTGTTCTGCACATGTAGCTTCACTTGGCTCTCGGGGTGTTGCTGCATAAAGCTGCCAATCAGCAGCGTCGCCAGGTAATTGCCGATGGTCAGGGTGGCGCCGACCGCCAGGGAGCCGAAGCCGGACTTGCCGTTGAGCAGGTCCTCGATCTCCTTGGCCTGGTCGAGCAGGGCCACGGCCTGGGGCAATAGCTGATGGCCGAGGGCGTTGAGGCTCAGGCGTTTGCCGGCGCGGTCGAATAATTGGCAGCTGGATTGGCGCTCCAGCTCGGTGATCGACGTGCTGGCGGCGGATTGGGATAAGGCCAGAAGGCCAGCAGCGCGGGAGACGCTTTCTTGCTGGGCGACGGCGACGAAGACTTGCAGTTGACGGAGAGTAAATCGCATATCGATATAACCGATAACCCTTATCTTAATAATCCAGTTAACAGATATTGTCGCCGCCATTAGAATGCTGTGCAATTGCGCACCTATCATTTGGCGCAGACCCATTTCCAGGAGTTCCCCGTACATGAGCAACATGAACCACGAGCGTGTCCTCAGTGTTCATCACTGGAACGACACTCTGTTCAGCTTCAAGTGCACCCGCGACCCGGGCTTGCGCTTCGAGAACGGTCAGTTCGTGATGATCGGCCTGCAACAGCCCAACGGCCGCCCGCTCATGCGCGCTTACTCGATTGCCAGCCCGAACTGGGAAGAGCATCTGGAGTTCTTCAGCATCAAGGTGCCCGATGGCCCGCTGACTTCCCAATTGCAGCACTTGAAGGAAGGCGACGAGATCATCATCAGCAAAAAACCGACAGGCACCCTGGTGCTTGACGATTTGAAGCCGGGCAAACACCTGTACCTGCTCAGCACCGGTACTGGCCTCGCCCCATTCATGAGCGTGATCCAGGACCCGGAAACCTATGAGCGTTTCGAAAAAGTGATCCTGTGCCACGGCGTGCGTTACGTCAACGAAGTCGCCTACCGCGAATTCATCACCGAGCACCTGCCGCAGAACGAATTCTTCGGCGAGGCCCTGCGTGACAAGTTGATCTACTACCCGACCGTGACCCGCGAGCCGTTCGAAAACGAAGGCCGCCTGACCGACCTGATGCGCAGCGGCAAGCTGTTCAGCGACATCGGCCTGCCGCCGATCAACCCCGAAGACGACCGTGCCATGTTGTGCGGCAGCCCAAGCATGCTGGACGAGACCAGCGAAGTGTTGAACAGCTTCGGCCTGAAAGTTTCGCCACGGATGCGTGAGCCTGGTGATTACTTGATCGAGCGTGCGTTCGTCGAGAAGTAAAGCAGTCAGTCCATGCGCTGACTGGGCAACACAGAAGATCTGAATGTGGGAGGGGGCTTGCTCCCGATGGGGGGTGGGTCAGTCGACATGTAAGTTGACTGAATCACCCCCATCGGGAGCAAGCCCCCTCCCACATTTGGTTTCCGGTTTATTCAGTTAGCGCAAACCACTTCCAGCACACAGATCATCCCGGGCTCTGGATAGTGCCAGCGCACATCCACATCCCAGAATTGTGCTCCATACTCCCGTTCAGAGGTAGGAACCTGGTAAGCCGGCCGCGGATCCTGCGCCAAACACTGCTCAATCAACGCCACCAACGGCTCGTCCAGGCGCTGAGCGTGGCCTTGCGCCTGTTGCAGCGCTGTCTTGAGCCACTGCACAGCAATCAACTGCGGCGCGCTGCTGGCGATGCTGTTAGTGGCGCTGTCGATAATGTCGGCATACGGCACATACGGCTTGATATCCAACACTGGCGTGCCGTCAAGCAGATCAATCCCGGATATCCACAGCCGCCCAGGTTCCACCTTGTCCAACTTCACCACCGACTGGCCAATGCCGTTGGGGCGATGGGTGGCGCGTGTGGCAAACACGCCCATGGAGGTGTTGCCGCCCAGGCGCGGCGGGCGCACTTTCAGGCGCGGCTTGTCTTCCAGGGCCTGATGGAACAGGAACAGCAGCCACACATGGCTGACCTGCTCCAAGCCCTGCACCGCCTCGCCCTGGTCGAACGGCGCCACCAGCTCCAGCACGCCGCGGGCGGCTGGCGCCAGTTGCGGTTGGCGTGGGATGGCGAACTTCTCCTTGAAGCAGGAGCGTACGAAGCCGACGGGCGAGACCTGATAACTCATGGCTTAAGCGCGAACCCGCAGCGTCAGGCCCTTGAGGAAGTTGCGCAGCAACTGGTCGCCGCACGGACGATAGTTGGTGTGGCCGAACTTACGGAACAGTGCGCTCAGCTCAGGCTTGGATACCGGGAACTCCGCAGCCTTGAGGATCGCATGCATGTCGTCTTCCTTCAGTTCGAAGGCCACGCGCAGTTTTTTCAGGATGATGTTGTTGGTCACCGGCGTTTCGATCGGCTGCGGCGGACGGCTTTCGTCCTTGCCGCGCTTGAAGATCACCAAGCCATCGAGGAAGTGCGCCATGACGTCGTCCGGGCAGAATACAAAGCCTTCTTCCTCATCTTTCTTGAGGTAGGTCAGCAGGTCTTCCTTGGTCACGTCCATGCCGCCGAGCTTGATGATCTCGACCATCTTGTTGTCGCTGATGTCGAGCATGTAGCGCACGCTGCGCAGTACGTCGTTGTGAATCATGGTGGGCAATCCTGGTATTCAACTGAGGGCACCGCGCAACTATGTCGGTGCCGAGAAAGGGGGAACGGCTTAGAACTTCTCTTTGGCGGACAAGTAGCGCCATTGGCCCACTGGCACCTTGCCGATGGACACGCCGCCGATGCGGATACGGCGGATGGCGATGACTTTCAGGCCAACCGCTTCGCAGAACAGCGCGATCACGCCGGGTTGCGGATTTTTCATCGCAAAACGCAGGCGGTTTTCGTTCTGCCAGCTGGCTTTGACGGCCGGCAGCTCTTTGCCTTTGTAGGTCAGGCCGTGGTTCAGGCGGTTGAGGCCGTGGGCAACCATGTCGCCTTCGACTTCCACCACATATTCCTGCTCGATCTTGGCGGCATCGGCAGTCAACTTGCGCAGAATCTTCCAGTCCTGGGTGAACACCAGCAGGCCGCTGGCCTTGGCTTGCAGGTCGGCGCTGGCGGTCAGGCGCAGGAAGTGCCCCTTGAGCGGGCGCTTGCTGAAGCGGTGTTCTTCGGACAAGGTCTCGGCGCTGATCGAGGCCATGGCGGTTTCAGCATCCACACCCACCGGTGCGTGCAGCAGGATGGTCACCGGCTCGGGCGCGGTGGCTTTGGCCTGCGGGTCGAGCTCGACTTTCTCCGTAGTGACCTTGAACTGCGGCTCGTCGATCACTTCGCCGTCCACCGAGACCCAGCCGCCTTCGATAAACAGCTCGGCCTCCCGACGGGAGCAACCGACCAGTTCGATAAGGCGTTTGGAGAGGCGTATGGGGTCAGTCATGACAAGGGCCGTAACAAAAGGGGGCAGCTATTGTACCTGCCTGGCGCCGGTTAATCCCGAGCCCATTTCATTTAACCCTGGCGCGCCTGTTGCTGCAGCTGGCGCAAACGCATATGCAGCAACGGGTAAGGCCGTCCAAGGCCATCATGCTCCGTGCGTCCGATCACTTCGAAGCCTTGCTTGAAGTAGAAACCCAAGGCCTGGGGGTTCTGTTCGTTGACGTCCAGCTCATCGGCATTCATATGTTCGATCGCATAGCGCAACAGTTGCCGCCCCAGGCCCTGGCCACGGTGTTGCGGGTCGATAAACAGCATCTCCACTTTGCCCGCTGCCACCCCGGCGAACCCGGTGATGTGCTGGCGTGAGTCCTTGGTGCAGATCAGCATCACCGCGTCCAGGTAGCGAGTCAGCACCAGGTTTTTCAGCAAGTCGATATAGCTGCCCGGCAGAAAATCGTGGGTGGCGCGTACCGAGTCTTCCCAGATCTGCGCCAAGCGCGTGTAATCGCTGGTTTTAGGTGTGTGGATAACCGAATGCTGACGCATGCCCGCTGCCCCTTGCCGTAATTGGCGTTGATGGGCAAAACGATAGACCGAAAAAAGCCCCGCATCTTGTCAGAGGCGAGGCTTTTTCAAAATATTACGCAAACGCTATCAGTCGCGCTTTTCAGCCCACAAGTCGTACTCGTCGGCGTCGGTCACGGTGCACCAGACCTTGTCGCCCGGCTTCAAGCCGCTGGCATCGTCGATAAACACGTTACCGTCGATTTCCGGGGCATCGAAGAAACAGCGGCCAACCGCGCCCTGCTCGTCGACTTCGTCGATCAGCACTTCGATTTCCTTGCCGATGCGCAGTTGTAGGCGCGCCGAGCTGATCGCTTGCTGGTGCGCCATGAAACGCTCCCAACGGTCTTGCTTGACGTCGTCCGGCACCACGGCCAGGTCCAGCAGGTTGGCTGGGGCGCCTTCCACCGGTGAGTACTGGAAGCACCCGACGCGATCCAGCTGCGCTTCGGTCAGCCAATCCAGCAGGTACTGGAAGTCTTCTTCGGTTTCGCCGGGGAAGCCGACGATAAAGGTGGAACGGATGATCAGTTCCGGGCAGATCTCGCGCCAGTTCTTGATGCGTGCCAGGGTCTTGTCTTCGAAGGCCGGGCGTTTCATCGCCTTGAGTACTTTCGGGCTGGCGTGCTGGAACGGGATGTCCAGGTACGGCAGGATCTTGCCGGCGGCCATCATCGGGATCAGCTCGTCCACGTGCGGGTACGGGTAAACGTAGTGCAGGCGTACCCACACGCCCAGGCTGCTGAGGGCTTCGCAGAGTTCGGTCATGCGGGTTTTCACCGGCGCGCCGTTCCAGAAACCAGTGCGGTATTTCACGTCGACGCCGTAGGCGCTGGTGTCTTGGGAGATCACCAGCAACTCCTTGACGCCGGACTTGACCAGGCGCTGGGCCTCGTCGAGTACGTCACCGACCGGGCGGCTCACCAGCTTGCCGCGCATCGACGGAATGATGCAGAAGCTGCAACTGTGGTTGCAGCCTTCGGAAATCTTCAGGTACGCGTAGTGGCGCGGGGTCAGCTTGATGCCTTGGGGCGGCACCAGGTCGATCAGCGGGTTGTGGTCCTGGCGAGGCGGCACCACTTCGTGCACGGCGTTGACCACCTGCTCGTACTGCTGCGGGCCGGTCACGGCCAGCACACTCGGGTGTACGTTGCGGATATTGCCTTCTTCCACACCCATGCAGCCGGTGACGATGACCTTGCCGTTTTCCTTGATGGCTTCACCGATCACTTCCAAAGACTCAGCTTTTGCCGAATCGATGAAGCCGCAGGTGTTGACCACCACCACATCGGCGTCCTGGTAAGTGGACACGACGTCATAGCCTTCCATACGCAATTGCGTGAGGATGCGCTCGGAGTCGACCAGGGCCTTCGGGCAACCCAGGGAAACAAAGCCAACCTTGGGGTTGGCTTTTGCGATGGTGGTGGACATGTCTAACCTCGGTATTGAATGACGCTGCCGGTCGTGCACGACACGGCAACGGACGGGCGCTTGGTGCGCCTCTGATCAAAAAGTGCGCAATTCTAGCGACGGGCAACGCACTTGACCAGCTTTATGCAGGGAAATGCGACGAGTGCTGCGCTATGCTTCGCGCCGTTGCGCATGGGTAAAGCCCTTGGGTCAATAAAACGTCTGTTACGAGAAGTAAAACAGCGCATGCTAGGGTCAGCTTAGACGTGCTGTTTATAAAAGACCTCAGGTCAAAGGGCAGGAGTGGTTGATGGGTCAGGCAAGTAGTCAGGCAGCAGGTGCCGAGCATTCAAACGCCAAGCCGATTGGCATGCTGGTGGCAGCGGTCGGGGTGGTTTATGGCGATATCGGGACCAGCCCGCTCTACACCCTTAAAGAGGTGTTCAACGGTGGTTATGGGGTGCAGGTCAACCATGACGGCGTCTTGGGGATCCTGGCGCTGATTTTTTGGTCGCTGATCTGGGTGGTATCGATCAAGTACATGCTGTTCGTGCTGCGCGCCGATAACCAGGGCGAGGGCGGCATCATGGCGCTCACAGCGTTGGCGCGGCGAGCGGCCGGGGAGCGCGCTAAATTGCGCAGTTTCCTGGTGGTTTGCGGCCTGTGTGGCGCGGCGCTGTTCTATGGCGACAGCATGATCACCCCGGCCATTTCCGTGTTGTCGGCCATCGAGGGCCTGGAACTGGCGTTTGACGGTCTGGAAAAATGGGTAGTGCCCATCGCGTTGATCGTGCTGGTGGCGCTGTTCCTGATCCAGAAGCACGGCACCGATCGTATCGGCAAGCTGTTCGGCCCGGTGATGGTCACCTGGTTCCTGGTGCTGGGTGGCCTGGGTGTGTACGGCATCCTGCAGCAGCCGGAAGTGCTGAATGCGCTGAACCCGGTATGGGGCGTGCGTTTCTTTATGGTGCACCCCGGCATTGGCGTGGCGATCCTCGGCGCGGTGGTGCTGGCGTTGACCGGCGCCGAAGCGCTGTATGCCGACATGGGCCACTTCGGTCGCAAACCCATTGCCCGCGCCTGGTTCTTGCTGGTGCTGCCGGCGCTGGTGCTCAACTATTTCGGCCAGGGCGCGATGCTGTTGGGCGATCCGGAAGCCGCACGCAACCCGTTTTATCTGCTGGCGCCGAGCTGGGCGCTGATCCCGTTGGTGGGCTTGTCCACACTGGCCACGGTGATCGCGTCTCAGGCGGTGATCTCCGGTGCGTTCTCGTTGACCCGCCAGGCCATCCAGTTGGGTTACATCCCGCGCATGCATATCCAGCACACCTCCAGTGCCGAGCAGGGCCAGATCTATATCGGCGCCGTGAACTGGTCGCTGATGGTGGGCGTGATCCTGCTGGTGCTGGGCTTCGAATCCTCAGGCGCCCTGGCCTCGGCCTACGGTGTAGCCGTAACGGGCACCATGCTGATGACCACCATCCTGGTGTCGGCGGTCATGCTGCTGCTGTGGAAATGGCCACCAGTGCTGGCCGTGCCGGTGTTGCTCTGCTGCCTGTTGGTGGACGGCCTGTTCTTTGCCGCCAACGTGCCCAAGGTGATTCAGGGCGGCGCCTTCCCGGTACTCGCGGGGATCGTGTTGTTCGTGCTGATGACCACCTGGAAGCGCGGCAAGCAATTGCTGGTCGAGCGGCTCGATGAGGGCGGCCTGCCGTTGCCGATCTTTATCAACAGTATCCGCGTGCAACCGCCCCATCGGGTGCAGGGCACCGCCGTGTTCCTGACCGCTCGCCCGGACGCCGTCCCCCACGCGCTGTTGCACAACCTGCTGCATAACCAGGTGCTGCACGAGCAAGTGGTGCTGCTGACAGTGGTCTACGAGGACATTCCACGGGTGCCTGCCGCACGGCGCTTTGAGGTGGACTCCTATGGCGAAGGCTTCTTCCGGGTGATCCTGCACTTCGGCTTTACCGACGAGCCGGATGTGCCCGAGGCGCTGAAGCTGTGCCACCTGGATGACTTGGACTTCAGCCCCATGCGTACCACCTATTTCCTCAGCCGTGAAACGGTGATCGCCTCGCGTATCAAGGGTATGGCGCGCTGGCGCGAAGCCTTGTTCGCCTTCATGTTGAAGAACGCCAACGGCAACCTGCGCTTTTTCAAGCTGCCGGTAAACCGTGTGATCGAACTGGGCACCCAGGTCGAAATGTAAGGCGCTGCACCACGGGAGCCGGCAATCGGCTCCCGCTTTCCTTTCTGAACCCTGTGCAATCGAAGGTTGTCGACTAGGCTCTAAGCACTGTTGAACAGTGCCCATAGAACCCAGAAGAGGTGCGCCATGAGTCAGCTGCTCGAACCCTATACCCTGCGCCAATTGACCCTGCTCAACCGCATCGCGGTCTCGCCGATGTGCCAATACTCAAGTGACGATGGCCTGGCCAATGACTGGCACCTGGTGCATCTCGGCAGCCGCGCCGTGGGGGGCGCCGGGCTGATTTTCACTGAAGCCACCGCCGTGACTGCCGATGGGCGTATCACCGCCCAGGATTTGGGCTTGTGGAACGACGCCCAGATCGAACCACTGCAGCGCATCACGCGCTTTATCGCCGCCCAGGGGGCAGTGGCGGGTATTCAACTGGCCCATGCCGGGCGCAAGGCCAGTACCTATCGGCCATGGATCGGCAAGCATGGCAGCGTCAAGCCGCAAGAGGGCGGCTGGGTGCCCGTGGGCCCATCGCCGATTGCCTTCGACCCTAACCACACCCAGCCCAAGCCACTGGACGAAGGGCAGATCCAGCAAGTGATCGCCGACTTCGTCGCCGCCGCCAAGCGCGCCTTGACCGCAGGTTTTGAAGTGGTGGAAATCCATGCGGCCCATGGTTACCTGCTGCATCAGTTTCTTTCGCCGATCAGCAACCAGCGCCAGGATCACTACGGCGGCTCGTTCGAAAACCGTATTCGCCTGGTGCTGGAGGTGACCAAGGCCGTGCGCGCCGCCTGGCCCCAGGAGCTGCCGCTGTTCGTGCGGGTATCGGCCACCGATTGGGTGGAAGACGGCTGGAACCCGGATGAAACCGTGGAATTGGCGCGCCGCCTGAAAGACTTGGGCGTTGACCTGATCGATGTGTCCTCTGGTGGCACCGCTGCCAATGCCGAGATCCCCACCGGCCCCGGCTACCAGACACGCTTCGCCGAACGGGTACGCAAGGAGTCGGGCATCGCCACCGGCACGGTCGGCATGATCACTGAGCCGGCCCAGGCCGAGCATATCCTGCGTACCTGCCAGGCCGACATTATCTTCCTGGCTCGTGAACTGCTGCGTGATCCTTATTGGCCGCTGCATGCGGACGATGATCTGGGCGGGCGCAAGGCAATCTGGCCTGCGCAGTATCAACGGGCGACCCACAGGGATCAGCCCATCCATGAGTCGGACCTCAGGGATTGATCTTGCGCAGCATGCTGAAAAACCCACCCTGAAACGGTGGGTTTTTTCTTGCTCGCGTTACAGCAACCCCATCCCGCACTGTTTGCGCAGGCACCCTGTGGCATTCACCTGTATCGACTACTGCGTGAGTAATAACTGTAGGTTTTTATGACTGAGGTTATTTATTTAAGTTAATACTCTAAAAAAATCCCACGCGGGACGAGATAGTTTCTACGCTTAGGGTAAGCCCGACTTCTGGCCCAGGGAGGCAGGCTGCTGGTCCGCAGAGGCATTGCGCTTCACGGGAGATGGGAAATGGGCAACAGGAGTTTTGACTGACATCAGGAGTAAACGGTCCATGGCCAAATCCTATGGCGTAGCGGGTGTAGTGGCGTCTTTCCTTAGCCGCCGGATGCCCTTGCGGGGGCGAAGGTTGAGTTCAGATGAAGTGGAGCTGCTGGCGCAGTACCGGGCGCTGACCGAGAACGATCAGGTGGCGATGCGCTATCTGATTGGGGCGATGAAGAGCGTGTCGCGGTTTTGAGTCATATACGATCATTCCCACGTTCCCGCGTGGGAATGATCCGTTTGGTTGGCGTCAGGTGTACTTACGTTGCTCCGGCGCGGGCGGGAAGTATTGATAGAGCCAGGTTTCGCTCAAGGTGCGGTCCTGTGTGCGAATGAACAGGCGCAGTTCCACGGGTTCCACACTGTCACTGGTAGGGTACCAATCGAACAGGATGCGATAGCCCTTGATGTTGTCCAGCACCAGCACGCTGAAATCTTTCACCTCGCCATGGGAGCAGGTCACTACCGGTTCGATGCCGGTACCCGGTGGCAGGCGATCCAGGCCGCCGCCCTTGAAGTCTACGGCGAAACGCCGCGCCCAGACTTTCGGGTAATGTTCGCCGGGGGCCCAACCTTCGGTAAAGCCGCCCATGCCTGAACGTGTCGCGTCGACCTGCGCCAGCGGTGTGCTGACTGGCGGTAGGGCGCTCCAGTACAGCTTGTAGCCGTAGTTGAGGGAATCACCGGCGGCCACGGGCTTCTTCGGGGTCCAGAAGGCCACGATATTGTCCAGGGTTTCGCCAGTGGTGGGGATTTCCAGCAGGTCGATCGAGCCTTCGCCCCACGCCGTGGTAGGTTCAACCCACAGGCTAGGGCGCTTGCTGTACCAGTCGACCGTGTCCTGATAGCTGGCGAACTCATGGTCGGTCTGCACCAGGCCAAAGCCTTTGGGGTCGGTGTCGGCGAATGCATTGAATTGCAGCTTGGCCGGGTTGTTCAGCGGGCGGCAGATCCACTCGCCGTTGCCACGCCACATGGCCAGGCGGTCCGAATCGTGGATCTGCGGGTGGATGGTGTCGCACATGCGCCGCTCATGGGTGCCGCAGCTGAACATGCTGGTCATCGGCGCGATGCCTAGTTGTTCGATGGCGGTACGCGCATTGATGTGCGCATCGATTGCCATCACCACTTGGTTGGCCTGGCAGTCGATATCAAAGCGGTAGGCGCCGGTCGCGCTTGGCGAGTCGAGCAGGGCGTAGACCACAAAGCGGGTGGCGTTCTTGTCCGGGGTTTCGAACCAGAACTGCGTGAAATCGGGGAATTCCTCGCGTTTTTTCGCGTAGGTATCAATTGCCAGGCCACGGGCCGACAGGCCGTATTGGCCGGTGGAGTCTACTGCGCGGAAGTAGCTGGCGCCGAGAAACGACAGCACGTCATGGCGGTCCAGCTCCGGCGCCTTGAACAGCTTGAAGCCGGAGAAACCCAGGTCGCCGGTCAGTTGCTGGGTGTCCACTGTGGTTTTTTCATAGTTGAACAGCGAAGGGCGGAAATGCACCTCGCGGGCTTCACGGGTCTTGGGATCGACGCTGTGCATGCGCACCGGTGTCTTGAAGCCCATGCCGACGTGGAAAAACTGCACGTCCAGTTGGCCGTTCAACTCCTTCCACAACGAATGGTTGCCGTCATAGCCGATGGCGTTGAAATTCTGCGGGGTCATGGTGGCCAGGGTCGGTGGCAGCACCTGCTTAGTGTCCTGATAGCCCCGAGTGGCCAATTGCTTGGCTTGCGCCTTGAGCGATTCGAAATCGAACGCCACGGCCTTGCCATCGGCGGCTCGGTTTCCGGCCCAAGCCTGCGCGGCCAGCAGGCCACTGGCCGACAAACCGGTGTAAGCCGCAATGGCCATGGATGCTTTGAGCAAATTCCTGCGGTGCATAGAGACAACCTGTCGTGAGCAAATCCCGCGCCGTTCCTGGCACGTAGCGGATCAAAAATAACGGTTCGGACATGCCTTCGGCCAAACGCAACGGACAATAAACAGACGCCGGATAGCTTAAGCGGTTCGATGAACAAGGAAAAATGATTGATGGCGGGATGATGGCGTCACATGTGCAACAAGACATTTCCAGCATGGCAGTAGAACGTTACATCTGGAAGCACTCTAGATCGCGGCTTTTTGGCACTTAGTTTTACGCTGGAGGCCTATTGGTCCTATGAACCCAAGTGTCTGGAGGCTACGAATGAATACCCGTGGATTGCTCGATCAGTTGCTCAAATCTGGCCAGGACATGTTGCAAAACAAGGCTGGCGGCCAACGTAAGTCCAATGACAAAGGCGCCCTCGGCGGCTTGCTCGGCGGTGGCGGGCTCGGCAGCATGCTCGGCGGTGCCGGCGGCGGCGCCCTGGCGGCTGGGGCCATGGGCCTGCTTCTGGGCAACAAGAAGGCGCGCAAATTCGGCGGCAAGGCCCTGACCTACGGCGGCCTGGCTGCACTGGGCGTGATCGCCTACAAGGCCTATGGTAACTGGCAAGCCCAGCAGGCCAGCGCCCCCCAAGGCGAACCGCAAACCCTCGACCGCCTGCCACCGGCCCAGGTCGAGCAACACAGCCAGGGCATCCTCAAGGCGCTGGTGGCAGCCGCCAAGGCAGACGGGCATGTGGACGAGCGCGAGCGTGCGTTGATCGAAGGGGAATTCACCAAGCTGGACAACGACCAGGAGCTGCAACACTGGCTGCACGGCGAACTCAACAAACCCCTGGACCCCGCCGACGTCGCACGCGCCGCCAGCACCCCGGAAATGGCCGCCGAAATGTACATCGCCAGCGTGATGCTGGTGGACGAGGAAAACTTCATGGAAAAGGCCTACCTGGACGAGTTGGCCCGCCAACTGAAACTTGAGCCAGGTTTGAAGTTGGAGCTGGAAAAACAGGTGCGGCTTAACGCATAAGTATGGCTATCGACACCCTCTCCCTCGTAATCACGATGCGGAGCGAGCTGCTCTTGATCTGCTTTTGAGCCTAGGCAAGGTGCCGAGTGGTGGGGCGAGAGCGGTTTGGTTACTTTCGCCTGGGCCGGTATTCCGGCTCTTCGAAAGTGGCCCGCCGTAAGGGCGGAACCATAAGCAGCCGCTACCTGAATAACGGATATGCACCCCGTCTGATTCAACATCCTGTTCGGCTGTTAAGCCGCCTTCGCGAGCAAGCCCCCTCCCACATTTGCATTCTGTGGACACACCCTCAAAAGCGTTGATAAACGCAGGCATCCGCTCAGCTATACTCCCCTCCATTTGAATGGCCCTGCGAGGAATTACTGTGAAGAACTGGACCCTGCGCCAAAGGATTTTGGCGAGCTTTGCGGTAATCATCGCGATCATGCTGCTGATGGTGGTGCTCTCGTATTCGCGCCTGCTGAAGATCGAGGTCAGCGAGAATTCAGTTCGGGACGACGCGGTGCCCGGCGTCTTTTTCAGCTCGATGATTCGCAGCGCCTGGGTCGACAGCTACCTGCAAACCCAGGAAATTGTCGGAATCCACAAGAACCAGGCCATTTCCGAGGTCGACAAGCAGGACTACAAGTCCTTCGAGGCGCGGCTCGAGCAGCACATGGCCAGCTACGCCGGGACGATCAATATCGATCAGGACCGCACCGAATTCGACGCCTTCGAAAAACTGCACCAGAACTACAACCGAATTCTCGCCCAAGTGCTGGAGGCCCATCAGAGCAATAACCCGGTCGAGGCGCTGAGGTTGTTCGACGAACAACTGACCCCCGCGTGGACCGCAGGCCGCATGAAGCTCAATGACATTATCAATGAGAACAAACAGGTCGCCGACAATGCTACGGCCGCCATCGATGATGCCGTAGCGGCGGCGAAAATCAGCATGGGCGTCTCGCTGCTGCTGGCGATTCTCGCGGCGGCGCTGTGTGGCTTGTTGCTGATGCGCGCGATCATGGCGCCGATGCAGCGTATCGTCGAAATCCTCGAAGTCATGCGCACCGGCGACCTGAGCAAACGCCTGAACCTGGAGCGCAAGGACGAATTCAACGCGGTCGAGACGGGCTTCAACGACATGATGACCGAGCTGACCGCCCTGGTGTCCCAGGCACAGCGTTCGTCGGTGCAGGTCACCACCTCGGTCACCGAGATTGCCGCGACTTCCAAGCAACAACAGGCCACGGCCACCGAAACTGCAGCCACGACCACCGAAATTGGCGCGACTTCCCGCGAGATTGCCGCCACTTCCAAGGACTTGGTCCGCACCATGACCGAAGTGTCCACCGCCGCCGACCAGGCCTCGGTGGCTGCCGGCTCTGGCCAGCAAGGCCTGGCGCGCATGGAAGAAACCATGCACTCGGTGATGGGCGCCGCCGATCTGGTCAATGCCAAGCTGGCGATCCTCAACGAGAAAGCCGGCAACATCAACCAGGTGGTGGTGACCATCGTCAAAGTGGCTGACCAGACCAACCTGTTGTCCCTCAACGCCGCCATCGAGGCGGAGAAAGCCGGTGAATACGGTCGCGGTTTTGCCGTGGTGGCCACCGAAGTGCGCCGTCTGGCGGACCAGACCGCCGTGGCGACCTACGACATCGAGCAGATGGTGCGGGAGATTCAGTCGGCGGTGTCGGCGGGTGTGATGGGCATGGACAAGTTCTCCGAGGAAGTACGCCGGGGTATGTTCGAAGTGCAGCAAGTGGGCGAGCAGTTGTCACAGATCATCCATCAGGTGCAGGCCCTGGCGCCGCGGGTGTTGATGGTCAACGAAGGCATGCAGGCCCAGGCCACCGGCGCCGAGCAGATCAACCACGCGCTGGTGCAATTGGGCGATGCCAGCAGCCAGACCGTCGAATCCCTGCGCCAGGCCAGCTTTGCCATTGATGAACTGAGCCAGGTTGCGGTCGGTCTGCGCAGCGGCGTGTCGCGTTTCAAAGTCTGATGAGCGACCTTGCGGCCAAACGCGGCGCCGTCCCGGCAGCGAAAAAGGCGTTGTTCCTGGTGTTCCACATCGGCAGTGAACGCTTTGCCCTCAAGGCCACCGAAGTGGCCGAGGTGCTGCCGCGCCTGCCGCTTAAACCCATCGCCCATGCGCCCCTGTGGGTGGCGGGTATCTTCGCCCATCGCGGGGCGCTGGTGCCGGTGATCGACTTGAGTGCCTTGACGTTCGGCACCTCGGCCCAGGCCCGCACCAGTACGCGGCTGGTGCTGGTCAATTACCAGCCGCAGCCCTGGAGCGAAGCCCGTCGACTGGGGCTGATCCTGGAGCAAGCCACCGACACCCTGCGTTGCGACCCCGCGGAGTTCCAGCCCTATGGCCTGGACAACCAGCAGGCGCCCTACCTTGGGCCGGTGCGTGAGGATGCGCAGGGCTTGATGCAGTGGATCAGCGTCGCCGATCTCTTGACCGCTGAGGTGCGCGCCTTACTGTTTTCCGCCGAGTTAAGCCTATGAGCAGTGACCCACGATTTTCGGCGTTCTTGAAAGAGCGCATCGGCCTGGACGTCGCCTCGGTGGGCGAGGCGATCATCGAGCGTGCGGTGCGCCAGCGCTGCCAGTCATCCCAGGCGCCGTCGGCGGAGGCTTACTGGCAGCACCTGCAAAACTCCCATGACGAGCAGCAGGCGCTGATCGAAGCGGTGATCGTCCCCGAGACCTGGTTTTTCCGCTATCCCGAATCCTTTGCAACCTTGGCCCGTCTTGCCCAAGAGCGCCTGGCCGAGATCAAGCAGATGCGTGCCCTGCGTATTCTCAGCCTGCCGTGTTCTACCGGTGAAGAGCCCTATTCGATTGCCATGGCCTTGCTCGACGCGGGCTTGGCGCCCCACCAGTTCAAGGTGCAGGGCATGGACGTCAGCCCGCTGTCGGTGGAACGCGCACGGCGCGGTGTGTACGGCAAGAACTCCTTTCGTGGGGCGGATCCTGAATTTCGCGATCGACACTTCACTGAAGAAGAGGGCGGTTACCGCATTGCCGACCGGGTGCGCGAACAAGTGCGCCTGCAAGTCGGCAACTTGCTTGACCCGACGCTGCTGGCAAACGAGCCGACCTACGACTTTGTGTTCTGCCGCAACCTGCTGATCTATTTCGACCAGCCGACCCAAAAACAAGTGTTTAACGTGCTCAAGGCGCTGACCCATGTCGACGGCGTGCTCTTTATAGGCCCCGCCGAAGGCAGCCTGCTGGGGCGCCACGGCATGCGTTCGATCGGCGTGCCGCAATCCTTTGCCTTTAGTCGGCACGTGGAGCAGGCCCCACCGGTACCGGTATTCGTGCCGATGCCCGCGCCAATGCCGCAGCGTAGCGCGGCACCGATACCGATTAAGCCGCGTCCGTTCAGCACGGTCAGCCCCCCAGTGCCGCCGGTCAAGGCGCCACACACCGACGCAGGGGACTTGCTCGGCCAGATCGCGACCCTGGCCAATGAAGGCAAAAGCGCCGAGGCGCGTGCCGCCTGCGAGCGCTATTTGAGCAGCCATCCACCGGCCGCCCAGGTGTTTTACTGGCTTGGGCTGCTCAGCGATGTGGCCGGCAGCGCCTTGGAAGCCCAAGGGTATTACCGAAAAGCCTTGTACCTGGAGCCGCAGCATCCGCAGGCCTTGATGCACCTGGCCGCGTTGCTCGAGTCCCAAGGCGACAGTGCGGGGGCGCGCCGTCTGCAAGCACGCGCTGCCCGTAGCGAGCGAGCTGACAGTGAGTCCAAACGATGAGTAGCCCTGACGCGCTCGACACCGCAGGCCTGGACCTGACGCTGACCGATACCCAAGCCATCGACGACTGCTGGAACCGCATTGGCATTCATGGCGACAAGTCCTGCCCATTGCTGGCGGAACACATCCACTGCCGCAATTGCTCGGTCTATTCAGCCGCTGCCACGCGCCTGCTGGACCGTTATGCATTGCAGCAGGACGACCATCACCCGCAGGCAGCCGCCGAAGCAGATACCGAGGTGGTCACCCGTTCCCTGTTGATGTTCCGCCTCGGTGAAGAATGGCTCGGTATCGCCACCCGCTGCCTGGTGGAAGTCGCGCCGTTGCAGCCGATACATTCCTTGCCGCACCAGCGCTCCCGGGCGCTGCTGGGCGTGGCCAATGTACGCGGCGCATTGGTGGCGTGCCTGTCGCTGGTAGAACTGTTGGGCCTGGACAGCACCAGTACCGGCGCTACTGGCGGGCGCATCATGCCGCGCATGTTGATCATCGCCGCCCAGGACGGCCCGGTCGTTGTGCCGGTGGACGAAGTGGATGGCATCCATGCCATCGATGAGCGCACCTTGAAGGCGGCGTCGGCCTCCGGCACCCAGGCCAGCGCACGCTATACCCAAGGCGTGTTGCAGTGGAAAGGCCGCAGTTTGCGCTGGCTGGACGAAGCACAATTGTTGTCCGCCGTGACCCGGAGCCTCGCATGACCCCCGACCAGATGCGTGATGCCTCGCTGTTGGAACTGTTCAGCCTGGAGGCCGATGCGCAGACCCAGGTGTTGAGCGCGGGCCTGTTGGCCCTTGAGCGCAACCCGACCCAGGCCGACCAGCTTGAAGCCTGCATGCGCGCCGCGCACTCGCTCAAGGGCGCGGCGCGGATTGTCGGCGTGGATGCCGGGGTCAGCGTGGCCCACGTCATGGAGGATTGCCTGGTCAGCGCCCAGGAAGGCCGCCTTTACCTGCAACCCGAACATATCGACGCGTTGCTGCAAGGCACTGACCTGCTGATGCGTATCGCCACCCCAGGCAACGAGGTGGGGCCGGCGGATATCGAGGCCTATGTGGCGCTGATGGAGCGCTTGCTCGATCCGGCGCAACCCACCGCCATGCTCGCGCCAAAGCCCGAGCCCGAGCCAGAGCCTGCCCCCGCGCCCATCGTTGAAGCGTTGCCGGAGCCGGAGCCCGCACCGCCCGTCAGCAGTGAAGCGCCGCGCCAGAACAAGCGCATGACCGAAGGTGGCGAGCGCGTTCTGCGGGTTACCGCCGAGCGCTTGAACAGCCTGTTGGACCTGTCCAGCAAGTCCCTGGTGGAAACCCAGCGGCTCAAGCCGTACCTGGCCAGCATGCAACGCCTCAAGCGCATTCAAAGTAACGGTTTGCGCGCCCTGGATGCACTGGATGGCCAACTCAAGGCCCTGGACTTGAACCTGGAAGCCCAGGAGGCCCTGGCCGATACCCGTCGCCTGTTGAGCGAAGCCCAGGCGCTGCTGGCGGAAAAAAATGCCGAGCTGGATGAGTTCGGCTGGCAGGCCGGCCAGCGTGCCCAGGTGCTCTACGACACCGCACTGGCGTGCCGCATGCGCCCGTTTGCCGACGTGCTGGCCGGGCAAGCGCGCATGGTGCGTGACCTGGGCCGCAGCCTGGGCAAGCAAGTGCGCCTGGAGATCGAGGGCGAGAAGACCCAGGTCGACCGCGATGTGTTGGAAAAACTCGAGGCGCCGCTCACCCATTTATTACGCAATGCCGTCGACCACGGCATCGAAACCCCCGAGCAGCGCGTGCTGGCGGGCAAACCGGCGGAAGGTTTGATTCGCCTGCGCGCGTCCCACCAGGCCGGGTTGCTGGTGCTGGAGTTGAGCGATGACGGCAACGGTGTCGACCTTGAGCGTCTGCGCGGCTCGATCGTTGACCGGCACCTGTCGCCGGTGGAAACCGCCCTGCGTCTGAGCGAAGAGGAACTGCTGACGTTCCTGTTCCTGCCAGGGTTCAGCCTGCGCGACAAAGTCACCGAAGTGTCCGGGCGCGGCGTCGGCCTGGACGCCGTGCAGCATATGGTCCGCCAATTGCGCGGCGCAGTGGTACTGGAGCAGACGGCGGGGCAGGGCAGCCGCTTCCACCTGGAAGTGCCGTTGACCTTGTCGGTGGTGCGTAGCCTGGTGGTGGAGGTGGGTGAAGAAGCCTATGCCTTCCCCTTGGCTCATATTGAACGCATGTGCGACCTGGCTCCCGACGATATCGTGCAGTTGGAAGGCCGCCAGCACTTCTGGCATGAAGGCCGGCATGTTGGCCTGGTTGCCGCCAGCCAGTTGTTGCAGCGGCCGGCCGGGCAAAACCCTTCAGATACCTTGAAAGTGGTGGTGATCCGCGAGCGCGACGCCGTGTATGGAATAGCCGTGGAGCGCTTTATCGGTGAGCGCACTCTGGTGGTATTGCCGCTGGATGATCGCCTGGGCAAGGTCCAGGATATTTCTGCGGGCGCCTTGCTCGATGACGGCTCGGTGGTATTGATCGTCGACGTCGAAGACATGCTGCGTTCGGTGGACAAACTGCTCAACACCGGCCGCCTGGAGCGCATCGCCCGGCGCAGCCAGCAAGCCACCGAAGCACCACGCAAGCGCGTGCTGGTGGTGGACGACTCGCTGACCGTGCGCGAGCTGCAACGCAAATTATTACTCAATCGCGGTTATGAAGTCGCTGTTGCGGTCGATGGCATGGATGGCTGGAACGCACTGCGCTCCGAGGACTTCGACCTGCTTATCACTGACATTGATATGCCTCGCATGGATGGAATTGAATTGGTCACACTCTTGCGTCGTGACAGCCGCCTGCAATCGTTGCCGGTGATGGTGGTTTCCTACAAGGATCGTGAAGAAGACCGACGACGTGGACTCGACGCCGGCGCCGACTATTATTTAGCCAAAGCCAGTTTCCATGACGACGCCTTGCTCGACGCCGTGGTTGAACTGATTGGAGGTGCCCGGGCATGAGGATTGCGATCGTCAACGACATGCCCCTGGCAGTGGAGGCCTTGCGTCGTGCCTTGAGCTTCGAACCTGCCCATCAGGTGGTGTGGGTCGCCAGCAATGGCCTGGAAGCGGTGCAGCGTTGCGCCGAACTGACCCCGGACCTGATCCTGATGGACCTGATCATGCCGGTGATGGACGGTGTGGAGGCCACCCGGCAGATCATGGCCGAAACGCCATGCCCGATTGTGATAGTCACTGTGGATCGCCAGGCCAACGTCAGCCGTGTGTTCGAGGCGATGGGGCATGGAGCCCTGGACGTAGTGGATACCCCGGCGCTGGGCGTGGGCAACCCCAAGGATGCGGCAGCACCGTTGCTGCGCAAGATCCTCAATATTGGCTGGCTGGTCGGCCAGCGTGGCAGTCGCGTGCGTGCCGAAGCCCCGCCGCAGCGCGTCACCGGCAAGCGTCAACGGCTGGTGGCGATTGGTTCTTCAGCCGGTGGGCCGGCGGCCCTGGAAGTTCTGCTCAAGGCCTTGCCGCGGGATTTTCCCGCCGCCATCGTGCTGGTGCAGCACGTGGACCAGGTATTTGCCGCAGGCATGGCCGAGTGGCTCAGCAGCGCTTCCGGCCTGCCGGTACGCCTGGCCTGTGAAGGCGAGTCGCCCCAAACCGGCGTGGTATTGCTGGCTGGCACCAACCACCATATTCGCTTGTTGAAAAATGGCACGCTAGCCTATACCGCAGAGCCGGTAAACGAGATTTACCGGCCGTCCATCGACGTGTTTTTCGAAAGCGTCGCCAGCTACTGGAACGGTGACGCCGTCGGCGTATTGCTCACCGGTATGGGGCGCGATGGGGCCCAGGGCCTCAAGTTGATGCGGGAACAAGGATATTTGACCATCGCCCAGGACCAGCAGAGTTCGGCGGTGTATGGCATGCCCAAAGCGGCGGCGGCGATTGACGCTGCTGTTGAAATTCGCCCACTGGATAGAATTGCGCCCCGATTGCTGGAGGTCTTTGCAAAATGAACAAAATCTCCCGCCATGCTGGCTTGCAGGCAGTAGTTCAGGTGATTGCACATGAATGATTTACAGCTCGACGACTTCAAGACCGACGAAAACGCCGCCATGGTGTTGCTGGTCGACGACCAGGCCATGATCGGCGAGGCCGTGCGGCGCGGCCTGGCCCATGAAGAAAACATCGACTTCCACTTTTGCGCCGACCCGCACCAGGCGATTGCCCAGGCGATCCGCATCAAGCCGACGGTGATCCTGCAAGACCTGGTGATGCCAGGCCTCGACGGCCTGACCCTGGTGCGTGAATACCGCAATCACCCGGCCACCGCGAATATCCCGATCATCGTGCTTTCCACCAAGGAAGACCCGCTGATCAAGAGCGCGGCCTTTGCGGCCGGGGCCAACGATTACCTGGTCAAGCTGCCGGACAACATTGAATTGGTGGCGCGCATTCGCTACCACTCGCGCTCCTACATGACCCTGTTGCAGCGCGACGCCGCCTACCGCGCGTTGCGGGTCAGCCAGCAACAGCTGCTGGATACCAACCTGGTGCTGCAACGCCTGATGAACTCCGACGGCCTGACCGGGCTGTCCAACCGCCGCCACTTCGATGAATACCTGGAGCTGGAATGGCGCCGCGCCATGCGCGACCAGACTCAACTGTCATTGCTGATGATCGACGTGGACTTCTTCAAGACCTACAACGACAGCTTCGGCCACGTCGAAGGCGACGAAGCCCTGCGTAAAGTCGCCGCCGCTATCCGCGACGCCAGCAGTCGCCCCTCGGATTTGCCGGCGCGCTATGGCGGTGAAGAGTTCGCCCTGGTGCTGCCAAACACCTCGCCGGGCGGTGCGCGGTTGGTGGCGGAAAAACTGCGCATGGCGGTGGCGGCGCTGAAAATCCCGCACATTGCCCCGGCAGAAGGGGCGAGCCTGACCATCAGTATTGGCTTGTCGACCTTGACGCCGGTGCAGGGGACGGATTGTCGGCAACTGATCATGGCGGCGGACAAGGGGCTGTATACGGCCAAGCATAATGGGCGTAATCAGGTAGGTATCGAGTGAGCCGGGGCCAGCGTAAACCCAGGTAAGGGAGTAACTCCCCTCACACACCTGGAGCTTCAGGGCTTGCGGGTTGACTGCAACTGAAGAGTGGTTGAAACAAGATCTCCACCATCAATGCCTAATTGATGGTGGAGTTTACGGGGGGTTACTCTTCTTTAAAACCAGGCTTGCCATTAGCTGCGCGCCATTCTTTAACTTCTTTTACGATGCCTTCAGGGCTGTCTTCTCTGTCATCTCTTGGATAGTAGATTAGGTCTGCGCCATCAGGGTGCTCCGTCAGACGCTCAAATTCGAAAACCATTTCGATGTCTTCCTCTTCGGTGCGTATGCTGCTGTCACAAAGAGAAACTACAAAATTTAGAAATTCGGTCTCTGTATATTCACTGATTAAAGTTTTCATAATGTTAATTGCCTTTTCCGTGAATTTCTTTATGGCGTTTTGGAGTGACGACGTAGATGTTGTCAATGTCAAAAATAGCGCCGCCTTGAGAAACGAGATTCTTGTGGTGGATTTCGAACTTTACAGACTTTCCTACCCACTCTGACTTGCTTGAAAAGGGAGCCTTCCCATCTAGCATTATCGACAGGTTTTGACGATTGAACTGACTATTCAGTTCCGAGTCGTTCGCAACCGCTTTCCAGAAGGCTTCGCGAAATGCTCTGAAGTTTTTAAAATCCTGGCCTCTGAGCTTATCGGCAATTTGCGATGGTATAGGGGCGCCTTCACCTTGTGAGGCCGCTCCTAGCCAAGGACCGGTCATAGCTTGCCCGTCGCCTGTCACAATTCCGGGATCTTCTCGCCGATCCCTGAACATTATATAGAGCGGAGCTAATCCTGAATCTATTGGAAAGACCGTTATGAAGTCATCAAAGCTCGCCTCACTGATTCCTGGAAAGTAATCCACTCTGCCCTCTACCGGAGTCACTGTCGCTCCTACGTAAACAGGTGGCTCTGGTTGGTCGGTGGGCAGCGAGGTCGAACTATTCCCTGGTGCAGTAATAGGTGTCCAGATCAACGTCCTTGGTGGCGCGTCATTCGTCGTGACGGTATAAACCCTCTGCTCGACATCATAGCTGGCGGCAACAATATTGACCTTGGAGGGCACAGCCGTGCCGTCTGTCTTGACTATAAAAACTTCCGAGCGCCCATCTGCTGCTGTTTTTGAACTGATACGCACTGGTAGGTCGATTGTGCCGCCAGTGCTGGCAAGAGCGTTCAAATCGTGGGTGTGTGAGGGAACAAGGTCGGACAACTGTGTACTCAGAACATAACGTTCCGGCAGCTCTCCATTCGCCAACTTCGGGGAGTAGATCAGCGCAGACACACCTACCAAAAGGCCAGATGCCGTACCCGCCAATAGGCTACTTAATGCGCTAATGGCAGAGCGAATGGCCGCTTGCAACGTAGCGGCTGCGGTTTCAAGTGTGGAAATAGTCCCTGCCGCAGTTATGACCAGAGGCCCCGTTGCGGCAGCCGAGCCGGAAGAGCGGAAAGTATTGGCCGCTCGAACTGTCTGCGCGGCCTCGGCAGCTAATCGTTGTGCTTCAGCTTCACGGGTGAGACGGGCTTGCTCTTCGGCTATGGCGGTTGATAGCGCGTCATTTATAAGAGTAAGGTGATCATTCAGTATTTTTGCTTCTGCATTTAATAATTTTGCTTCATAGGCCGCTTTATGCGACTTAATCCAATCTTGTGCGAAATGATAATAAAAATCTCCTGGAAAGCTGCCGTTTGGGATTCTGAAGCCAGTGGTAGGATCAGCACCGTCATAAGATTTTGCGATGTCGAACTGAATTCTATAGGCGGCTGATCGTTCCGCTATTTTTGCTTCAATTTGTTTGACCTGAAATCCTAGCTTTTCAGTGAGGCTTTTACCAACGGCGTTTGCTTGCGCTTCGATGTCAGAAAATTCAGCTTCAGCCTTTTTCGGCAGTGCGGTAATGGCCGCTTCGTATTCCCTGCGTGATTTTCGGTATTCTTCGTGCACCATTTCGTCGGCACTGGCTACAAGATCGGCATATATCCCGATAAGCCAGCCAGGTATGGGGGGCGGACCATATCCACCTCCAAACCCATTTATAGAGTAATCGTTCTCTTTTCCTGCGGTGATAACAATGGGGCCGATTTCCAGTTGTCCTGACATTGTTTGCTCCTTAATCAAGTGCACGCTGCCAGATCAGAGTCTTAAAGTAGGCTAGGTTAACCTTTGAATGCTGAGAGGCATGCGGTGGTTGGCAGTTGGTAACTCACATGTGAGCTGCAAACTGAAGCTACTTGAATCAAAAAGTGCTACAAGATGGGGGCATGTGATTAGGAAGTGCCCTACGCTGATTTCGGAAATGAATTCTTTATCAGGCTAGCTGCGAAGGGGCGTGCTTCTACTTCTAGTTGGGTGTAGTGAGCATGCTTGATGGTGCTTCAGTGCAAACATTCCAGCCCCACTTTCACTGCCAGTCTGCCCATTTGTCGGGGCTTCAGGCGTGATCAATCCACTTGCAACTGACCAACCGGGCTGCCGTTTTCCTCCGCTTGCCGTTATACTCGCCGGCTTTCACAAGTTCGCCAACGAGTGCTGCCCGCCATGGAAATCAACCCGATCCTTAACACCATCAAGGACCTGTCCGAGCGCTCCGAAACTATTCGGGGGTATCTTTGACTACGATCAAAAGCATGAGCGTCTGACCGAGGTCAATCGCGAGCTTGAAGATCCGAGCGTCTGGAACAAACCTGAATACGCCCAGGAACTGGGGCGCGAGCGCGCTGCGCTGGCGCAGATCGTCGACACCCTCGACGAGTTGAACACCGGCCTGGGCGATTGCCGTGACCTGCTGGACATGGCCGTCGAAGAAAACGACGAAGGCGCAGTGGGCGATGTCGTCGCCGAGCTGGCCCGTCTCGAGGAAAACCTCGCCAAGCTTGAATTCCGTCGTATGTTCAGCCATGAAATGGACCCGAACAACGCCTACCTGGACATCCAGGCTGGTTCCGGCGGCACCGAGGCCCAGGACTGGGCCAACATCCTGTTGCGCATGTATTTGCGCTGGGCTGACAAGCGCGGTTTCGACGCGACCATCATGGAACTGTCCGCCGGTGAAGTCGCTGGTATCAAGGGCGCGACCGTACATATCAAGGGTGAATACGCCTTTGGCTGGTTGCGTACCGAGATCGGCGTGCACCGCCTGGTGCGCAAGAGCCCGTTCGACTCCGGCAACCGTCGCCATACCTCGTTCAGCGCGGTGTTCGTCTCGCCAGAGATCGACGACAAGGTGGAAATCGAGATCAACCCGGCCGACCTGCGCATCGATACCTACCGTTCCTCCGGTGCCGGTGGTCAGCACGTAAACACCACTGACTCGGCCGTACGTATTACCCACGTACCGACCAACACCGTGGTCAGCTGCCAGAACGAGCGTTCCCAGCACGCGAACAAGGACACCGCCATGAAAATGCTGCGGGCCAAGTTGTACGAGCAGGAAATGCAGAAGCGCAACGCCGCTTCCCAGGCGCTGGAAGACACCAAGTCGGATATCGGCTGGGGTCACCAGATCCGTTCGTACGTGCTTGATGCCTCGCGAATCAAGGATCTGCGCACCAACATCGAACGCAGCGACTGCGACAAGGTACTCGACGGTGATATCGACGAATACCTGGAAGCCAGCCTGAAGTCCGGCCTGTAAAAAGACTGTAGAAGCCGGCATGCCGGCGATCCCCGGCCTACGCCGGGGACAACGAACCTGATGGAAAATTTAAAGACATGAGCGACCAACAACTCGACCCGCAAGCCCTGCAACAGGAAGAAAACTCCCTGATCGCCCTGCGCAAGGAAAAGCTTGCTGCCGAGCGCGCAAAGGGTAACGCCTTCCCCAACGACTTCCGCCGCGACAACTACTGCGATGCCTTGCAGAAGCAATACGCGGACAAGACCAAGGAAGAGCTGGCAGAGGCCGCGATCCCGGTCAAGGTGGCGGGTCGCATCATGCTCAACCGTGGTTCGTTCATGGTGATCCAGGACATGACCGGGCGTATCCAGGTCTACGTCAACCGCAAGACCCTGTCCGAAGAAACCCTGGCCTCGGTGAAAACCTGGGACATGGGCGACATCATCGCAGCCGAAGGTACCCTGGCCCGTTCCGGCAAGGGCGACCTGTACGTCGAGATGACCAGCGTGCGCCTGCTGACCAAATCCCTGCGCCCGCTGCCAGACAAGCACCACGGCCTGACCGACACCGAGCAGCGCTACCGCCAGCGCTACGTTGACCTGATCGTCAACGAAGAGGTGCGCCAGACTTTCCGCGTGCGTTCGCAAGTGATTGCGCACATTCGCAGCTTCCTGATGCAGCGTGACTTCCTGGAAGTCGAAACCCCGATGCTGCAAACCATCCCCGGTGGTGCCGCAGCCAAGCCATTCGAAACCCACCACAACGCGCTGGACATGGAAATGTTCCTGCGTATCGCGCCTGAGCTGTACCTCAAGCGCTTGGTGGTGGGTGGTTTTGAAAAGGTCTTCGAGATCAACCGCAACTTCCGTAACGAAGGCGTCTCGACCCGTCACAACCCTGAATTCACCATGTTGGAGTTCTACCAGGCGTACGCCGACTACGAAGACAACATGGACCTGACCGAAGAACTGTTCCGCGAGCTGGCACAGCTGGTGCTGGGCAGCACCGACGTGCCGTACGGCGACAAGGTGTTCCACTTCGGCGAGCCGTTTGTGCGTCTGTCGGTGTTCGACTCGATCCTCAAGTACAACCCTGAGCTGACCGCTGACGACCTGAATGACATCGACAAGGCCCGCGCCATCGCCAAGAAAGCCGGCGCCAAGGTGCTGGGCTTCGAAGGCCTGGGCAAGTTGCAGGTGATGATTTTCGAAGAGCTGGTGGAGCATAAGCTGGAACAGCCGCACTTCATTACTCAGTACCCGTTCGAAGTGTCGCCGCTGGCCCGTCGTAACGACGACAACCCGAACGTCACCGACCGTTTCGAGCTGTTCATCGGCGGCCGCGAGATCGCCAACGCCTACTCCGAGCTTAACGACGCGGAAGATCAGGCAGAGCGCTTCATGGCCCAGGTGGCCGACAAGGACGCCGGCGATGACGAAGCCATGCACTACGACGCCGACTTCGTGCGGGCCCTGGAATACGGCATGCCGCCCACCGCCGGTGAAGGCATTGGTATCGACCGCCTGGTGATGTTGTTGACCAACTCGCCGTCGATCCGCGACGTGATCCTGTTCCCGCACATGCGGCCACAAGCGTAACCGTAGCGAAATCCGAAGCCGCCTTTTATAAGGCGGCTTTTTTATGTGGCGTATTCAAGCGTCACCTGTAAAGGAAGATGTGTGGTGAACCGCGTAATGGCTCAAGAAGGTGCCGCCGGCATTGCTGCCGCCGTGGCTGAAAGCGTTCAGTACCAAGGCCGAAAGGCCAGTCGCCGGGGCAGCGAGCAACGCCGCCAGGACATTCTCGATGCGGCCATGCGTATCGTGGTGCGCGAAGGCGTACGTGCCGTGCGCCATCGGGCCGTGGCGGCGGAAGCCGGCGTACCGCTGTCGGCCACCACCTACTATTTCAAGGATATCGACGACCTGCTCACCGACACCTTCGCTCAATACGTCGAGCGCAGTGCCGCGTTCATGGGCAAGCTGTGGGTGCGCAACGAGGGCTTGTTGCGCGAAATGGTTGCCTATGGCGATGGCAGCCCGCAGTCGCGTTCGCAATTGGCCGATGATATCGCCCGGCTGACTGCCGACTACGTGCTGCGCCAACTGACCAACCGTCGCGAATACCTGATGGCCGAGCAGGCCTTTCGCCAGGAAGCCCTGCTGAACCCGCGCCTGGCTGAACTGGTGCGCTCCCACCAGCAGATCCTGTTGCAGGGCACCGGGCAGTTTTTCCAGGTATTGGGCTCGCGCGAGCCGCAACAGGATGCCAGGGTGTTGACGGCTATTATCAGTCGGATGGAATATCAGGGCCTGCTCGGCGGCCCAGAGCCTCTGACCGGGGAAGAGATGCTTGAAATCCTCAAGCGTTACATGCATTTGGTGCTGGCTTCGGTCTGACACCGGAGGATGTCCAATGAAAGCCTGGCGTGTCGCGGTAATCGCCTTGTCATTCCTGTTGCTCAGCGGTTGCCTGGTGACGTTCAAAGACCCATTGCCGACGACTGAAGCTGCGCCCCAGGCGCTGTTGGGCAAATGGGCCAGCAAGAATGCCTGGGGCGAACCGCTGAACCTGCAAATCACCCGTGTCGGCGAGCATCGTTATAAAGCGGTGAGCTACCCCAGAGCCAAGCCGGGCCAGCGCGATGAGTATCTGTTTGGCGTCTCGCACCACGGCAACCGTTGGTATATGTCGGCGCCGCTGCCTGCAAAACTGGGCGGCCATTTCATCCTGGCGGGCTTTGAGTTTGATGAAAAGCACGAACTGGTGGTCTACAACCTCGATCTGGAGCAGATCCATCAGGCCATCGACCAACAGGCTTTGCACGGTAGCACCGTGGAAACTGCCGAAGGTGCCGGTGTGCTGGTGGACAGCCCCATGGACCAGGTGTTTACCTACCTGGATGACCCGGCCAATGCCGATGTGTTCGTTGAAGCCGTGCGCTACCGCCGCGTGGGTAAATAACGTTTAAAGAGGAAGCACCGGGTGGACGATTACCAGCAGACGATACGCACTTTGTCCGATCGCATTGTGCTGGCGCAAACACCGATCCGCGTACTCGATGCGGTGAAATGGGACGAGAATATTCGCCAGGGATTCCTCAAGGCCAAAGGCAAGGCCATGCCTGCCGTCGACCGCGATTACTACCTGAACCGGCCGCTGTCTTTCGATTCCAGCGCGGTCAAGCTGGAGTTCCAGAACATCGAGCGCGACATCACCCGCCGCCTTGGGCAATTCAGCCCGGTGGGGCAGATCATGCGCCGCATGTGCCGCGAATACCGCATGGTGGTGCGCATGCTTGAGGCGCGAGGCACCGAGGACTTTGGCCTGATTTCCCAGGAGCTGTACGGCGCCGCTTCGGATGCCTTCCACGCCGGCGACCCGACCCTGGCGGACCTGGGCCTGATGCTCTCGGACTACCTGAACAATATCGATGGCCGTGGCGACCTCAAGGACGAAGCCAAGACCCTCACCGCCAAGGATGCGGTAAGCCTGCTGCAAACGCGCCTGAACAAGGTGTTTGGTGAAGCGCAGGAGACCATTCGAGTGTTTGAGTCTGACGGGATCGTCGCCGATGCGGCAGCGGGCGCCGACTACATCAAGATCCGCGCCGATGCGATGTTCAATGATCGCGACGTGCGCGCCCTGGAAGTGCATGAAGGGTTGGTGCATGTGGGCACCACCCTCAACGGCCAGAACCAGCCGATCTGCACGTTCCTGTCCAAGGGGCCGCCGTCATCCACCGTCACCCAGGAGGGCCTGGCGATCCTGATGGAAATCATCACGTTCGCCTCCTACCCCAGCCGCCTGCGCAAACTGACCAACCGTACCCGGGCCATCCATATGGTGGAGGAGGGCGCGGACTTCCTGCAGGTGTTCGAGTTCTTCCGCGAGCAAGGCTTTGAAATGGCCGAAAGCTATGGCAACGCCAGCCGAGTGTTCCGTGGTTCGGTGCCTACCGGACTGCCGTTTACCAAGGATCTGTCCTACCTCAAAGGCTTTATCATGGTCTACAACTACATCCAGCTCGCCGTGCGCAAAGGCAAGCTGGAACAAGTGCCGCTGCTGTTCTGCGGCAAGACCACCCTGGAAGACATGCGCACCTTGCGCCAGCTGGTCGATGAAGGTTTGGTGATACCGCCCAAGTACCTGCCTGAACAGTTTCGCGACATGAACGCGCTGGCGGCGTGGATGTGCTTCTCCAACTTCCTTAACCACTTGAGCCTGGACCGGATCGAGGCGGATTACTCCAATATCCTGTAGGGGATTCTCCTGACGAAACCGTTGATCTCCACAGGGCTTTAGATTTTCAACCCACCACGAGGCTTACGGATGAGAATCCTCGGCATTCTGTGCCTGCTACTCACATTGAACGGCTGCAGCTCCTTGCTGTTCTACCCCGAGCCCGGCCTGCCTTTCACGCCGGAAAAAGCTCACCTGCAATACCGCGATGTCACCCTTGTGACGGCTGACGGCGTGAAACTGCATGCCTGGTGGCTGCCGGCTAAACTTGGGGTACCGCTCAAGGGTACGGTGCTGCACCTGCATGGCAACGGCGGCAACCTGGCCTGGCACTTGGGTGGCAGTTGGTGGTTGCCGGAGCAAGGCTATCAAGTGCTGTTGCTGGACTACCGAGGTTATGGGCTATCGGAAGGCAAGCCGTCGTTGCCGGCGATCTACCAGGATATCGACGCGGCGTTCAGCTGGATCGACAAGGCGCCTGAAACCCAGGGCCAACCACTGGTTGTGCTCGGTCAAAGCCTGGGCGGCGCACTGGCAGTGCATTACCTGGCGGCCCACCCTGAACGTCAAACCCAGCTCAAGGCCCTGGTACTGGACGGCGTGCCCGCCAGTTATCGTGACGTAGGACAATTCGCCCTGAGCACTTCCTGGTTAACCTGGCCGCTGCAGGTGCCCCTTTCATGGCTGGTGCCTGATGCCGACAGTGCGATCAATGCCATGCCCCAGTTGACCGGCGTGCCAAAATTGCTGTTCCACAGCCTGGATGACCCGGTCGTACCGATGACCAATGGTATCCGCCTGTATCAAGCGGCCCCCCCGCCAAGGGTGTTGCAGCTGACCCGTGGCGGTCATGTGCAGACCTTTGCCGACAAGACCTGGCAAACCGTCATGCTGCGTTATCTGGACGACCCGCAGCACTTCAATGGCCTGCGTCGCCTTGGCGAAATTCCGAATTATCCTGTTCCTAAAATTGATTCATCAGAGAGCCCGCAATGAGTGAAGAACGCAACATGATCCCGCTGATTCTGACCGGTATCGGCACCATCATCGGCACTGTCGGTTGCCTGTGGTATTACGGCTACCTGCACTTCGCCAAGCCGGAAGACGCCTTGCTGCTCAGCGACTTTACAATGCTCAAGACCGTGCCGGGTGAGGATTACAAACTATCCCTGACCCCCGCTGCACAAGTGGCGCAGTGCGTCGACGGTGTGTTGGTGATGTTTGATACCGAACAAAAAGGCCTGAGTGGCGTACTGGTCAATAACAAGAAGCAAGCCGTTCGTTGCATGGGGCAGGAAACTCCGCAGCTGCAACAGTGACTCGCTGCACTGTTGGTGTGGGAAAACTCCGTTATACAGGCCGATTAGTCATTCCACGTAGTTCAGATCCTTTACCGACTGGAACCATATTGATTCGCTCACCACAGATTACGGACTGATTGGCATCGCTGATCGGTCCACCCTGTTAATCAATCTGGAGTCAGCGTTATGGAAGGTATCAGTGGAGTGTCGGGTGCAGGCAATGTCGGCAGCCCAGGTGGCGCTGGGGGCCCTCAGCAAGGCGTCGATCAGCAAATTCAGCAGCTCAGGGATCAAATTCAATCCAAGCTTGGTGAAGGTTCCCAGGGGGGCGGAGGCTCGCAGGGCGCTGGTGGCTCGCAAGGTTCCGGAGGCGCCCAAGGCGCTGGAGGCGGTGATAGCCTTGAGGAACTGCTTGAGAAGTTGAAACAGCTGCTTGCTCAAGTCGGCCAAGGTGTGGAGGGCGGTCAGGATGGCACGCAAGGTGGTGGCCAGATTCAAGCGGGTGGGGCCGAAAACCAAGGCCCGATCAACTACTAATCGATGGTTAGTCAATAACCCGCCGGTCATAGGCGGGTTTTCATGCGCGCAGGGGTAAGCCGGTGCTTGCGGCTGCTCCGCGCTGAAGCTTGCGTGTAACAAAACTGCCTGGAACCGTTTTGCGTAAATAGCCACACAGGGCGATATGACTTTTACACGGAGCGGGGCCGGGAAGCAGTGATAAAGATTGATGCGATACACAACATGGTGGCCATGGCCAGGGCCCATCAGGCATTGGAGCGGCGAAACGCGCAAGAGCAAGCGCGTAGCAATGAGGCGGACAGTTTGCCCGATACCCACCATCGTGGAGCGATGATAACGCCGCCTGATGACGATATAGAGCGCAAGATCACATATCCCTAGTCAAAAAAAACCCACCGAAAGGTGGGTTTTTCTATCCAGCATCAATCAATAAGCAACGGAAGACCGTGGCTTGACCGGCTGGTTGTCGTTGGAGATGGTCACTTCAACGCGGCGGTTCATGGCACGGCCAGACACGCTGCCGTTATCGGCAACCGGGTATTCCTTGCCGTAGCCCTGGGTCACGATGCGCGAGATATCCACGCCCTGTTGAGCCAGCGCACGTTGCACGGAAGCTGCACGACGCTCGGACAGGCTCTGGTTGTACGAGTCTGAACCGGTGCTGTCGGTGTAGCCTTCGACGATGACTTTACGGTCCGGGTTATCACGCAGGAACTGAGCCAGCTTGGTGATATTCACCAGGCCGCTGGATTTCAGGTCGGACTTGTTGGTGGCGAACAGCACGTCACCGAAAGTCACCAGAGTACCGCGATCGGTTTGCTTGGCATTCAAGCTGTTTTGCAGCTGCTTGATCTGCGCATCGCGAGCGTCCAGCAGGGCACGGGCACGTTCGTCACCGGCGTTTTTCAGCTTGGCTTCGTTTTCGCGCAGGGCAATGGTGTCCTTGGCGACTACAACACGCTGGTTGGTCAGGTAGGCGAGCTGGTCGACTTTCTTCTCGTCTTCTTTGTCGCGGTATGCCTTGTCAGCCTTGTCCAGCCATTCGCTGGCATCCTTGGTTTCCAGCGCCGCCAGCTTGGTGGCTTGCGGGTTGGTTTGCAGAGACGAGAAATTGGTCCGTGCATTTTCCAGGTTCGCGTTCGGCGGGGTGGAGCAGGCCGCCAAGGCAACGCTCATCGCCAGCAGGGCAGGGATCATCAATTGTTTACGCATAGTCGTGTCGTCCTTTCAATTCGATATCAGGTGCGATGCAGTCAAGGTGCTGCGGCTTACTTCTGCATGATTGCAGCCGGGCGCATGCCTTCCTTACGCAACTCGTCAACAGCCTTCTGGGAATCCTTCACAGCTTGTTCTGCCTTGGCTGCCTGGGATTTGCGCTCAGCGACGCGAGCGTCCCACTCGGCTTGCTCGGCCAACATACGAGCCTTGTCGTAGTTCTTGTCGTGCATGGCAATTTCGGCTTCTTTGAGCTTGTCCTGGGCCGACTTCATTTCCACGGCCGCGTACTCAGTACCGCCAGCGCTGACTGCGCTGTTAACAGCCGATTGGGTCACGGCGTACTGCTCGGTTGGAGGGTTGCCGGCGCAGCCCGCCAAAACGAAGCTGGTGCCGATTGCCAGCGCGGCCAATTTAAGCCCGCGCAGGTGGTTAAACGAGGATTTGGCAGTGCTGGTGTTCATCGTCTTCAACTCCATTGGATAACTCCTGAAAAACATCAAAATCCATCGTGGCGTATCGGTTGCGGGCCCGGCGATAAAGCACATGACGCCAGTTTCAAACGACCGTTCCACAAGTGATGGCTTACTGGCTGTGACCGGAGGCTTTTTTCAAAAGTTCAGCAAAGATGGCGATTTGCCTAAAAAAATATCTGACTGAGCGGTCAGTGTTTAAAAAATGGAACTTTCGCCGCGCCAGAATGTACGCCGAGCCTCTTAGAGGCTCGGTATAAAGGGGGGTATATTGGGTTCACGGATGTTTATCAGTGCTTTTGTTCGTCGGCACTGGCTGACAGGTCATGCAGGTAGCGACGGGACAAAGTGAGAAACCTTGGAGTGGGGCCGACGTCCTCATACAGCGGATCACCCTCTTCATCGGTGGCGACCACCTGTTGGCCCTGGACGTAGGGAAAGCTGGCTTCCAGCTCTTCAAGGGCGGCGCCGATCAGTTCGCCGAGCAGTTCTTCGGTGTGGCGCTTGGGGTACATCTCGGCAATGGCCGCCAGCCGTGCGGCGGATTCCACATCCAGATGAATCGCGTATTCGGTCTTGGTCAGGCGACCTTTGGCGGTTTCTTCCCAATGCTGGGGCAATTCTCGAATCTTCATGGCAACCTCAATAAGCCCGCGATGGCAGGCGGTGATGAGTGACCGGCCGCCTGCGTGGAAAACGTGGCGACTCATCCTTGAGACTAGCTGTAAGCAGCAAGGTTTAAAGTGTCTTGTCAGAAACGGGTGTGGGCGGCACTCTGGAACACCTGCGCGTCCCGGAATTCTGGCTGGAGATTGGCTGATGAGTGATATCGATGCACGCTTGCGTGAGGATGTTCACCTGCTGGGTGAGCTGTTGGGCAACACTATTCGAGAGCAGTACGGCGATGATTTTCTCGACAAGATCGAGCAGATCCGCAAAGGCGCCAAGGCTGATCGCCACGGCGCCGGCGACGAACTGAGCACCCGACTCAACCAATTGCAGGAAGACGAACTCCTGCCCGTGGCCCGGGCCTTCAACCAGTTCCTCAACCTGGCCAATATTGCCGAGCAATACCAGTTGATTCACCGGCGTGATGAATCGCAACCGGCACCGTTCGAATCCCGGGTCTTGCCGGAATTGCTGGCCCGCCTGCAAAGCGAAGGCCACAGCAATGAATCCCTGGCCCGGCAGTTGGCGCGGTTGCAAATCGAACTGGTGCTCACTGCCCACCCCACTGAAGTCGCCCGCCGTACCCTGATCCAGAAATACGATGCCATTGCCGCACAACTGGCCTTGCAGGATCACCGCGACCTCACCACCGCCGAGCGCGAGCAGATCCGCGAGCGCTTGCAACGGCTGATCGCCGAAGCCTGGCACACCGAAGAAATCCGTCGCATCCGACCCACACCCGTGGATGAGGCCAAATGGGGCTTTGCGGTCATCGAGCATTCGCTGTGGCACGCCATCCCCAATTACCTGCGCAAGGCTGACCAGGCCCTGTACGCCGCTACCGGGCTGCGCCTGCCTCTGGAGGCGGCGCCGATTCGCTTTGCTTCGTGGATGGGCGGCGACCGTGACGGCAACCCGAATGTCACCGCTCCGGTTACCCGCGAAGTGCTGTTGCTGGCGCGCTGGATGGCCGCGGATTTGTATTTGCGCGACATCGATCACCTGGCTTCCGAGTTGTCGATGCAACAAGCCAGTCCAGCGTTGCAGGCCAAGGTTGGCGACAGCGTCGAGCCCTATCGCGCCTTGCTCAAACAACTGCGTGAACGCCTGCGCGCCACGCGCCAGTGGGCACACACTTCGTTGACCGCCAACACGCCGGCGCCTGCCGAGGTGTTGCAGGACAACCGCGATCTGCTGGACCCGCTGGAGCTGTGTTACCAGTCGCTGCACGAATGCGGCATGGGCGTGATTGCCGATGGTCCGCTGCTCGACTGCCTGCGACGAGCGGTGACTTTCGGCCTGTTCCTGGTGCGCCTGGATGTACGTCAGGACTCCAGTCGTCATTCGTCGGCCATGACCGAAATCACCGATTACCTCGGTTTGGGCCGTTATGAGGACTGGGACGAAGACGCGCGCATCAGTTTCCTCACCCAGGAACTGGCCAATCGTCGGCCGCTGCTGCCGGGTTATTTCAAACCGTCGGCGGACACTGCCGAGGTACTCAATACCTGCAAGGAAATCGCCGCCGCACCGGCTGCCTCGTTGGGTTCCTACGTTATCTCCATGGCGGGCGCCGCGTCGGATGTGCTGGCGGTGCAACTGCTGCTAAAGGAGTCGGGCGTACAACGGCCCATGCGTGTGGTGCCGCTGTTCGAGACGCTGGCCGACCTGGATAACGCCGGGCCTGTGATGGAGCGGCTATTGCAGCTGCCGGGCTATCGCGCACGGTTGCAGGGCCCGCAGGAAGTGATGATCGGCTACTCGGACTCGGCCAAGGACGCTGGCACCACCGCCGCGGCCTGGGCGCAGTACCGGGCGCAGGAACGCCTGGTGGATATTTGTCGCGAGCGACAGGTGGAGCTGCTGTTGTTCCACGGTCGTGGCGGTACTGTCGGTCGTGGCGGCGGCCCGGCTCACGCGGCCATCCTGTCGCAGCCGCCGGGCTCGGTGGCGGGGCGTTTCCGTACTACGGAACAAGGCGAGATGATCCGCTTCAAGTTCGGCTTGCCGGATATCGCCGAGCAAAACCTCAATCTCTACCTGGCAGCGGTGCTGGAAGCGACGCTGTTGCCGCCGCCACCACCGGAGCCGGCCTGGCGTCATCTGATGGATGAGTTGGCCGCCGACGGCGTCAGCGCTTACCGCGCCGTGGTGCGCGAAAACCCGCAGTTCGTCGAGTATTTCCGCCAGTCTACGCCGGAGCAGGAGTTGGGCCGTTTGCCCCTGGGCAGTCGCCCGGCCAAGCGCCGTGCCGGCGGTATTGAAAGCCTGCGCGCGATCCCGTGGATCTTCGGCTGGACTCAGACTCGCCTTATGCTACCCGCCTGGCTGGGTTGGGAGGCAGCATTGAGCAAGGCGCTGGAACGAGGTGAAGGTGAGTTGCTGGGGCAGATGCGTGAACAGTGGCCGTTCTTCCGCACCCGCATCGATATGCTGGAAATGGTGTTGGCCAAAGCGGATGCCGATATCGCCCGTCTTTATGACGAGCGCCTGGTGCAGCCAGACCTGCTGCCATTGGGTGCGCACTTACGCGACCTATTGTCGCAGGCGTGTGATGTGGTGCTTGGCCTGACCGGCCAGTCGCAACTGCTGGCTCATAGCCCGGACACCCTGGAGTTCATCCGCCTGCGCAACACCTACCTCGACCCGTTGCACTTGCTGCAGGCCGAGTTGCTGGCACGCTCCCGTCAGCAGGAGGCGGCGCAGGACAGCCCTCTGGAACAGGCGCTGCTGGTATCCGTTGCCGGTATTGCCGCCGGTTTGCGCAACACCGGTTGAGGTTTCCTGCGTGTTCTCAATGGCTTGCAGATACACCCGGATGGCCGCCCTGAAAAGGGCGGTTATTGTTTGGGCGCTGGGGTTGCACTCAGCTACACCCTGCCTATGACGCATGTGCGGCGCGGGTTTCTCCTACTTTTGGCGGCTTGTATGGTGAGGGCCTGCTGTGTATCTTGATCAGCCTTTGGCCGTTTGATCGGCTTGGAATCCTATTTTTACGAGATTGGCCCCACGCGGCGAATCCGAGCGTCATCTCTATAAAAAATTGAGGAGCACATCGATGCGCGTCATTCTGCTGGGAGCTCCCGGGGCCGGTAAAGGTACTCAGGCAAAGTTCATCACTGAAAAATTCGGCATTCCACAAATCTCCACCGGCGACATGCTGCGTGCGGCCGTCAAGGCTGGCACCGAGCTGGGCCTGATCGCCAAGAGCGTGATGGACAGCGGCGGCCTGGTCTCCGATGACCTGATCATCAACCTGGTCAAGGAACGCATCAGCCAGGACGATTGCAAGAACGGTTTCCTGTTCGACGGCTTCCCGCGCACCATTCCCCAGGCTGAAGCCCTGGTGAAGGCTGGTGTCGAGTTGGACGCCGTGGTTGAAATTGCGGTTGAAGATGAAGAAATCGTCCAGCGTATCGCCGGCCGTCGCGTTCACGAAGCCTCTGGCCGCGTCTACCACACCGTCTACAACCCGCCGAAAGTGGAAGGCAAGGACGATATCACCGGTGAAGACCTGGTGCAGCGTAAAGACGACACGGAAGAAACCGTGCGTCATCGCCTGTCGGTCTACCATTCCCAGACCAAGCCGCTGGTGGATTTCTACCAGAAGCTGTCCGCAGCCCAAGGCAAGCCGAAGTACAGCCATATCCCTGGCGTGGGTTCGGTAGAAGCCATCACCGCCAAGGTACTGCAAGCGTTGAGCTGATCCCGATTGGCTTCACCTACAACGGCCCGCTTGCGGGCCGTTGTTGTTTGCGTCGAGCCGGTGCGCAATGTTTACGCGCCACGGGAACTACTAGAAAGAATAGGAATGGAAACAACTTCTGACGAATACCCAGGCGCTTGTTTATTGTATGGCGCTTCATGGCGTCACTAATATTTTGAATCGATCAAAATAGGATGAATGCCATGAGTGAATACGTCAGTTCCACCAAGCCGGGCCAATTGACTCGGTTTGTCGGTAAGCATGTCATGTATGTCTATGACGCCAGTTGGCAGTACGAAATGTATATCAAGAATGACCGCACCATAGACTATCGTGTCCACAGCGGTATTGTCGGTGGCCGTTGGGTGCGCGACCAGCCCGTTCATCTTGTGCGGCTTAGCGATGACGTTTGCAAAGTATCCTGGGAAGAGCCTACCGGCACTACCGTCAGTGTTTCGATTAACTTTGCCGAGCGCCGGGCCCATGGTGTTATTTTCTTTCCACAATGGCTGGCAATGGAACCGCAGAAAACCGCGTGTTTCCAGAATGAACATCTGGACGCTATGCGGCAGTACCGCGATGCAGGCCCCACTTATCCGAGAGTAATAATCGACCAGTTCGCCACCGTCGTGTTCGTGGAAGATGCCGGTGTTGATAACGAGGATGTTGTCGCCTGCGCGCCCTGCGAGTTGCCTGAAGGTTATGCTTTACGACGTAACTGATCAAAAAGTCTGCCAGGCTCAACCGGATGGTTTCGCTGGGGGCTGCGAGGGCTGCATGGGCTATGGAGACCGTCCTTCATGCCGACTATACTGGCGCACTTTTTTCTACCTGGACACAATCACCCATGAGCACCTTGCTGGCCCTGGACACCGCGACTGAAGCTTGCTCCGTTGCCTTGCTGCACGATGGCAAGGTAACGAGCCACTACGAGGTGATCCCGCGCCTGCATGCGCAGAAGCTGTTGCCGATGATCAAGCAGTTGCTTGAAGACGCTGGGACCACCCTGGCTGCCGTGGATGCCATCGCCTTCGGCCGTGGGCCCGGGGCGTTCACCGGAGTGCGCATCGCCATTGGTGTAGTGCAGGGCCTGGCATTTGCGTTGGAGCGTCCGGTATTGCCGGTGTCCAACCTCGCCGTTCTGGCCCAGCGCGCACTGCGTGAACACGGCGCTACGCAGGTGGCAGCGGCGATTGATGCGCGGATGGATGAAGTCTATTGGGGTTGCTACAGCGAGATCGCTGGCGAAATGCGCCTGGTCGGTGTGGAAGCGGTGCAGCCGCCGGAAGCGGCGCAGTTGCCGCATGACGCCAGCGGTGATTGGTTCGGTGCCGGCACGGGCTGGGGTTATGGCGAACGTATCAATGTGCAACTGGTGGGGCAGGACGCTGCAATGTTGCCCCATGCCGAGGATCTGTTGGCATTGGCACGTTTTGCTTTCGAGCGCGGCGAGGCCATTGCGGCGGACCAGGCGGCACCGGTGTACCTGCGCGATAAAGTGGCGCAGACCAAGGCCGAACGCGGGATTATTTGACGCCAAAAATGTGGGCATTCGGTGGCAAATTTCGCCAATCGTCAGAATTTGCCCGGGTTTCTAAACCTTTTACAAATTATGTGTTCTAGTTATCACCAGAGCATTTGCGCACTACGGAAAGTGCCGCTAAATTGCCATCATTGATACCGAGTCTGCATGTATGCGTATAGACGGCTTCTCCTCACAGTCCTACCCTCTCAAGCGTAAGCCGCGCAAGGCGAACGTGACGGTAGACGAGTCCGTCGAGGATTCGCCGGACTTCATTGAAGTCCACGCTGATACACCATCGCGCGCCCAAGGCTCAGGGAGCGCACGTACCAGCGGCGTACCCGCCCGTCAGCAAGACATGGTCTTCCCCCGTTCCATGAGCAAAAGCGTTGCCACCGCCCTGGCCAGCTACTTGACCACTGCCGGCTTTGTCGAATGGGATATGGAAGTGCTGGGTCTCGACATCCATATCTGATGCGTTTGCCTTACTACATCGGCTGCCCATCCTGGAGTGAAAACGCCTGGCGCGAGTACCTGTATCCCATCGATGCACGCTCCAGCGATTACCTCGGGCTCTATTCCCAAGTCTTCAACGCCGTTGAGGGCAATACCACTTTTTATGCCCGACCCTCGGCCGCCACCGTGCAGCGCTGGGCCGAAATCATGCCCGATGACTTCCGCTTCACGGCCAAATTCCCGGGCGATATCAGCCATGCTGGCGACTTGCGTGAGCAATTGCCGGCGGCAGAAAGTTTTGTCGGGTTGATGAAACCTCTGGGTGAACGCGTTTCACCGTTATGGCTGCAACTATCAAAGGGCTTTACACCGCAACGCCTCGCTGAACTGGCCGGGTTCATGGATGGCATTGATCGGCCACTGGCTGTGGAAGTCAGGCATGAGCAGTTCTTCGCTAAAGGCGACGCCGAGCGCATGCTTAACCGCCTATTGCGTGATCGCGGTGTCGAGCGCATTTGCCTGGATCCTCGCGCCCTGTTCAGTTGTACGTCCACCTCGGCGGCGGTACTGCATGCCCAGGCAAAAAAGCCCAGGGTGCCTGTGCGCCCGGCGGCGCTGACCCAATTTCCTCAGGTGCGTTTTATCGGCCATCCTCAGCTTGAAGCCAATGACCCGTTCCTGATCCCGTGGGTGGAAAAGATCGCCAGTTGGATCGAAGAGGGACGCACGCCCTACATGTTCCTGCACACCTCGGACAACCGCCTCGCGGCACAACTGGCCCTGCGCTTTCACGCAAAGCTGATGACGCGCCTGCCAGGCTTGCCGCCGCTGCCCACCTTGCATCGAGAGCCCGTCGCGCAGCAACTGGGGTTACTCTAGACCTCCTGTTTTTCAAGGATTAAGCCGTGGCTCTGATAAAAGTTCTGGGCGCGTTCTCGTTGCTGCTGGGCGTCTTCGTGTTGGGTGTCTGGCGTGGTTGGGTGCCGATGCCCGCTGAGTGGAACCCTTGGGCGCCCTTGGATGTGCGCGCAAATCCGAACCTGCTGACGCGCTACAAGCTCAGTCGTTTGCAAGATGATCCGGCGTTGTGTGATCAGGTATTGAAAACCTCCGGGCTGCGCGTGAGCCGCCAGGCGGATACCGCGGCGGATTCGGCATGCCCCTTGCGCAATGTCCTGCGCGTGCAGGGTGCTGACGCAGCCTTGAGCAGTAGCTTTCTCGCCAGTTGCCCGCTGGCCGTGGCGTTCGCCTTGTTCGAACGCCACAGCCTGCAACCGGCGGCCCAGGCGATTTTTGGCCAGAGGGTGAGTCGGGTCGAGCACCTGGGCAGCTTTGCCTGTCGCAATATCTATAACCGTGCCGACGGGCGACTCAGCCAGCACGCCTCGGCCAATGCTCTGGACATCGCCGGTTTTCGCCTGGCGGATGGGCGCAGCGTCAGCGTACTCAAGGATTGGCCGGGGGAGGGCGACAGTGCGAGTTTCCTGCGTCAGGTACGCGATGGCGCCTGTGATGATTTCAACGTGGTATTGAGCCCGGACTACAACGCGGCGCATCGCAACCACTTCCATTTGGATATGGGGCGCTGGTGGGTGTGTCGCTGAGGCTTAAGCGGCCAGGCGCAGGTTGTGGGTAACCAGCGGGCGCGCCCAGTAGTAGTCAAAGTCCAGGGCCTTTTGTTGCGCCACAAGCTCTTCTTCGGGGTATGGCGTGGCGGCCGGTGGCAGCAGGTCCAGTTCGAACTCGGCAATCGGCAGGTGCAGTGGGCGCGGCTGCGGCGCCGGGCCTGGCGCTGGTAGCGATTGGCCGGCGTTCAGGACGATCGGGCGCACCCAGCCACTGTCGAAATCCTGCTGGCGCTGCTGGGCAACAATTTCTTCCTCCGGGAACGGCTGCGCGGCCGGTGGCAGCAGCTCGGTTTCGAATTCGGCAATCGGCAGGAACAGCGGCTCAGGCGGGGCGATCTCGGTGTCTTTCACGTCGCACTCACGCTGGGTGAGGATCTGCGACAGCAGGTCGGCGCCTTCGCAGGGTTCGACCGCTGGGTCCCTTGGTGCAGGTGCCTTGGCGGCGAGCGCGTCCGGCGTTTCACCGAGCTGCTCGGCCAACGCACGGGCGAAGAAGTCTTGCCACACATGACTCACCCCGGCCAGCGCTTGAGTATTGCGCAGGCCGTAGTGGTTATGGGTCGGCAGTACACCGATGGTTAGGGGAAGAATGTCTGACATTTTTCTCGGTCGACGCTCAGCTCTGGCAAAATACCTGACTGTTGTTTTTATCGGCCGTTATTTGCCGATCCTTAATATTTTTGAGCGTGGCGATTGATGAACGAACAACCAGCGGCCAGCCGCATCCAGGTCGAGGCGTTGGCCGACAGTTTCCAGGCCCGCGCCGAGCAGTGGGCTTCGCTGTTGGGCTTGCCTCTACACGTGGCGGATGCGGATTTTTCCCTGCAAGTCGGTGAGCATGGCCTGCAACTGCAACAGCTCGGGCCTGATGCGCCGGGGCCTGTGCGGGTCGACTTTGTCGAAGGTGGCGCGGCGCACCGGCGTTTATATGGTGGTGGCAGCGGGCAAATGATCGCCAAGGCCGTGGGCATTGCCCAAGGCGTGCGGCCCCGGGTGCTGGACGCCACGGCCGGCCTGGGCAAGGACGCGTTTGTACTCGCCAGCCTGGGGTGCGAGATGAGCCTGATCGAGCGCCAGCCGTTGATCGGCGCCTTGCTCGAAGACGGCCTTGCACGCGCTGCAGAAGATTTTGAAGTGGCGCCGATTGTGGCGCGCATGAAGCTGCTCAAGGGCAACTCCATCGACGTGATGCTCAATTGGCAGGGTGAGCCGCCGCAGGTGATCTATCTGGATCCGATGTTCCCGCACCGTGAGAAAACGGCCCTGGTCAAGAAGGAGATGCGCTTGTTCCGGCCATTGGTAGGCGATGATCCGGATGCACCGGCCTTGCTCGCTGCAGCCCTGGCCCTGGCCAGCCACCGCGTGGTGGTCAAAAGGCCGCGCAAGGCGCCGTGCATTGACGGGCCGAAACCGAGCCACGCGCTGGATGGTAAATCCAGCCGTTATGACATCTATCCCAAGAAAGCGCTCAAGTCTTAAGCTGCAAGCTGCAAGCCAAAGCGCTTTTCACCTGCGGCTTGCAGCTAAAAGCTTGCCGCTGCCTACCTCCGGTAGGCGCGCATGAACAACCTCACCACATCCTGCACATGCGCCTCGGCTTCTGCCGCGCTCAGTTGCCCGCCGCAGCCATACAACAAGCGAAAATTCGCCGTGCCCTTGAGCAGGCAAAAGAAGTGTTCGGCTGCCTTGAACGGTTTGTCGATGTTCAGGGTGCCGCTCTGGTCAATCTTGCCGAGCAGGCGCTCCATGCCTTGCAGCATGCGCATGGGGCCGGCTTCAAAGAAGATTCGCGAGAGTTTCACGTCTTGATTGCCGGTGGTCATCATCAGGCGATGCAGGTTCACCGACTCTTCGCTGTTGATCAGCCGATGGAAGCCTCGTGCGATGTTCAGCAACACCGTCTCGACGGGCATGCCTTCGGGGAGCTCGAAGTACATCACCGGCAACTGCTCTTCACACTTTGCCACTACCGCGGCGGTGAACAGCGTCTCCTTGTCGGTGAAATGGCTGTAGACCGTGAGTTTCGATACGCCGGCCGCAAGGGCGACGGCATCCATGCTGGTGTTCGCGTAACCCTTGCTCAAGAACAGGGATTTCGCGGCTTCGAGGATTGCCTGGCGTTTTGCCATGTCCTTGGGACGCCCGGGGCTTGCGGTGTTCACAGGATTGTCGGACATTTTCACCTTTAATACTGGACTGTCGAGTTTGGTATTAATAACATACCGGCCAGTATAATTATTCCTAGCTCTATTTGCGAAAGGTCCTTCAGCATGCGCAGCGCTTTCCTGCCCCTTGCTTTGCCTGTCAGCCTGGTCTTCCTATTGGCCGCCTGCGGCCATGAAGAAGCGACCCAGACCACCGTCCGCCCAGCCATGGTGGTGCAACCGCAGCCCTCGGCACAGGCGGTGGACAGCTATCCCGGCGAGGTGCGTGCCCGTTATGAGCCGGACCTGGCCTTTCGCATTGGCGGCAAAGTCAGCAAGCGCCTGGTGGAGGAGGGTGAGCGGGTCAAGGCCAACCAGCCACTGGCCGAACTCGACCCCCAGGACGTGCGCCTGCAATTGGAGGCCTCCCGCGCCCAAGTGGCCGGGGCCGAGGCCAATTTGAGCCTGGTGCGCGCAGAGCGTGATCGCTACAAAACCCTGATGGACCGTCAGATGGTCAGCCGGTCACAGTACGACAATTCCGAAAACCTCTACCGAGCGGGCGAAGCACGCTTGAAGCAGATCAAGGCCGAGTTCGACGTATCGAGCAACCAGGCCGGCTATGCCGTGCTGCGCGCGCCTCAGGACGGTGTGGTCGCCAAGCGTGCCGTTGAAGTGGGTCAGGTGGTCTCTGCTGGCCAGACGGTGTTCACCCTGGCCACCGACGGCGAGCGCGAAGTACTGATCAGCCTGCCCGAACAAGGCTTTGGCCGCTTCAAGATCGGCCAACCGGTGTCGGTGGAATTGTGGAGCCAGCCGGATCAACGTTTCGCCGGGCGCATCCGTGAGCTGTCACCCGCCGCCGACCCGAAATCACGCACCTTCGCCGCACGCGTGGCCTTCACCGGCGGCAAAGTCCCCGCTGAACTGGGTCAAAGTGCCCGTGTGTTCATACAAGCTGACGGCGTCATTCCTCTCTCGGTGCCGCTGTCTGCCCTCAGTGCCGAGAACGGTGCGTCCTACGTCTGGTGTGTGCAACCGGACAACACGCTTAAGCGTACTCCGGTGCGCATTGGTGCCTTCAGTGAAAAAAACGTGCCGGTACTGGAAGGCTTGGCCGCTACTGACTGGGTGGTTGCCGCGGGCGTGCATGTACTCCATGAGGGCCAGCAAGTACGCCCGGTGGATCGCTCGAACCGTGTCGTGAATCTGGCGGCCAAGGAGTAGTCCCCATGGGTTTCAATCTCTCCGAATGGGCGTTGCGTAATCGCCAGATCGTACTGTTCCTGATGATTCTGCTTGCTGTGGTTGGCACCTTGTCCTACACCAAGCTGGGGCAAAGCGAAGACCCTCCCTTTACCTTCAAGGCCATGGTGATCAAGACCAACTGGCCCGGCGCCACGGCCCAGGAAGTGTCACGCCAGGTTACCGAGCGCATTGAGAAAAAACTGATGGAGACCGGCGAGTACGAGCGCATCGTGTCCTTCTCGCGCCCCGGTGAGTCCCAGGTCACTTTCATGGCTCGCGATTCGATGCCCTCGGCGCGGATTCCTGAACTGTGGTACCAGGTGCGCAAGAAAATCAGCGACATCCGCCAGACCTTGCCACCGGATATCCAGGGGCCGTTTTTCAACGATGAATTCGGCACTACGTTCGGCAATATCTACGCCCTGACGGGTGACGGCTTTGACTATGCGGTGCTCAAGGACTACGCCGACCGCATCCAGATTCAACTGCAACGGGTGCCAGATGTAGGCAAGGTCGAGCTGCTTGGTCTGCAGGACGAGAAGATCTGGATCGAGCTGTCCAACCTCAAGCTCGCCACCCTTGGCCTGCCTTTGGCCGCGGTACAACAGGCGTTACAGGAACAAAATGCCGTCTCGACTGCCGGCTTCTTTGAAACACCCACCGAGCGCGTGCAGTTGCGCGTTTCGGGTAACTTCAAAACCGTGGAGCAGATCCGTGACTTCCCGATTCGCGTGGGTGATCGCACCTTGCGCATCGGTGATGTGGCCGACATCCATCGTGGCTTCAACGACCCGCCGGCACCGCGCATGCGCTACATGGGCGCAGACGCCATCGGCTTGGCTGTGGCCATGCGCGACGGTGGCGACATCCTGGTACTTGGCAAGGCCCTTGAAGGTGAGTTCGCACGCCTGCAGAAGAACCTTCCTGCCGGGATGGAACTGCGCAAGGTGTCGGACCAACCGGCAGCGGTGAAGACCAGCGTCGGCGAATTCGTCCAGGTACTCGCCGAGGCATTGGCGATTGTATTGCTGGTGAGTTTTTTCTCCCTTGGTGTGCGCACCGGCATGGTAGTCGCCCTGGCGATTCCGCTGGTGCTGGCGATGACCTTTGCCACCATGTATTACCTCGGCATCGGCCTGCACAAGATCTCCCTCGGTGCCTTGGTCCTGGCCTTGGGCTTGCTGGTTGACGACGCGATCATCGCCGTTGAAATGATGGCGATCAAAATGGAGCAGGGCTACGACCGTCTCAAGGCCGCGAGCTTCGCCTGGACCAGCACCGCGTTCCCCATGCTCACTGGTACATTGATCACGGCGGCGGGCTTCCTGCCAATTGCCACCGCGCAATCGAGCACTGGCGAATACACCCGCTCGATCTTCCAGGTGGTGACCATCGCCTTGCTGGCTTCCTGGGTGGCCGCCGTGGTGTTCGTACCCTACCTGGGGGAAAAACTCCTGCCGGACTTGGCGAAGATTCATGCCGCCAAGCACGGCACCGATGGCCCGGATCCCTACGGCACGCCGTTCTACCAGCGCGTAAGACGTTTGGTGGAGTGGTGCGTACATCGGCGTAAGACGGTCATCGTCCTGACCCTGCTGTTGTTTATCGGTTCGGTCGCGTTGTTCCGCTTCGTGCCGCAACAGTTCTTCCCGGCGTCCGGGCGCCTTGAGCTGATGGTCGACCTGAAACTGGCCGAAGGCTCCTCCCTGAGCAATACCGCCGAGCAGGTCAAACGCCTGGAGGCGATGCTCAAGGAACACGCTGGCATCGACAACTACGTGGCTTATGTGGGTACCGGCTCGCCGCGATTCTACCTGCCTCTGGACCAGCAATTGCCGGCCGCCAGCTTTGCGCAATTCGTGGTGCTGGCCAAGACCATCGAGCAGCGTGAAAGCCTGCGCACCTGGCTGATCGAAACCCTCAACGAGCAATTCCCTGAGCTGCGCTCGCGGGTCACCCGCCTGGAGAACGGCCCGCCCGTTGGCTACCCGGTGCAGTTCCGCGTGACCGGCGAGCACATTGAAGAAGTACGCGCCCTGGCACGCAAAGTGGCGGCCAAGGTTCGCCAGAACGCCCATGTGGTCAACGTGCACCTGGACTGGGAAGAGCCGAGCAAAATCGTCTACCTGAATATCGACCAGGACCGGGCGCGCGCCCTTGGTGTAAGCACCGCCAACCTGTCGAAATTCCTGCAGAGCTCCCTGACCGGTTCCAGCGTCAGCCAGTACCGGGAGGACAACGAATTGATCGAGATTCTCCTGCGCGGCACTGTTCACGAACGTACCGAGTTGTCGCTGCTGCCGAGCCTGGCCGTGCCCACCGACAACGGCAAAAGTGTGGCGCTGTCGCAGATTGCCACCCTCGAATATGGTTTCGAAGAAGGCATCATCTGGCACCGCAACCGCCTGCCCACGGTGACCGTGCGCGCCGATATCTACGGCAAGGAACAACCGGCAACATTGGTACAGCAAATCCTGCCGACGCTCGCAGATGTGCGTGCTGAACTGCCGGATGGCTACCTGCTTGAAGTCGGTGGCACCGTTGAAGACTCTGCGCGTGGGCAGAACTCGGTGAAGGCCGGCGTGCCGCTGTTTATCGTGGTGGTGCTGACCTTGCTGATGCTGCAACTGCGCAGCTTTTCACGCACGGCAATGGTCTTTCTTACCGCGCCGTTGGGGTTGATCGGCGTCACCTTGTTCCTGCTGGTGTTCCGCCAACCTTTCGGCTTCGTTGCCATGCTCGGCACCATCGCGTTGTCGGGGATGATCATGCGCAACTCGGTGATCCTGGTGGATCAGATCGAACAGGACATCAAGGCCGGCCTTGCGCCGTGGCAGGCGATTATCGAAGCCACCGTCCGGCGCTTTCGCCCGATTGTGCTGACCGCTCTGGCGGCCGTATTGGCGATGATTCCACTGTCGCGCAGCGTGTTCTTCGGGCCCATGGCCGTGGCGATCATGGGCGGGTTGATTGTGGCGACGGCGTTAACGCTTCTGTTCCTGCCCGCCCTGTACGCTGCATGGTTCCGAGTGAAGAAGGGCGTCGCGTAATCGCGTTGCCCACGTTCAGACAACACCTCTTGTTACTTACATGAAGATGCAAAGGCCGTGCGCCACGGCAGGAACGAACTGCGCTGGAACTCCACTTACCTGTGCCTGCCCAGCAGGCACATGGGAAGGGCTCACCCAATCGGTGGTCCGTTTGAAGCAAGTTTTCAGGGAGTTTTTATGTTTCTGTTGTCTGCAATTGCAAGTTTCAAGGGCGCGTTCCTAGGGTCTTTACTCGGCAATCTCCTGACGAGCCAGAAGGGTGATCGTTCGGCCTTTGATAGCCCCGGACACCACCGACCAAGTTCAGGTCACCATCGTCCTGTTCGCCCGGGTTTTTCGCAGACACGGTCAGGCGTTCGTGGCCATCAATATTCCCATCACGCCTACGCTAATGACGATTTACCGCATGTTTATCGTGGGCAGACACCACTCACGTCATTCTACAGATAGGGCGCGGGTCTCCCGCTTACACAAGGACCTTCTTGATTTGCGTGCCGTTTCGTACGCGGGATAGGAACCTTTTTTATCAAAATACCACACAAGGATTACCCGGCCTGAAGCTACTGGCGTATGGAGCACGGTGAGCCGGGTTTTGGTGTCAATCTAATTCGTAAGGAGTGTGTATGATTTTAAATTTACTGACGCTACCGGCACAGGTGATGGGCTCGATGATGGGCTCTATGATGGGGTCGATGATGGGGCACGGTTCTAAACACGGTGGCGGTAGCTGCAACCAGCCCGTCAATGTCAATATCAACAACGACAACAATAACCTCAACAGCAATTCGAGTTCGTCCGTTGCTCAAAACAGCAACGTTTCGTCGGGCCGGCACATTCACTATTGAGTATGTTTGTCAGCGAAAGGTAGTGAGTCGTGAGTACTGGTCATGAGTGTCGGGTACTTAGGCTTGGCAAAAAAAACGCCCTGAATAGAGTCAGGGCGTTTTCAATTTTCAACGTTGCGCTTACCCGCAAGGGTCAGAGGGCGCCAAATACTTTCTTGGCCAGGCTCGTAGCCGCCGCTGCCGGATTCTTGCGAATCGTCTCTTCCTGCTGTGCAATCATCTTGAACAAACCATCCAGCGCCTGTTCGGTCACGTAGTTTTCGACGTTGGCGCTCTTGGCATCCACAGCGCCGAAGGCTGCTGCCTTGCCGGCCAGGGCGTTGTACTGCTGGGCGACGCCGACCTTGTCGGTGGCGGCCTTGACGATGGGCAGGAACTTGGCGCGGATTTCTTCGCGGCTGCTTTTGTTCAGGTATTGGGTGGCGGAGTCCTGGCCACCGCTGAGAATACCCTTGGCATCGGTCACACTCATGTTTTTCACGGCGTTGACCAGGATCGGCTGGGCCTGGGTCACGGCGGTTTCCGCCGCCTTGTTCATGCTGGTTTCCAGCTGCGTGACCTGGTCACCCATACCGAACATTTTCAGTTTGTCGGCGACTTTGCCAAGTTTGCCCGGCAGGCCGATTTTCACGTCCGGGTTGTCGCTGAAACCACCGGGCTTACCCAGTTGTTTCACGGCTATCTGTGCACCTTGGGTCAAGGCATCCTTGAGGCCACCGCTGGCGTCGCCCTGGGACAGGTTGCCAAGATCCAGGGCCATAGCGTTGGCACCGAACAGCAGGCCGGCACACAGGACGGTGAGGCGAATAGATTTGCGGAGCATGGGCGCTTCCTTATGACGTGAAATTATCAGTGTGCGACTGCATCAACCCGCAGGCGCATCGGTTGTGGATCCTGGCCATTGAGCTGCACGGTGTGCCGTTCGGTCGTGATAAACATTAGCTTGCCGTCCAGTTCGATGCGAGCGCTGACCGAGTAGGTGTGGCCAGGTTTGACCTGGGCCGGGTCGTAGCTCAGGTGAAATGGCAGCGGCACCTGGCCTTTGACCGGGCCTTTCTGTTCGGTCAGGGTCACGGCCGGCGCGTCCATCAGGGACACGTCTTGCAGGCTGACGCTCAACGTGGCGGTAGGCGGCAGGGCGATACGTTGCAGGTAGAACACTTCGCCGTCGAGGCTGGCCTTCGGTGTTGGGGTCATCGAGTGGCAGGCTCCGAGCAGGGCGGTCAGGCCCAGGAGGATGATCTTTTTCATGGTGCAGCTCCTTTTCAACGGCGCCGGAATCCGCCCGACGCCTCATTCAATCTAGCGGTTTTCTTCAGGGCTGGCGGCATCCGGTTCGGTCGGTGCCTCGGCTGCGCCATCCACTCGGTGCAAGGCCACCTGGCGGATCGACAGGCGGATATCGGCCGGCAGCACGCGTTTGGCGGCGCCTTCCGCCAGCTCGCCGAGCAGATCGTGATAGCCCAGCTTGCCGGCTTCATCGCGGCGCAGCACATCCTGCTCCAGCAACGTCTGAATAAAATGTCGGAAAAGACTCTTGTCGAAGAATTCCGGGGCATTGAGGCCATGCAGGATCGACAGGCGTTGGGCCATGATCGTGCACAGGTCTTCCAGCTCTTCGGCGCTGATGCTGTTGCGGCCACTGTTGAGCAACAGCGAGATCGCCATGTAGAAGCGTTGCAGGGTCTGGGCGATGCTCTTGGACAGCAGCGTCAACAGCACAAACTGCCGCGAACTTGGCGCCGGGCGCAGGTACACGGCGTTTTCGAAACGCAGCAGGCCTTGTTCGACGAACGCGTCCAGCCATTGATCGACCACCGCGTCCAACTCCTCCAGCGACCAGCGGATAAACAGCTCCGATTGCAGGTACGGGTAGAGCGCACGGGTGTAGCGCAGGATCTGCTCGCGGCTCATCCGCGAGCTGCTCTGGAAGAAGCTCGCCAGCAACGCCGGCAGGGCGAAGATGTGCAGCACGTTGTTGCGGTAGTAGGTCATCAGGACAGCGTTCTGCTCGTCCAGGTAGACAATCTTGCCCAGGGCATCGCTCTGTTCCGACAGCAGCTTCATGTCCTTGACGTGGTTGATCAGCGCCAGACCATCGCCTTCCGGCAGGGTGGTGTGGGGCGAGTAGGGCACGCGGCGTAACAGCGCCAGGTACAGGTCCAACTGGCGCGCCATGGCTTGTTCATCCAGGGCCAGGCGGGTGGTCGACAGCAGAGCCAGGGCCACCAGGTTCACCGGGTTGACCGCCGCGGCTTCGTTCAAGTGCCGCGCCACCTGCTCGCCAAGACGGTTGGTGGTTTCGTTGAGCCAGGCCGGCTTGTAGTTCGGGCCCAGCTCTTGGGCGCGCCAGTCCGGTTGCTCGGCGTCAAGGAATTCGGCCAGCTTGATCGGCTCGCCGAAGTTGACCGCGACCTGGCCAAAGCGCTGTTTGAGCGCGCCGATCACTTTGAAAATATCGAAGATCGATTCTTTCTTCTTGCTCGCGCCACGCAGTTCGCCCAGGTAGGTGCGGCCTTCGAGCACGCGCTCATAGCCGATATACACCGGCACGAACACGATCGGCATGCGCGAGGAGCGCAAGAAACTGCGCAGGGTGATCGCCAGCATCCCGGTTTTCGGTTGCAGCATGCGCCCGGTGCGCGAGCGGCCGCCTTCGACGAAGTACTCCACCGGGAAACCCTTGGTGAACAGGGTGTGCAGGTATTCGTTGAACACCGAGGTGTACAGCGGGTTGCCCTTGAAGGTGCGGCGCATGAAAAACGCACCGCCACGGCGCAGCAGGCTACCGATCACCGGCATGTTGAGGTTGATGCCGGCGGCGATGTGCGGCGGGGTCAGGCCGTTCTTGAACAGCAGGTACGACAGCAGCAGGTAGTCGATATGACTGCGGTGGCAAGGCACGTAGATCACCTCGTAGCCTTGGGCCACCTTCTGCACGCCTTCGATGTTATTGACCTTGATACCGTCGTAGATCTTGTTCCAGAACCAGCTCAGCACCACTTCCAGGAAGCGGATCGCGGTGTAGGTGTAGTCCGAGGCGATCTCGTTGCCATAGCGCAGGGCCTGGGCCTTGGCTTTTTCCGGGGTGATCTTTTCCCGTTCGGCTTCATCCAGGATGGCCTGGCGCACCAAAGGCATATTGACCAGGCCCTTCACCAGGTTGCGCCGGTGGGACAGGTCGGGGCCGATGACCGCGGTCTTCAAGTTACGAAAGTGCACACGCAGGATGCGCTGGGCCATGCGCACGGTGCGTTCGTGGCCTTTATTGTGCTCGATCAATTCACGCAGGTTGATAGGCGCGGAGAATTGCACCCGGGTCTTGCGCCCCAGGATCAGGATGCTCAACAACCGGCGTAGACGCCCGGTGACGGCCCAGCTGTCGGCAAATAGCAGTTTCCAGGGGCTGGACTCGCTTGCAGGGGACTGCCCCCAGAACACGCTGACCGGAATGATTTGTGCATTCTCTTCGGCGTGGTCGGCAAGGGTGTTGACCAGGCGGGTCAGGGTGGGCGGCGCACCGCGCTTGTCCTGGCGGCCGAGCCAGTCTGGATCCGGCGTGAGGTAGAAGAACGCCGCGGGCTCCAGCAACGGCCCTACCGATACCGGCAGCACCGGGCGCGGCAGGCCGGCCTTGGTGCACTCGGCATCGACCACGGCCAACTCGGTGAGGGAGGGTGATTGCAGGACGTAGAAAACCGGCCGGCTGCGGTCCAGGTTAAGGGTTAGGGACGACTGGTTGATCGTCTCGGAGCGAACCCAGAGGTACAACAGTCGGCGCAAGGTGCCAAACACCAGACGGCGGAACGGGGAGCGGGTCATAGGCGAACTGCTTCAAGTGGAAAAAACCGAGCAGGCGCTCGGGCGGGTAGTGTGCCGTATTCGCCGAAAATCGGCAAAAAAGCAGCGATGTAAACTTGAGTTGATGGTTTTTGAGCCTGTCTTATACTCGGCAGTTCAAATAAGCGACTCAACAATAAAAAACCAGTGGGAGTGAACTGATGGCAACGCGCGAAACCGGCAATGTGAAGTGGTTCAACGATGCAAAGGGCTACGGCTTTATCCAGCGTGAAGACGGCAAGGATGTGTTTGTGCACTACCGCGCCATTCGCGGTGACGGCCACCGCTCGCTGGCCGAGGGTCAGCAGGTGGAATACGCCGTGGTGACGGGCGAGAAGGGGTTGCAGGCGGAGGATGTGGTCGGTTTGTAAGTTCAGCACTGAACCCATGTGGTAGGGGGCTTGCTCCCGATGGCGGAGTATCAGGCAATGTATTCAGTGCCTGACACAACGCTATCGGGAGCAAGCCCCCTCCCACATTTGATTGGGTTCGCAATTCAGGATCAGGCAGTTTTCCAGGTGATCTGCTCTTCACCGTCTTCACTGATGCGAATCCAGGTGTCAGCACTTTCCTCACCTTCTTCCTCAACCCACGTCCCCGGCGCGCAGCGCACTTCGACGTTCAGCGCGGCAAACGCGGCGCGGGCGCAGGCGATGTCGTCTTCCCACGGGGTCTGGTCGCTGTCCAGGAACAGGCTGTTCCACTTGCCGACGGCTTTCGGCAGCCAGGTAACCGGCACGCTGCCAGCCTTGCACTTGTAGGTCTGGCCTTGCTGGACCCAGTCAGTGCATTGGCCCAGGGCGGCGCCCAGCCAGGCGGCGATGGCCTTGTAGTCGACGTCGGCGTCTTTCAGGTAAATCTCAATATCGGGTTGGCGCATGGATGTTCCTCGTTGCGGGATTCGAAAATCCATTCGCGGATGCTTGAAAGTCAGTTATTGAAGCACGAAATAATCGTAGCGCATCGACACCGTGACCTGCAGCGGCTCAGGCGCCTCGATCACCTCGCTACGGCGCTCGGCACTGGCACGCCAGCCGTGGGGCGTCATCGCCAGCAGGTTGGCGCGGTCCTTGGGGTCGGCCAGGCTCAGGGTGAATTCCAGGGTTTCACTGTGCGCAAGGCTCATGCCGTCCGGCACCAGGGCCAGGTGTTTGTCGTCGGTGTACTCGCGTACTTCGTCGTACAGGCGCTCGCGCAGCTCCATCAGGTGGCCGCTGGTCGGGCCGACCTTCATCAAGCCGCCGCCGGGGCTGAGCAGGCGCTTGGCCTCTTGCCAGTCCAACGGGCTGAACACGCTCGCGAGGAACTGGCAACTGGCATCGGCCAATGGCACGCGGGCCATGCTGGCAATCAACCAGGTCAGCGCCGGGTTGCGCTTGCATGCGCGCTTGACGGCCTCCTTGGAGATATCCAGGGCATAACCATCGGCCTGGGGCAGGGCGTCGGCGATTTGCGCGGTGTAGTAACCCTCGCCACAACCGATGTCCATCCAGCGCTGCGGTGCGCGTTCGCCAGCCAGTTCGGCCAGGCGCTTGGCTACCGGCGCATAGTGCCCGGCGTTGAGAAAGTCGCGGCGCGCCTCGACCATGGCCAGGTTGTCGCCAGGGTCGCGGCTGTTCTTGTGCTGCACCGGCAACAGGTTCAGGTAACCCTGGCGCGCGCGGTCGAAACGGTGCCCGACCGGGCACGCCACGCCATTGTCCACCGCGTTCAGCGGTGCGCTGCAAATGGGGCAGGCAAGCATCAGGCGAGCAACTTGATCAGGGTCTGGTAATAGATTTCGGTCAACACATCGAGGTCGCTGGCCAGGATGCGCTCGTTGACCTGGTGGATCGTCGCATTGACCGGGCCCAGTTCGACCACTTGTGTGCCCAACGTGGCGATGAAGCGCCCATCGGAGGTACCGCCGCTGGTAGACGCCTTGGTCTCACGCCCGGTGATTGCCTTGATGCTGGCCGACACCGCATCCAGCAGAGCACCCGGCTCGGTGAGGAACGGCAAGCCCGACAGTGCCCACTCCACATGCCAATCCAGGCCATGTTTATCCAGGATTGCCGCAACCCGCTGTTGCAGGCCCTCGACGGTGGACTCGGTGGAGAAGCGGAAGTTGAACACCGCCGTCAGGTCACCGGGGATCACGTTGGTGGCGCCGGTACCGGAATTGAGGTTGGAGATCTGGAAACTGGTCGGCGGGAAGAAGGCGTTGCCGTCATCCCAATGCTCGGCGGCCAGTTCGGCCAGGGCCGGTGCGGCCAGGTGGATCGGGTTTTTCGCCAGGTGCGGGTAGGCCACGTGGCCCTGCACACCACGCACGGTCAAGGTGGCGCCGAGGGAGCCGCGACGGCCGTTCTTGACCACGTCGCCCACCAGAGTCGTGCTCGATGGTTCGCCGACGATGCACCAGTCCAGGCGTTCCTTGCGCGCGGCCAGGCGTTCGATCACCGCCTTGGTGCCGTGGTGCGCCGGGCCTTCTTCGTCGCTGGTGATCAGGAAGGCGACCGAACCCTTGTGGTCCGGGTAGTCGCTGACGAAGCGTTCCGCGGCCACCAGCATCGCCGCCAGGCTGCCTTTCATGTCTGCCGCACCGCGGCCGCAGAGCATGCCGTTTTCATCGATCAACGCATCGAACGGGTCGTTCTGCCAGGCCTGCACCGGGCCGGTGGGTACCACATCGGTGTGACCCGCGAAGCACAGCACCGGGCCTTCGTGCTTGCCGTGGGTGGCCCAGAAATTGTCCACATCGAAGATGCGCATAGGTTCCAGCGCAAAACCGGCGTCGCCCAGGCGCTGCATCATCAGCTTCTGGCAATCGGCGTCGACCGGCGTCACTGAGGGGCGACGGATCAGGTCGATAGCGAGTTGAAGGGTCGGCGAAAGGTCGGCGTGGGCCGTCATGGGAAAACTCCGGAAAGCGTGTGGTAGGCGCAGGACGAATATGAAACACAAAACAATTCAATGTGGGAGCTGGGCTTGCGCCAAGTGTCATAAAACGGCCGTTATCTTATAGCAAAACGGCGGCCAGAGGCCGCCGTTTAGTGCATTGCGCAAGTTTTTACACCGTAGTGACAGGCTCCGCCTTCGCTACCGGTTTGGGCAGCGACGACAGGAACGCCATGATCAGCGCAGCCACGTACGGCAGCGATTGCACCAGCAGCATCACCACCCAGAAGCGTATGTCATTGCTAGGCAGGCCCTGTACCAGGTAGATCCCCAGCGCCGCGCCCCACAACAGCAGCATGATGAACATTTCTTCGCGGGCTTCGGAGATCGCCACCCAGAAGCCGTGGTTATCCGCATTTTTCGGTGTACGAAAGAACGGAATACTGGTGGTGAAGAAGCCATACAACACCGCTTTGGCGATGGTGTGGGACAACGCCAGCCCCGCCAGGGCCGCACAGAACGCATCTTTCAAGTTCACGCCTACCGCGCGACGGTAGAGGAAGATGATTTTGCCGACCTTGAACACAAACAACGCCAAGGGTGGGATGGCGAAAATCAGCAACGGTGGGTCGACCCGGGTCGGCACGATGATCATCGCTGCGGACCACAACAGGGCACCGACGGTGAAGAAAATGTTCATGCCATCCGCCACCCACGGCAACCAGCCGGCGAGGAAGTGGTAACGCTGGCCACGGGTCAGCTCGGTGTCCTTGCCACGTATCAGGCTGGCGGTGTGACGCTTGATGATCTGGATAGCGCCATAGGCCCAGCGGAAACGCTGCTTCTTGAAGTCGATAAAGGTATCGGGCATCAAGCCCTTACCGTAGCTGTCGTGGTAATACGCCGCCGACAGGCCTTTCTCGAACACGCGCAGGCCCAGTTCGGCGTCTTCACAGATGCACCAGTCAGCCCAGCCGAGTTCTTCGAGCACCGAACGACGGGTCATGGTCATGGTGCCGTGCTGGATGATCGCGTCACGGTCGTTGCGGGTGACCATGCCGATATGGAAGAAGCCTTTGTATTCGGCATAGCAGAGCTTCTTGAAGGTGCTTTCGTTCTGGTCGCGATAATCCTGGGGCGACTGCACCACGGCGATTTTCGGGTCGGCGAAGTGCGGCACCATGTGCTTGAGCCAGTTCGGCGATACGCAGTAGTCCGAGTCGATCACCGCGATCACTTCGGCATCCTTGGCGGTGTGCGGGATCAGGTAGTTCAACGCGCCGCCCTTGAAGCCAGCCAGGGGCGCGACGTGGAAGAACTTGAAGCGCGGGCCCAGGGTCTCGCAGTAATCACGCACCGGTTCCCACACTGCCGGGTCCTTGGTGTTGTTGTCGATGATCAGGACTTCGTAGTCCGGGTAATCGAGGGCGGCCAGGGCGTCGAGGGTCTGTTTGACCATCTCTGGCGGCTCGTTGTAGCACGGCACATGGATCGACACTTTCGGGCGGTAGTCCGAGTCGCCTTCCACCGGCAGGAATTCACGCCGGCGCTTGTGAGTCCACACCGCTTCTGCCAGTTCGTGGGCTTCAGTCAGCAAGACGATAAACACGCCAAGGGCGCCGAGTGCCAGCAAGATACCGACGGTCACGCTGAACCATGTGCTGTATTGCTGGCTGTAGTCGTAGCCGATCCAGACCAGCACCGACCCACACAGAAATGCAATAAACGTCAGGAAGGTACGGCCGCGCTGGCGCAGGGCCGAGCCGTCGATCATCAACAGGGTCAGGGACAGCAGCGCAAGCACCACCGAACCAATGGCCAGCACCCGCCACTGCGGGATCGCCACCACCGGTCCTTCAAAGTTGAATTTCTGCTGGCGTGCGGCGTTGAACACCCCCCAATACGCGCCCGCCGAGCCTTCGTCGCTGACCTTCCACGGCTGGTCAAAGGCTTCGATCACGAAGTAGTTGTAACCCTGGCGGTTGAGCTTGTTCACTAGCGTACGCAGGTAAATCGCCTGGTCTGCCGGGGATGATTCATTACCACCGCGCATACGGCCGTTGCTCGGCCAGCCAACTTCCGACAGCAGCAGCGGCTTCTTCGGGAACGCTTTCTTCAGTTCTTTGGCGCGGTCGATTACGTACTGGCCGGCCTTGTCCATGGGAATGAATTCCCAGAACGGCAGGATGTGCGCGGCGATCAGGTCGACGTGATTGGCCAGTTGCGGGTTGTGCTCCCAGATGTGCCATTGCTCGGAGGTGGTCACCGGCACTTTCACGGCGGCGCGTACGCGGTCGAGCAGTACGATCAGGTCTTCGGGGGTGATTTCTTCACGGAACAACGCTTCGTTGCCGACCACTACACGCACAACGCTGCGGGAGTTGTTGGCAATCTCGATGGCGCGCTGGATTTCCCGCTCGTTGCGCTCCAGGTCCGGGCTGATCCAGATCCCCAGCGTCACGCGCAGACCGAATTCTTCGGCCAGCTTGGGGATATCGCCCAGGGTACCGTCGACCGAGTAGGTACGGATGTTGTCCGTCAGCTTGCTCATGATCGCCAGGTCCTGACGCATCTGCTCGTCAGTCGGGAACTGGTTTTTCTGCGGGTACTGGCCTTGCTGGAACGGCGAGTAGGAAAAACCGGAGATCTGTTCAGGCCAGTTGGGGGTCGTGACCGGGCGGTTGATCAGCGCCCAGAAGCCGGTGAACAGCGCGGCAATTGCCAGCACTACTACCAGGTTGAGTCCAAATTTACGCGATGACATAGCTATTTCGGGTTCCAAAAGGTGTGGAACGAAAAGAGGTGCCGGCCTACGCCGAACGGCGCGCATCCTACACTGGCCTTTCACTGAGCGTACAGCAAGCCGAGAAAAACCCGACTTTGGGCAGTGCAACTCGTCGTAAGTTCTCTTACTTGTAGCTTGTAGCTTAAAACTTGTCGCTGCGTAGTCCTATAATGCGCGCCGGTTTTTGGGGTAATGATCATGAGTACAGAAGATCCGCGGTTTGCAGGCGTCGCCCGCTTGTACGGCATTGAAGGCCTGGAGCGCTTGAAGGCGGCCCATGTGGCAATTGTCGGCGTCGGTGGCGTGGGCTCCTGGGCGGCGGAAGCAATGGCCCGTTGCGGGGTGGGCGAGATTTCGCTGTTTGACCTGGACGATGTCTGCGTCAGCAACAGCAACCGCCAGTTGCACGCGCTGGACAGCACCGTGGGCAAGCCCAAGGTCGAAGTGATGGCCGAGCGCCTGCGCGCGATCAACCCCGATTGCACAGTGCATGCAGTGGCGGACTTCGTCACCCGCGACACCATGGCCGAGTACATCACCCCGAACATCGATTGCGTGATCGACTGCATCGACGCGGTCAACGCCAAGGCGGCGCTGATTGCCTGGTGCAAGCGCCGCAAGATCCAGATCATCACCACCGGCGGCGCCGGCGGGCAGATTGACCCGACGCTGATCCAGGTCTGCGACCTGAACCGCACCTTCAATGACCCGCTGGCCTCGAAAGTGCGCTCCACACTGCGGCGTGACTACGGCTTCTCGCGCACGGTGACCCGCCATTACAGCGTGCCCTGCGTGTTTTCAACCGAGCAACTGCGCTACCCCAAGCCCGATGGCAGCATTTGTTTGCAGAAGAGTTTTGTCGGCGATGGGGTGAAGCTTGACTGTGCGGGAGGGTTTGGCGCAGTGATGATGGTGACCGCCACGTTCGGCATGGTGGCGGCGACCAAGGCGGTGGACAAGATTGTGGCTGGAGTGCGCAGGCCTTCGGAGCGGGTCAAGCCCACCTAGATCCCACTGCCGAACACAGATCCAAGTGTGGGAGGGGGCTTGCTCCCGATTACGGTGTGTCAGTCGGCTTATTCAGTGACTGACACTCTGCAATCGGGAGCAAGCCCCCTCCCACATTTAGTTGTGTGTACGGCTTAGTTCGCGCATGCGCTGCAGGACTGCATTCAGGCCATTGCTGCGTGACGGGGAGAGTTGGCGGGACAGCCCCAACTGTGCAAACCAGTCAGGCAGGTCAACCGCCTGCAACTCAGCCGCCGACAACCCGTTGACCCGCGCCAACAACAGCGCTACCAACCCACGAATCATCCGCGCCTCGCTGCTGGCGGCGAACTGCCAATGACCGTCCTGCAAGCGCCCCACCAACCACACCAGGCTTTCGCAGCCTTGTACCAGGTTGGCGTCGACCTTTTCGTCATCCGCCAAGACGGGCAGCCGCTCGCCCCATTGCATCAGCAGGCGGGCGCGCTGTTCCCAGCTGGAGACGGCCTGAAATGCTTCCAGTGCCGCCACTGCGTCAACTGGCAAGCTCATCGCAACATGTCCAGCGCCTGGTCCAACGCTTCAAAAAAGCGCTCCAGGTCATCGGAATCGTTGTACAGCGCCAGGGACACGCGAATCGCCCCGGATAAGTGCATCGCCTTGAGCAGTGGCATCGCGCAATGGTGCCCGGCCCGCACGGCAATGCCTTGTTCGGTCAACAGGTGGGCCAGGTCGGCATTGTGCACGCCGTCCACCACGAAGCTGACCAATGCCACTTGCGGCGAGCCGAGTACGCGTACGCCATTGCGTGCTTTCAGCCCACGCAACAGGTAGTCGTGCAGCGCCGCTTCATGGGCGATGACGGCGGGTTGATCCAGTGAATTCAGGTAGTCCAGGGTCGCGCCCAGACCGATGACGCTGGCAATCGGCGGAGTGCCGGCTTCGAAGCCCAGGGGCGCGGGGCGGAAACTGGCGCTCTGGTAATCCGCCTGTTGCACCATCTCTCCGCCGAACTGCCAGTGGCGCAGGTGATGCAGCATCTCGTTGCGCCCATACAGCACGCCGACGCCGTCCGGGCCGTAGAGTTTATGGCTGGAAAATACATAGAAGTCGCAGCCCAGGGCCTGTACGTCATGGCGGCCATGCACGATGCCCTGGGCGCCATCCACCACAGTGAGGGCGCCATGTGCCTGGGCCATTGCCAGCAAGGCTTCCAGCGGCTGCCAGGCGCCGAGCACATTGGACAACTGGCTCACAGCCAACAGGCGCGTGCGCGGGCCGATCAAGGTGGCCGCAGCTTCAAGATCGATCACACCGTCATCGCCCAAGGGCAATACCACCAGCGAGAGCGCGCGGCGTTTGGCCAGTTGCTGCCAGGGCAGCAGGTTGGCGTGGTGTTCCAGGGCGCTGATGGCAATCTCATCGCCCGCATTGAATAAGTGTTCCAGGCCGTAGGCCAGGAGGTTCAGCGCAGAGGTAGCGCCATGGGTAAACACGATCTGCCCGTTATCACCTGCGTTCAACCACTGCGCGACCTTGCTGCGACTATCTTCAAAGGCCTGGGTCGCATGGGCCCCGGGCAAATGCTGGGCGCGGTGCACATTGGCTGCGCCATTGGCGTAGTAATGGCTGATGGCATCCAACAGGGCTTGGGGTTTTTGCGTGGTGGCGGCGTTGTCCAGATAGGTCTGGTCCTGCCGTTGCAGGGTGGCGATGGCCGGGAAATCGGCGCGCCAGGGGGAGGGCACAAGCATGGTGATCAAGACTCGTATAAGCGAGCCGCCCCGAAGGCGCGGCCCGCTAGTGGCATCGAGTGGCTGCTTAGTTGTGAGCGTGCAGCGCTTCGTTCAGTTCGATGGCCGATTTGTGGGTTTTGCACTCCACGGCACCGGTCTCGGAGTTACGGCGGAACAGCAGGTCCGGTTGACCCGCCAGCTCGCGTGCCTTGACCACCTTGACCAGTTGGTTCTGTTCGTCGAGCAGGGCAACCTTGGTGCCGGCGGTGATGTACAGGCCCGACTCCACGGTGTTGCGGTCGCCCAATGGAATACCGGTACCGGCGTTGGCACCGATCAGGCAGCCTTCGCCCACCTTGATCACGATATTGCCGCCGCCCGACAGGGTGCCCATGGTGGAGCAACCGCCGCCCAGGTCCGAGCCCTTGCCGACGAATACGCCTGCCGATACACGGCCCTCGATCATGCCCGGGCCTTCGGTGCCGGCGTTGAAGTTGATGAAACCTTCGTGCATCACGGTAGTGCCTTCGCCCACGTAGGCGCCCAGGCGGATACGCGCAGCGTCAGCGATACGCACGCCGGCCGGTACCACGTAGTCGGTCATTTTCGGGAACTTGTCCACCGAGAACACTTCCAGCAACTCGCCACGCAGGCGCGCTTCGAGTTGGCGTTCAGCCAGTTCGGCGATGTCGATGGCGCCCTGGCTGGTCCAGGCCACGTTCGGCAATTGCGGGAACACACCCGCCAAGTTCAGGCCGTGGGGCTTGACCAGACGGTGGGACAGCAGGTGCAGCTTGAGGTAGGCCTCAGGTGTGGAGGTCAGTGCGGCGTCTTCGGCCAACAGTGTGGCAACCAGTGGCGTGTGGCTTTCGGCCAGGCGATTCAGCAGCGCGGCTTGGGTGGCGTCGACGTTCTTGAGTGCATCCGCCAGCTGCAGTGCCTGGCTGATGGTGAACGTGATCGCCTGGTTACCTTCGGTGTAACCGAGGATCGGCGCGACGGCGGCCACGATCTCGGCCGACGGGTTGAGCAACGGTTGTGCGTAAAACACTTCCAGCCAAGCACCTTGGCGGTTCTGAGTGCCGACGCCGAAGCCCAGGCTGAACAGGGAATTGGACATGCTTTTACCTCTACAAAAATGGAAGGCTGGCCTACTTGAGAGCCGCCGAATAACTTTCTGGCTTGAAGCCAATCAGGGTTCTGTCACCGAGATCGAGCACCGGGCGCTTGATCATCGAGGGTTGTGCGAGCATCAATTCAATGGCTTTCGACTGATCGAGATCGGCTTTGCGTTCGTCTTCGAGTTTGCGAAAGGTGGTGCCCGCACGGTTCAAAACCACCTGCCAACCGTGCTCGTTGCACCATTGGGTCAAGTGTTCGCGGTCGATACCGGCCGTTTTGTAGTCATGGAACTCATAGCTCACCGCGTGCTCATCGAGCCAGGTGCGCGCCTTTTTCATGGTGTCGCAGGCTTTGATGCCGAAAAGGTGCAAGGTTTTGCTTGAAGCGGTCAAGGAATTGCCCCCCTTTGGACGAATGAAAAATGAAAGATCACGGATTATGCCACGACCAGCAGGTTTCGGCGCCGCTCGTCAGCATCGTGCGACTTTTGTGCAAAAGCCAGCGCGTAACATAAGCGGATAACATAGCCGGGTAATATGGCACTTCAACGGCAAGTTGTTGCCTCAAGTGTGTCGTTGCAAGTCGATTGTCCGGGAAACCCGCGTTATGCAAACCGCCTACACCGTTCTTATCCTGCTGATGCTGGTCAGCGTTTCGCGCCTTGTCGGGCGAGTCATTCCTCTGCCGCTGCCCTTGGTGCAGATTGCCGCCGGCGCCTTGTTGGCCTGGCCCACGCTGGGGCTGCACGTGGCGTTGGACCCGGAGCTGTTCCTGTTTTTGTTCCTGCCTCCGCTGCTGTTTTCCGATGGTTGGCGCATGCCCAAGCGTGAATTGTGGCAATTGCGCGGGCCAATCCTGACGTTGGCGGTGGGGCTGGTGTTGTTCACCGTAGTGGGCGCCGGCTACTTCATTCATTGGATATTACCGACGATCCCGTTACCGGTCGCCTTCGCCCTGGCAGCGGTTTTATCACCGACGGATGCCGTCGCGGTGTCGGCCATTTCCCAGAATCGTTTGCCCAAGCCGCTGATGCATATGCTTCAGGGCGAGGCGTTGATGAATGACGCGTCGGGCCTGGTGACCTTCAAGTTCGCCCTGGCGGCAGCGTTGACCGGCGTATTTTCCCTGGCGGATGCCAGCCTGACTTTTGTGCTGGTTGCCGTGGGTGGTCTGGCGGTGGGCGTGGCGCTGAGCTGGCTGGTGGGACGTTTGCGCGCCTGGATGATCGCGCGGGGCTGGGATGATCCAGCGACCCATGTGGTACTCATGTTATTGCTGCCCTTTGCTGCCTACGTATTGGCTGAACGCCTGGGCGCGTCGGGCATTCTCTCAGCGGTGGCGGCGGGCATGATGCAAAGCTGGCTCGATCTGTTGCCACGCCAGACCAGTACGCGCTTGCTCAACCGCAGTGTCTGGTCGTTGCTGGAGTTTGCCTTCAATGGCCTGATCTTCCTGCTGCTTGGCCTGCAACTGCCGGACATCATCAAGGCCGTGGTCAGCCATGAAACCACGCTGTGGCCCACCCTGTTGTATCGCTGCCTGGACGTGGTGGCGATCTTTCTGGTGCTGGTGGTATTGCGCTTTATCTGGGTGCAGAGCATCTGGCGACTGTCGGGGCTACTGCGCAGGCTGCGTGGGAAAAACGCGTTGACGCTGGTGCCGACTGCCCGTTCCTGCTGGTTACTGACCGTCGGCGGTGTGCGCGGTGCGGTGACCTTGGCGGGTGTCATGTCGGTGCCTTTGCTGCTGGCGCCGGGGCAGGATTTTCCTGAACGCGATCTACTGATCTTTATCGCGGCCGGCGTGATCTTGTTGTCACTGGTTGCCGCCTGTATCGCGCTGCCGCTGTTGTTGCGGGGCGTTGAAAAGAGCCCGGATGAAAAGCGCCACAACGAGGTGCGAGAGGCGTGGAAAAAGACCGCCGTGGCGGCGATTCATGCGCTTGAGGCCGAAGAGCCTGCCGAAGCTGAAACCCCTGACGCCGCCCAGGCTGCATTGGCTACTGAGCTGAAGGCCCGGCTGATGTCGGAATACCGCCATCAACTGGAGGTCTTCAACGATTCGGCAGAAGCCCAGGCGCTGGCGCTGCAACTGGATCAATTGGAGCGCAAGCTGCGGCTCAAGGCCCTGCGTGCACAGCGGCTGGAGCTTTATCGTTTGAGTCGCCAGCATCAGATCGGCGACGACGTACTTCGCGAAGTATTGGCGGACCTGGATATGAGTGAAGCGAACTTGGGAAGTATCAAGTAGTTTGGGTATTGACCATGGCGCGGATGGCGGTGTCTAACAGTTTTCCCAAGGGTGAATTATCCGCTGGATAAAGTGCCTGCATGAAACGCTTGTCTCCCTCGGACAGGTTTGTATTACGTTCGATAGGCTGGCCGTTGCTCAGTCTGGACACGGGGAAGCCGTAGTGCATGATGGATTTCACATCATAGGGGGAGGTTGTTACTTGATCGCGCGGCAAGGTCTGAATGATCGCGATATCCGCCTCCCATGGAAATCTTCCGCGTAATTCAAACTCTTCGTAAATATTGTTTTTATCGAGTTGCAGGGTTCGGTCGGGATGCTGGTGTTCATGTTTCAAGCCTAACCCATGGCCGAACTCATGCTGGATCTGGGCAGCAACTTCTGTCGGCGAACCGTTGAAGCCAATGCTCATGGTGGGTTTAGCGAGTGGGACGTACTTTGCATCGGTGCCTACCTTCGACCATCCCGAGCTGGCGTTGTTGTCTGCAGTTATCCTGAGGTCACCGTGAGGACCGTCAGTAAACTTGAAGTAGAGGTTGGTATAGGGCGCCCATTGGTTAATGTTGTGTTTTACCAGGTCTTTCTGGTCGTTGGTCATGTTCAATAACGCGATATTCAACACCGCATGTTGAGGCCAGGTTTTTTCCCCAAACGCTACGCCGCGTTTATTTCGGCTCAGCAGTGGAAGTGGTTCTTCGAGAGATTGATCAATGGTGGCGTGCAAAGCCTGGTGCGGTACGAAAAGTGGGGAGGTATTGAATAACATCAATTTTCACCAAAGCGTTCAGGGCAGATGCGCTTAGGTGGGGGGCGGTTGAATTTCTGTTCCTGCTGATGAGTTGCAAGATGCATCTGTAACAGCCGCCCCCACGGGGTGGGAGCGGCATGCCCGTCAAGCGCGGCGCTGGATGAAGTCGCGAATCCGTTCCGCGGCTTCCACGCATTCGGCCAACGGCGCAACCAAGGCCATGCGCACACGCCCCGCGCCAGGGTTGAAACCGTCCACTTCCCGCGACAGGTACGAGCCCGGCACCACGGTCACGTGTTCCTCCACGAACAAGTCCCGGCAGAAGGTGGCATCGTCGCCATTCACGTTCGGCCACAAATAAAAACCACCGTCCGGGCTCTGTACATCCAGCACTGGTTTGAGGATGGCTAGCACTGCGTCGAACTTCTCTCGGTACAGGTCACGGTTGGCTTGTACGTGGGCCTCATCCTGCCAGGCGGCGATGCTGGCAAGTTGGGTTTGTACCGGCATCGCGCAGCCGTGGTAAGTGCGATACAGCAGGAATGCCTTGAGAATATCGGCATCGCCGGCCACGAAGCCGGAGCGCAGGCCCGGCAGATTGGAGCGCTTGGACAGGCTGTGGAATACCACGCAACGCTTGAAGTCCTGGCGGCCCAGTTCGACACAAGCACTGAGCAGGCCGGGCGGTGGGGTTTGCTCATCGAAGTAGAGTTCGCTGTAGCACTCGTCGGCGGCGATCACGAAGTCGTATTCGTCGGCCAGGGCAATGAGTTTTTTCAAAGTGTCGACCGGGATCAGCGCGCCAGTCGGGTTGCCTGGGGAACACAGGAACAGGATCTGGCAACGTTTCCAGATATCTGGCGAGACCGCCTCGAAATCCGGGTTGAAGCCATTGGTATCCAGGCACGGCAGGTAGTGCGGCTTGGCCCCGGCCAGGAACGCAGCGCCTTCGTAGATTTGGTAGAACGGGTTCGGGCTTATCACCAGCGCATCGTCGCTGCGATTGACCACGGTTTGGGTAAAGGCGAACAGGGCTTCGCGGGTGCCGTTGACCGGAAGGATATTGCGCGCCGGGTCCAGCCAGCCCTTGGGTACGTTGAAGCGACGTTCACACCAGGCACCGATGGACTCGCGCAGTGCCGGGATGCCCAGGGTGGTCGGGTACACAGCCATCTGGTCGAGGTTGTCAGCCAGCGCCTTGGCCACGAATGCCGGGGATTTGTGCTTCGGCTCGCCAATGGACAGTGCGATCGGGCGTTTGTCCGGGTTTGGCGTGACGCTGCCGAGCAGGGCGCGCAGTTTCTCGAACGGGTAGGGTTGCAGTTGGTTCAGGGCGTTGTTCATCGCAAATCTCGTCAAATTCGGTTGAAAGCATGCGGTCTGTTAGGCAAAGCAATTCAAATGTAGGAGCGGGCTTGCTCGCGAATGCGGTGCATCAGTCAATGTATGTGTGGCTGACACACTGCTTTCGCGAGCAAGCCCGCTCCCACACAAGCCCACTCCACAGTGAAATCAGGTGTTCATATAGTCAGGCGCGACAGCTCGACGCCGGGCTCCTGGGTCACGCTCAATTGCTGGACGATGGCGTCCTGCAAGCGTCGGCACAGCTCCGGGTCGGACAATGGTTGGTTGTCGGCATCGGTAATAAAGAACACGTCTTCCACCCGCTCGCCGAGGGTCGCAATCTTGGCGTTCTGCAATGACAGATCGAACTCCAGGAATATCCCGCCGATGCGTGCCAGCAGCCCTGGGCGATCCGGCGCGCTGAGCTCCAGCACCGTCACCGGGCGCTGGGCGTCGTTGGAAATGGTCACCTGAGGCGCAAAGGCAAAATGCTTGAGCTGGCGCGGCACCCGGCGCTGGATGATGGTTGGATAGTCGTCCGGGTTGCGCAGGGCTTCGGTCAGGCCTTCGCGGATCTTTTTCACTCGCACGGGGTTGTCGCCAATCGAGTCGCCGTCAGTGTCGAGCACGATGTAGGTGTCGAGGGTGAACTGGCTGCTGGAGGTAATGACCCGGGCGTCGTGGATGTTCAGGTTGAGCTGGTCCATGGCTGCCACGGTCACGGCGAAGAAGTCGTGCTGGTCCGGCGCATAGATGAAGATCTGCGTGCCGCCTTCGAATTCGCGCTGGGTGGTTTCCTTGATCAGCACCAGTGGGCCGCCATCGGCTGGTTGCTGCAGGATCGCGTCGCTGTGCCAGGCCACGTCGCCGGCGGTGTGGCGCAGGAAATAATCGTCACCCAGTTGCGACCAGAGTTGTTCGACGTCGTCCGGGTCGTTGCCGCCGCGCACCAGAATATCCAGGGCCGCGCTTTGGGTGCGGCGGATCTGCTCTTCGCGGTCCACCGGGTTCTCCAGGCCACGACGCAGGGCGCGCTTGGTCTCGGTGTACAACTGGCGCAACAGGCTGGCACGCCAGGAGTTCCACAACGTGGGGTTGGTGGCGTTGATGTCGGAGACGGTCAGCACGTACAGGTAGTCGAGACGGGTTTCATCACCGACGATTCCAGCAAAGTCGTGAATCACCTGCGGGTCAGACAAGTCCTTGCGCTGGGCGGTGGTCGACATCACCAGGTGGTTCTGCACCAGCCAGACAATCAGGCTGCTATCCCACTGGGGCAGCTGATGGCGCTGGCAGAAGGCTTCAGCGTCCACCGCGCCGATTTCCGAGTGATCACCATGCCGGCCCTTGCCGATATCGTGATACAGACCTGCCAGGTAGATCAGCTCAGGCTTGGGCAACCTGGCCATCAACTTACTGGCCAGCGGGAATTTCTCTGACACCTGGGTGTACTGCAATTTACGCAGGTGCTTGATCAGGTTCAGGGTGTGGGCATCGACAGTGTAGATGTGGAACAGGTCGTGTTGCATTTGCCCGACGATGAAGCCGAACTCCGGCAGGTAGCGCCCGAGAATGCCGTAGCGGTTCATGCGCCGCAGGTTGCGATGGATGCCGATGCGGCACTTGAACAGTTCGATAAACAGGCTGGTATTGCGGATATCGTTGCGAAAGGCGTCATCGATCAGATGACGGTTTTCCCGCAGCAGGCGGATAGTGTCGGCGCGCACGCCTTTGATTTCCGGCTGCTGGGCCATTAATACGAAGATTTCCAGCATGGCGAACGGGGTGCGGCGGAACACGTTGTCGTTGCGTGCCTCGATATAGCCGTCGTGCAGTTGGAAGCGCGCATTGATCGGCTGCGGCGGCGCTTCGTCTTCGGGGGCCAGGATCACCTCCTCGAAGTGCTGAATGATCAGGTCGCTGAGCTGGGCAATGCTCATGACCACCCGGTAATACTGCTGCATGAAGCTTTCGATGCTGGTCTTCGCATCTTCACCCTCGAAACCCAGCAGGGTGGCGATGGAGCGCTGGTGATCGAACAGCAGGCGGTCTTCGGAGCGCCCGGCGAGCATGTGCAGGGCGTAGCGTACCTTCCACAGGAACTCCTGGGACGAGGCCAGCAGGGCGTTTTCGCTCTCTACGAGGAAGCCTTCACCGGCCAGGGCGCGCAGGTTCAACGTGCCGTATTGGCGGCGCGCCACCCACAAAATCGTCTGGATATCCCGCAACCCGCCAGGGGAGCCTTTGACGTTGGGTTCCAGGTTGTATTCGGTGTCGTTGTACTTGTGGTGTCGCGCCTTCTGTTCGGCGCGCTTGGCCAGGAAAAAATCCTTGCTCGGCCACATGTGTGCGGTGCTGGTGACCTCAAGCATGCGCTGGCGCAGGCGCTCGGGGCCGGCGATGGTACGGCTTTCCATCAGGTTGGTGATGACCGTCAGGTCGGCGCGGGCCTCTTCGGCGCATTCGTCTACCGAGCGTACGCTTTGGCCGACTTCCAGGCCGATGTCCCACAGCAGCGTTAGAAAGCGCTCGATGGAATCGCGAAAGATCTCATGGTCGGCGCCGCCCAGCAGTATCAGCAGGTCGATGTCGGAGTAAGGGTGCAGTTCGCCGCGACCGTAGCCGCCGACGGCCACCAGGGCGATATCGGCGTCTGCACTCCAGCTGAACTGTTCCCAGGCCTTTTGCAGGATGTTATCGACGAACCAGGCACGGTCCTCGATCAGGCGACGGATGTCCCGGCCACTGCGAAACCGCGCGTCGAGCACCTCGCGGGCTTGGCGGATGGCCTTCTTGAAAGCGGCGATGGGGCTCGCTTTCAGTGCCAACTCGGCCTGGAACTGGCCACGGTCGAAGAGTTCGGGATCCACCTGGGGCATCGATCGGCTTTCCTTTTTATCTAATAGTCAGACACAACACAATTTGGGAAAACCAGCACAGCTTTTACGCAGAGACGCGCGGGATCGTGTCGTCGGCGCGCAGGGTGAAGATCTCGTAGCCTGTCTCGGTGACCAGCAGGGTGTGTTCCCACTGGGCCGAAAGCTTGCGGTCCTTGGTGATGGCGGTCCAGCCGTCGCCCAGTACCTTGGTGTCGGCCTTGCCCTGGTTGATCATCGGCTCGATGGTGAAGGTCATGCCGGCCTTGAGTTCCATGCCGGTACCGGCCTTGCCGTAGTGCAGGATCTGCGGTTCTTCGTGAAACACCTTGCCGATGCCGTGGCCGCAGAACTCGCGCACCACCGAGAAGCCGTTCTTTTCAGCGTGCTTCTGGATCACTTCACCGATGTCACCCAGGCGGCAGCCGGGCTTGACGATCTCGATGGCCTTGTACATGCATTCCTGGGTGACCTGGGAGAGGCGCTCGGCCCAGACCGGCACGTTGCCGACGTGGAACATGCGGCTGGTGTCGCCGTGATAACCATCCTTGATCACAGTGACGTCGATATTCAGGGTGTCGCCGTCTTTCAGTGGCTTGTCACCCGGAATCCCGTGGCAGACCACGTGGTTGATCGACGTGCAGATCGACTTGGGGAAGCCTTTGTAGTTCAGGGGGGCAGGGATGGCTTTTTGCACGTCGACGATATAGTCGTGGCAGATACGGTCCAGTGCTTCGGTGGTGACACCTGGCTTGACGTGTTCGGCAATCATTTCCAGCACGTCGGCAGCCAGTTTGCCGGCAACGCGCATGCCTGCGATGTCTTCGGCGGTTTTCAAGGTAACGGTCATACAGGCTCTCTCTAGCGCGACGCGCTGAAATCAATACGGTTCACGGGGGCGCGACAAAGGGTTACAAAATTCGCGCAAGTCCCAAAAAACGCGATTCTAACAGACGATGGCGTCAAATCATGAGCGTCTGGTAATCGCTTCTCTCTATAAGGTAGAGGCATGTTGGCTCTATTCAAGGGCTCAGGCAAAGGCGGCGGGCGGCAAATGTGATTGCGGGTTTCGTTTTTGTCGATGCTGTGGTATAAAATGCGCCGCTTTCCGGGGATACCCCGCAAAGCTTAAATCCACACACGTGTCGACACGATGACCTGGGTGCCGGAGGCCTTGATGCCGCTGGTTGGTCATTGGGATACGTGGAGGCCAAACCCGACTTATTAAGGAACTATCATGTCCCAAGTCAACATGCGCGATATGCTGAAGGCCGGTGTGCACTTCGGTCACCAGACCCGTTACTGGAACCCGAAAATGGGTAAGTACATTTTCGGCGCGCGTAACAAGATTCACATTATCAACCTTGAAAAAACCCTGCCAATGTTCAACGAAGCTCTGACTTTCGTAGAGCGCCTGGCCCAGGGCAAAAACAAGATCCTGTTCGTCGGCACCAAGCGTTCCGCTGGCAAGATCGTTGCTGAAGAAGCAGCACGTTGCGGTTCGCCGTACGTCGATCACCGCTGGTTGGGCGGCATGCTGACCAACTTCAAAACCATCCGTGCTTCCATCAAGCGTCTGCGTGACCTTGAAGTGCAAGCCGAAGACGGTACTTTCGCCAAGCTGACCAAGAAAGAAGCGCTGATGCGCTCCCGTGACCTGGAAAAGCTCGATCGTTCCCTGGGTGGTATCAAGGACATGGGCGGTCTGCCTGACGCACTGTTCGTAATCGACGTTGATCACGAGCGCATCGCGATCACCGAAGCCAACAAGCTGGGCATCCCGGTTATCGGCGTAGTCGATACCAACAGCAGCCCGGAAGGCGTTGACTACATCATCCCAGGCAACGATGACGCAATCCGCGCTATCCAGCTGTACATGGGTTCGATGGCTGACGCTGTAATCCGTGGCCGCAACCACGTTGCTGGTGGTACCGAGCAGTTCGTTGAAGAAGCTCCGGTAGCTGCCGCTGAGTAACTGACGCCCTGGCGTTGACTCAGTAAGCAAAAAGGGGGCTTGGCCCCCTTTTTGCCACCTCGAAAACCATTTGTCGGCAGCGCAGCTACATCATTTGTAACGTGCAGCGGCCTACAACGGATATTCGGGAAGAATTGATCGCCCGTTTGATCGGGTGGAATGGTTGAAAACCTATCCAAGAGGATTTTGAAATGGCAGAGATTACTGCAGCGTTGGTTAAAGAACTGCGTGAGCGTACCGGCGAAGGCATGATGGATTGCAAAAAGGCCTTGACCAAGGCCGGCGGCGACATCGAAAAAGCCATCGACGACATGCGTGCCTCGGGCGCCATCAAGGCTGCCAAGAAAGCCGGCAACGTCGCTGCTGAAGGCGCTATCGCTCTGGTTGAAGACGGTAAAGCCGCCGTTCTGCTGGAAGTGAATTCGCAGACCGACTTCCTCGCTCTGCAAGACGACTTCAAGGCATTCGTTGCTGCCAGCGTCAAGAAAGCATTCGACGAGAAGCTGACCACCGTTGAGCCGCTGATCGAAGCTCAAGAAGCGGATCGCCTGGTACTGGTCGGCAAGGTTGGCGAAAACGTCAACATCCGTCGCCTGACTCGCGTTGAAGGTGATGTTGTTGGTGGCTACCTGCACGGCAACAAGATCGGTGTAGCGGTTGTTCTGAAGGGCGGCGACGTAGAGCTGGCCAAAGACATCGCTATGCACGTTGCTGCAAGCAACCCTGAGTTCCTGCTGCCTTCGGAAGTTTCCGAAGAAGCAATCGAACGCGAAAAAGCTGTGTTCCTGAGCCTGAACGCCGACAAGATCGCCGGCAAGCCAGAAAACATCGTTGAAAACATGATCAAAGGCCGTATCAGCAAGTTCCTGGCTGAAGCGAGCCTGGTTGAACAGGCGTTCGTCAAGAACCCTGAAGTCAAGGTTGGCGAGCTGGCCAAGAAAGCCGGTGCTGAAATCGTTTCCTTCACCTACTACAAAGTAGGCGACGGCATCGAGAAGCCGGTCGACAACTTCGCTGAAGAAGTTGCTGCCCAGCTGGCTGCCGCCAAGCAATAAGACAGTTCCAAACTGTCGCCGAAAGAGGCTGCCCGCTCACGCGCGCAGCCTCTTTTCAAATGGGAAGGCCAATTTTATTTGGTTTCCTCTCGGAACTGGCTTACAAAGCCGTGTTCCGATGGCGCTGTGATAGCGTCCAGCTAGAGTGAACGCAAGCCGTAAACGGCTCGCCAAGAATTTTTAAAAAATACGCCGCAGGAGAGATTCGCAATGGCTCAGCAGGGCAGTGGTTATCAGGCTCGCTATAAACGCATTCTACTCAAGCTCAGCGGCGAGGCCCTGATGGGCTCGGAAGAGTTCGGGATCGACCCCAAGGTGCTTGACCGCATGGCGCTTGAAGTCGGCCAATTGGTCGGTATCGGTGTGCAGGTCGGCCTGGTGATCGGTGGCGGTAACCTGTTCCGCGGTGCAGCACTGAGTGCGGCCGGCATGGATCGAGTCACCGGCGACCACATGGGCATGCTGGCCACTGTGATGAACGCCTTGGCCATGCGCGATGCGCTGGAGCGTGCCAACATCTCGGCCATCGTGATGTCGGCTATTTCCATGGTGGGCGTGACCGATCACTATGATCGCCGCAAAGCCATGCGCCACTTGAACGCCAAGGAAGTGGTGATCTTTGCCGCCGGCACTGGTAACCCGTTCTTTACCACCGACTCGGCTGCGTGCCTGCGCGCTATCGAAATCGATGCCGACGTGGTGCTGAAGGCGACCAAGGTGGATGGCGTATACACTGCAGACCCATTCAAAGACCCGCATGCCGAGAAGTTCGATCATCTGACCTACGATGAAGTGCTGGATCGCAAGCTGGGTGTGATGGACCTGACGGCTATCTGCCTGTGCCGCGACCACAAAATGCCGCTGCGCGTATTTAACATGAACAAGCCCGGCGCCCTGCTGAATATCGTACACGGCGGCGCGGAAGGGACTCTGATCGAGGAAGGCCAACAATGATCAATGAAATCAAGAAAGACGCCCAGGCGCGTATGCAAAAATCCCTGGAATCCCTGAGCCACGCATTTGGCCAGATCCGTACCGGCAAGGCGCACCCGAGCATCCTGGGCAGCGTGATGGTGCCTTACTACGGTTCCGACACCCCGCTGAGTGGCGTGGCCAACGTGACTGTTAAGGATTCGCGCACCCTGCAGGTCGTGGCCTTCGAGCGAAATATGCTCGCGGCGGTCGACAAGGCGATTCAGAGCGCTGGTCTGAACCTCAACCCGACCAACCTGGGTGAGTTGTTGCTGATCTCCATGCCTGCTCTCACCGAAGAAACCCGTAAGGGCTTCACCAAGCAGGCGCGCAGTGCCGCTGAAGATGCGCGCGTTGCCGTGCGTAACATCCGTCGTGACGCGCTGGGTGACTTGAAGAAGCTGGTCAAGGACAAGGAAATCAGCGAAGACGAAGAGCGTCGTGCCGTCGCTGATATCGACAAGCTGACCAAGGACGCCGAAGCGCAGATCACCAAGGCGACCGAAGAAAAAGAAAAGGACCTGATGGCCGTATAAGGGGTCAGGACGCCTTCATGGAAAAGACCAAGCAGACTGTGCCCTCCGTGGTGCCGCGCCATGTCGCGATCATCATGGATGGGAATAATCGCTGGGCGAAAAAACGCTTTATGCCGGGTGTCGCCGGGCATAAAGCGGGTGTTGACGCGGTAAGGGCAGTGATTGAGGTGTGCGCTGAAGCCAAGGTCGAAGTCTTGACCTTGTTCGCGTTCTCCAGCGAGAACTGGCAGCGACCCGCCGATGAAGTCAGTGCCTTGATGGACCTGTTCTTCAAGGCGCTGCGTCGTGAGGCCAAGCGCCTCAATGACAACAACATCAGTCTGCGCATCATTGGTGATCGCTCGCGGTTCCATCCGGAACTGCAAGCGGCCATGCGCGAAGCCGAGGCCATTACTGCAGGCAGTAACCGTTTTGTGTTGCAGATCGCAGCCAACTACGGTGGCCAGTGGGACATTGCCCAAGCCGCGCAGCGCCTTGCCCGCGAAGTGCAAGCCGGTCATCTGCGACCGGACGACATCACGCCCGAACTGTTGCAAACCTGCCTGGTGACCGGCGACCTGCCGTTGCCGGACTTGTGCATTCGTACCGGTGGCGAGCATCGCATCAGCAATTTCCTGCTGTGGCAGATGGCGTACACCGAGTTGTACTTCTCCGACCTGTTCTGGCCGGACTTCAAACACGATGCCATGCGCAATGCGCTGGCCGATTTCGCTTCCCGTCAGCGTCGCTTCGGTAAAACGAGCGAGCAGATCGAAGCTGGAGCCCGGGTTTAAATGCTTAAACAACGAATCATCACGGCACTGATCCTGCTGCCGATTGCCTTGTGCGGTTTCTTCCTGCTCGAAGGTTCCGGCTTTGCGCTGTTCATCGGCCTGGTCGTGACCCTGGGTGCCTGGGAATGGGCGCGCCTGGCGGGTCTGAGCAGCCAATTACCGCGCGTGGCGTATGCCGCAGTGGTCGCGCTGTTGTTGTTCCTGATGTACATCCTGCCGGATATCGCACCCTGGGTACTGGGCGCGGCGGTGCTGTGGTGGGCGTTGGCGACATTCCTGGTGTTGACCTATCCGCGCACCAGCGGCCAATGGTCAAGCGTGGCCTGCAAGCTGGTGATCGGCTTGCTGGTCCTGCTGCCGGCCTGGCAAGGGTTGGTGGAGATCAAGCGTTACCCCATCGGCAACGAATTGATCCTGGCGGTGATGGTGCTGGTGTGGGGCGCAGATATTGGGGCCTACTTCTCGGGCCGTGCCTTTGGCAAGCGCAAGCTGGCGCCGGCAGTCAGCCCAGGCAAGAGCTGGGAAGGCGTATACGGCGGCTTGGCATTGACGCTGCTGATCACATTGGGGGTCGGTGTGGTACGTGACTGGTCGGTAAAAGAGATCTTCCTGGCCTTGCTGGGTACAGCTATTGTCGTGTTCATCTCGGTGGTGGGTGACCTTACCGAGAGCATGTTCAAGCGCCAGGCGGGGATCAAGGACAGCAGTAACCTGCTGCCAGGGCATGGTGGTGTGCTGGATCGTATCGACAGCCTTACTGCTGCGCTGCCGATCTTTGCCGTGCTGCTGTGGATGACTGCTTCGTGAGCCGCCTGCAGCAGGTCACCGTGTTGGGTGCGACCGGCTCGGTCGGGTTGAGTACCCTGGATGTCATCGCCCGTCACCCGGATCGTTATCAAGTTTTCGCCCTGACCGGCTTCACGCGTTTGCGCGAGTTGCTCGCCTTGTGCGTGCGCCACGCACCGCGCTTTGCCGTAGTGCCGGAGGCCGCGGTGGCCCGTGGGCTGCAGGACGATCTGCGGGCTGCCGGGCTGGCCACTCAGGTGTTGGTGGGGGAGGCGGGGTTGTGCCAGGTCTCGGCCGATCCGGACGTGGATACCGTGGTGGCGGCGATTGTCGGTGCAGCGGGCTTGCGTCCGACCCTGGCAGCAGTCGATGCCGGCAAGAAAATCCTGCTGGCCAATAAAGAAGCCCTGGTCATGTCCGGTGCACTCTTTATGCAAGCGGTGCGCAGGAGCGGTGCGGTGCTGCTGCCTCTCGACAGTGAGCACAACGCAATCTTCCAGTGCATGCCCGGTGATTTTGCCCGCGGCTTGAGCCAGGTCGGCGTGCGCCGGATTCTGCTGACGGCGTCTGGTGGTCCATTCCGGCAGACTCCGTTGGCTGAGTTGGAACACGTGTCTCCCGATCAGGCGTGCGCCCACCCGAACTGGTCCATGGGGCGAAAAATCTCCGTGGATTCGGCGAGCATGATGAACAAGGGCCTGGAGCTGATCGAGGCATGCTGGTTGTTCGATGCACGGCCTGACCAGGTTGAGGTGGTGATCCACCCGCAAAGCGTGATCCACTCTCTGGTCGATTATGTGGACGGTTCGGTGTTGGCGCAGTTGGGTAACCCGGATATGCGCACGCCGATTGCGAACGCCTTGGCCTGGCCGGAGCGGATTGATTCCGGCGTTGCGCCATTGGACCTGTTTGCAATTGCGCGACTGGACTTCGAAGCCCCGGACGAGCAGCGCTTTCCATGCCTGCGCCTGGCGCGGCAAACGACCGAAGCGGGTAACAGCGCACCGGCGATGCTCAATGCGGCCAATGAAGTGGCCGTGGCAGCGTTTCTCGAACGGCGCATCCGCTTTCCGCAGATCGCGAGTATCATCGAGGACGTTCTGAATCTTGAGCCCGTTGTGGCGGTGAATGACCTGGGTGCAGTGTTCGAGGCTGATACCAAGGCCCGGGCCCTGGCCGAGCAATGGCTGGGCCGCAACACGCGTTAGGCTGTGGGCAGCTTCGAGCCTTCAGGCATTGGATTGAAATGCGGAGAAATTAGATGAGTGCGCTCTACATGATTGTCGGCACCCTGGTTGCTCTGGGTGTGCTGGTTACCTTCCACGAATTCGGCCACTTCTGGGTGGCGCGTCGTTGCGGCGTCAAGGTATTGCGCTTTTCCGTCGGTTTCGGCATGCCATTGCTGCGCTGGCATGACCGTCGTGGCACCGAGTTCGTGATCGCCGCCATCCCGTTGGGTGGCTACGTCAAGATGCTTGATGAGCGCGAAGGCGAAGTGCCTGCCGACCAATTGGACCAGTCTTTCAATCGCAAGACCGTTCGTCAGCGTATCGCCATCGTGGCGGCGGGCCCGATCGCCAACTTCCTGCTAGCGATAGTGTTCTTCTGGGTCCTGGCCATGATGGGCAGCCAGCAGGTGCGTCCGGTCATTGGTGCGGTCGAGACGGACAGCATCGCGGCCAAGGCTGGCTTGAGCGCCGGCCAGGAAATTGTTTCCATTGATGGCGAGCCAACCACGGGGTGGGGCGCTGTCAACTTGCAGTTGGTGCGTCGCCTGGGTGAAAGCGGCACTGTCAACGTGGTGGTGCGTGACCAGGATTCCAGTGCCGAAACCCCGCGTGCATTGGCCCTGGACCATTGGCTCAAAGGCGCCGATGAGCCTGACCCGATCAAATCCCTGGGTATTCGTCCTTGGCGGCCGGCCTTGCCGCCGGTGCTGGCCGAGCTGGATCCGAAAGGCCCGGCCCAGGCCGCTGGCCTGAAAACCGGTGATCGCCTGCTGGCCCTCGATGGCCAGGCGCTGGGTGACTGGCAGCAAGTGGTCGACCTGGTACGTGTACGTCCTGATACCAAGATTGTGCTGAAAGTTGAGCGCGAGGGTGCTCAAATTGACGTCCCTGTGACCTTGTCGGTTCGAGGGGAAGCCAAGGCGGCTGGGGGTTACCTGGGTGCGGGGGTCAAAGGTGTCGAGTGGCCGCCATCGATGGTGCGAGAGGTCAGTTTCGGGCCTTTGGCAGCAATTGGCGAGGGTGCGAAACGCACTTGGACCATGAGCGTGCTGACCCTCGAATCCCTCAAGAAAATGTTGTTCGGTGAGCTCTCGGTAAAAAACTTGAGTGGACCGATAACCATTGCTAAAGTGGCGGGCGCTTCTGCCCAGTCGGGTGTCGCGGATTTCCTGAATTTCCTGGCTTATCTGAGTATTAGCCTTGGGGTTCTGAATTTGCTGCCTATTCCAGTATTGGATGGGGGGCATCTGTTGTTTTATCTGGTCGAGTGGGTGCGTGGTCGCCCCTTGTCGGATCGGGTGCAGGGTTGGGGGATACAGATCGGTATCAGTTTGGTGGTCGGAGTGATGTTGTTAGCTCTGGTCAACGATCTGGGACGACTGTAACGCTTCGCTGAATTGCGAATCTGCCGCATTTTGCGGCAGTTTGTTTATTGCCAGTTGGAATAAGAAAGGACTTCATGAAACGTCTGCTGCTAACTGCGGTTCTCACCGTATTGATGATCGCCGAAGTTCACGCCGAGTCCTTCACTATCTCCGATATTCGTGTCAACGGCCTCCAGCGGGTTTCCGCCGGTAGCGTCTTTGGTGCCTTGCCGTTGAACGTCGGGGAACAGGCGGATGATCGTCGCCTGGTGGAATCCACTCGTGCGCTGTTCAAAACCGGGTTCTTTCAAGATATCCAGCTGGGTCGCGAAGGCAACGTCCTGGTCATCACGGTCGTCGAGCGACCTTCCGTCGCCAGTATCGCGATCGAAGGTAACAAGGCTATCTCCACTGAAGATCTCATGAAGGGCCTGAAGCAGTCCGGCCTGGCCGAGGGCGAGATCTTCCAGCGCGCTACCCTTGAAGGTGTGCGTAACGAGCTGCAACGCCAGTACGTTGCCCAGGGCCGCTACTCCGCGACCGTGGAAACCGAAGTGATCCCGCAGCCTCGTAACCGTGTTGGCCTCAAGGTCAACATCAACGAAGGCACCGTGGCAGCCATCCAGCATATCAACGTGGTGGGCAACACCAAGTTCGCTGATGACGACCTGATCGACCTGTTCGAACTCAAGACCACCAACTGGTTGTCGTTCTTCAAGAACGATGACAAGTACGCCCGTGAGAAACTCTCCGGTGACCTTGAACGCCTGCGCTCCTACTACCTGGACCGTGGCTACATCAACATGGACATCGCTTCGACCCAGGTGTCCATCACCCCGGACAAGAAGCACGTCTACATCACAGTCAACGTCAACGAAGGCGAGAAGTACAAGGTTCGTGACGTCAAGCTGAGCGGCGACCTCAAAGTCCCTGAAGACCAGGTCAAGTCCCTGTTGCTGGTACAGAAGGACCAGGTGTTCTCGCGCAAGCTGATGACCACGACTTCCGAGCTGATCACCCGTCGCCTGGGTAACGAAGGCTATACCTTCGCCAACGTCAACGGCGTACCGACCCCGAATGATGAAGACCACACCGTGGACATCACCTTCGTCGTCGACCCGGGCAAACGCGCCTACGTAAACCGCATCAACTTCCGTGGCAACACCAAGTCTGCGGACGAAGTGCTGCGTCGTGAAATGCGGCAGATGGAAGGTGGCTGGGCTTCGACCTACCTGATCGACCAGTCCAAGACCCGTCTTGAACGCCTGGGCTTCTTCAAGGAAGTCAACGTCGAAACCCCTGCCGTACCGGGTGTGGATGACCAGGTTGACGTGAACTACGCCGTTGAAGAGCAAGCCTCGGGTTCGATCACCGCCAGCGTCGGTTTCGCACAGAGTGCCGGCCTGATCCTCGGTGGCTCGATCACCCAGAACAACTTCCTCGGTACCGGTAACAAGGTTTCCATCGGCCTGACCCGAAGCGAATACCAGAGCCGCTATAACTTCGGTTATGTCGACCCCTACTGGACTGCTGACGGTGTAAGCCTGGGCTACAACGCCTTCTACCGCACCACCGACTACAAAGACCTCGATGTTGACGTTGCAAGCTATGCGATCGACAGCCTGGGTGTGGGCGCCAACATCGGTTACCCGATCAGCGAGACCTCGCGCCTGACCTTTGGTATTACCGCGCAACAGGATGAGATCAAGACCGGTGTCTACACCGTGGACGAGATTTTCGACTTTACCCGTCGTGAAGGTGACAAGTTCCTGAACTTCAAGGCCTCTGCCGGCTGGTCCGAGTCGACCCTGAACAAAGGTGTGCTGGCGACCCGTGGTCATTCCCAAAGCCTGACTGCGGAAGTCACCACGCCGGGCAGCGACCTGTCGTTCTTCAAGCTCGACTACCGTGGCCAGTTGTTCCAGCCGTTGAGCGATAACTACACCATGCGCCTGCACACAGAGCTGGGTTATGGCGACGGTTATGGTTCGACTGATGGCTTGCCGTTCTATGAAAACTACTATGCTGGTGGTTTCAACTCGGTACGTGGTTTCAAGGACAGCACGTTGGGTCCTCGTGGTACCCCAAGCCGTGGTGTTGACCAAACCGGTAACGTCGGTACTCGCCGGGATGATGACAACGACCCGCTGCCGTTCGGTGGTAACGTGCTGATCCAGGGTGGTGCAGAGATCCTGTTCCCACTGCCATTCGTCAAGGATCAGCGTTCCCTGCGGACCTCGGTCTTCTGGGACGTGGGTAACGTGTTCGACTCCAAGTGTGAGCAGATCAAGAACCCGAGTGGCTTGAAGTCCAATACCCAGTGCAACGACGTGAGCCTCAGCAACCTGGCCAGCTCCGTGGGTGTGGGTGTGACCTGGGTGACTGCGCTGGGCCCGTTGAGCTTTGCTCTGGCCATGCCGATCAAGAAACCGGATAACGCTGAAACCCAGATTTTCCAATTCTCCCTCGGCCAGACGTTCTAAGCGTCTGACCTAAGATAACGACAACGGATTCTGTAGGAGTACATCGTGCGTAAGTTGACTCAATTGGTCCTGCTGGCCACTGTGCTGGTAACCACCCCGGCCTTCGCCGAAATGAAAATCGCCGTCCTGAACTATCAGATGGCCCTGCTGGAATCCGACGCGGCCAAGCGTTACGCCGTGGATGCCGAGAAGAAGTTCGGTCCGCAATTGACCAAGCTCAAGACTTTGGAAAGCAGCGCCAAGGGCATCCAGGATCGTCTGGTAGCCGGTGGCGACAAGATGCAGCAAGGCGAGCGCGAGCGTCTGGAGCTTGAGTTCAAGCAAAAGGCCCGTGACTACCAGTTCCAATCCAAGGAATTGAACGAAGCCAAGGCTGTTGCCGACCGTGAAATGCTCAAGCAGCTCAAGCCTAAGCTTGACAGTGCTGTGGAAGAAGTCATCAAGAAGGGTGCCTTTGACCTGGTGTTCGAGCGTGGCGCCGTAATTGACGTCAAGCCTCAATACGACATCACCCGCCAGGTGATCGAGCGCATGAACCAGCTGAAGTAAACCATGACCGCGACTATCAAGCTCGGCGAGTTGGCCGAGTTCCTGGGGGCCACCTTGCGTGGCTCCAAGGAGAAAGAAATCACTGGGCTAGCCACCTTGCAGGAGGCTGGCCCAGCTCAGTTGAGCTTCCTCGCAAACCCTCAATACCGTAAATACCTGGTCGATTGCCAGGCCGCAGCCGTGTTGCTGAAGGCCGCTGACGCCGAAGGGTTTATCGGGGATGCGCTGGTGGTGGCCGATCCGTATCTGTCGTACGCCAAGGCGTCGCACCTGTTCGATCCCAAGCCGAAAGCGGCTGGCGGTATCCATCCGTCTGCCGTGATCGCCGATGATGCCCAGGTTGACCCTGCGGCCAGCATCGGGGCATTTGCCGTGATCGAGAGTGGTGCGCGTATTGGCGCTGGTGTCACCGTGGGCGCCCACTGCTTTATCGGCGCCCGCTGCGAGATCGGCGCCGATGGCTGGCTTGCCCCGCGGGTGACCCTCTACCACGATGTGCGTATTGGTCAGCGTGTGGTCATTCAGTCAGGTGCTGTGATCGGCGGTGAAGGCTTTGGCTTTGCCAACTCCAAGGGTATCTGGCACAAGATTGCCCAGGTCGGCGGCGTATTGATCGGCGACGACGTGGAAATCGGCGTAAACACCGCTGTTGACCGCGGGGCCCTGGCCGATACCGTGATTGGTAACGGCGTGAAGCTCGATAACCAGATCCAGATCGCCCATAACGTGCAGATTGGCGATCACACCGCCATGGCGGCCTGTGTGGGGATCTCCGGCAGCACCAGGATCGGCAAGCATTGTATGCTTGCCGGTGGCGTTGGGCTGGTGGGGCATATCGACATTTGCGACAACGTCTTCATCACCGGTATGACCATGGTGACCCACTCGATTACCGAGCCCGGGGCCTACTCGTCCGGTACCGCCATGCAACCTGCGGCTGAATGGCGCAAGAGTGCGGCGCGTTTGCGCAAGATCGACGACATGGCACGACGCATCAAACAGCTGGAAAAGCGTGTTGGGGACGTGACCCCTGGCGGTAATGCTTCATCAGAAGGCTGATACCATTTCCATATCAAGTGTGCACAGCCGCTAGACTGCCCCCTTGATTTGCTAGCGGGGCGTGCTTTTAGTTCGCCCGCCCCCAATCTTTATTACAGGCTTCCCCCCGAAATGATGGACATCAACGAGATTCGCGAATACCTGCCTCACCGTTACCCGTTCCTGCTGGTGGACCGGGTAGTGGACCTCAATGTCGAGGAAAAGCGCATTCGTGCCTACAAGAATGTCAGCATCAACGAACCATTCTTCAACGGTCACTTCCCCGCGCATCCAATTATGCCGGGCGTGTTGATCATCGAAGCGATGGCCCAGGCTGCCGGTATCCTTGGTTTCAAAATGCTCGACCTCAAGCCTGCCGATGGCACGCTTTACTATTTCGTGGGCTCCGACAAGCTGCGCTTCCGCAGCCCGGTCACGCCAGGTGACCAGTTGATCCTGGAAGCCAAGTTCATCAGTTGCAAGCGCCAGATCTGGAAGTTCGAATGCCAGGCGTCGGTGGATGGCAAGCCGGTGTGCTCTGCCGAGATCATCTGTGCGGAACGCAAACTATGAGTTTGATTGACCCTCGCGCAATCATCGATCCGTCGGCCGTATTGGCCGACGACGTTGAGGTCGGCCCTTGGTCGATCGTCGGCGCAGGTGTGGAAATCGGCGAGGGGACTGTCATCGGGCCACACGTGATCCTCAAGGGTCCGACCCGCATTGGCAAACACAATCGTATCTACCAGTTTTCCTCGGTAGGCGAAGACACCCCGGACATGAAGTACAAGGGTGAAGAAACACGCCTGGTAATCGGTGACCACAACATCATCCGTGAAGGCGTCACCATTCACCGCGGCACCGTGCAGGATCGCGCGGAAACCACCTTGGGTGACCACAATCTGGTCATGGCCTATGCGCACATCGGTCATGACAGCGTGATCGGCAACCATTGCATCCTGGTCAATAACACCGCGTTGGCTGGCCATGTACATGTTGACGACTGGGCGATCCTGTCCGGTTTCACCCTGGTGCATCAGTACTGCCATATCGGCGCCCACAGCTTTTCCGGCATGGGCACCGCCATCGGCAAGGATGTCCCTGCATTCGTTACGGTGTTCGGCAACCCTGCCGAAGCTCGTAGCATGAACTTCGAGGGCATGCGCCGACGCGGTTTCAGCGAAGATGCAATCCATGCCCTGCGCCGTGCCTACAAGACGGTTTACCGTCAGGGGCTGACGGTTGAGCAGGCCCTGACCGAGCTGACCGAACCCGCGACGCTGTTCCCGGAAGTCGCGGTGTTCCGTGACTCTATCCAGGCATCGACTCGCGGCATCACCCGCTGATCATGGCCAATCTGCGTATTGCGCTCGTGGCCGGTGAAGCTTCCGGCGATATCCTGGGTGCTGGCCTGATGCGGGCCCTCAAGGCCCAGCATCCAGCGGTGGAATTTATCGGGGTCGGTGGCCCATTGATGCAGGCCGAAGGTCTTACTTCCTACTTTCCCATGGAGCGCTTGTCGGTCATGGGCTTGGTGGAGGTCTTGGGGCGTCTGCGTGAACTGCTCGCTCGCCGTAAGCTGCTGATCAAGACGCTGATCGAAGAAGAGCCCGATGTCTTTATTGGGATCGACGCGCCAGACTTCACCCTCAATATCGAACTCAAGTTGCGTCAGGCCGGAATCAAGACCGTGCACTACGTCAGCCCATCCGTGTGGGCATGGCGGCAGAAGCGCGTGCTGAAGATCCGTGAAGGCTGTGACCTGATGTTGACCCTGCTACCGTTCGAAGCCCGGTTCTATGAAGAGAAGGGCGTGCCGGTGCGGTTTGTCGGCCATACCCTGGCCGATGCCATTCCATTGCAAGCTGATCGTGGCGCTGCGCGTGCCGAATTGGGTTTTCCCGATGGCCCGTTGGTGGCGTTGATGCCGGGCAGTCGCGGCGGTGAGGTCGGACGTTTGGGGGCACTGTTTTTTGATGCGGCCGAACGTCTGCAAGCGCAAAAACCGGGTGTACGCTTTGTGCTGCCGTGTGCCAACCCACAACGTCGCGCACAGATCGAAACCCTGCTGGAAGGTCGCAACCTGCCGCTGACCCTGCTCGACGGCCAGTCCCACCTGGCCCTGGCTGCCTGCGATGCGGTGTTGATCGCGTCGGGCACCGCGACCCTGGAGGCCCTGCTGTACAAGCGCCCCATGGTCGTCGCTTATCGCTTGGCGCCACTGACCTTCTGGATTCTCAAGCGTATGGTCAAGAGCCCGTACATTTCCCTGCCCAATCTGCTGGCCCAGCGTCTGTTGGTGCCGGAGTTGTTGCAGGACGATGCAACGCCCGAAGCGCTTGCGCAAACTCTATTACCCTTGATCGACGGCGGCGAAGAGCAGACCCGTGGTTTCGATGACATTCACCGCACCCTGCGTCGCGATGCCTCGAACCAGGCGGCCGACGCCGTGCTGACATTGATCGGCCATAAACAGGAAGCCTTATGACCACGCAAATGGGCCTGGATTTCAGCCTGGTTGCCCAAGCCCATGAGCTGGTGGCCGGCGTTGACGAAGTAGGGCGCGGCCCTTTGTGTGGCGCGGTGGTGACGGCGGCGGTGATCCTTGACCCGAACCGTCCGATCCTGGGCCTCAATGATTCGAAAAAACTCACCGAAGCCCGTCGCGAAAAGCTCTACGACGAAATCTGTGAAAAAGCCCTGAGCTGGCATATCGCCCGTGCAGAAGTCGAGGAAATCGACGAGCTGAACATTCTGCATGCGACCATGCTTGCCATGCAGCGCGCCGTTGAGGGCCTGCATATCACGCCGAAATTGGCGATGATCGATGGCAACCGTTGCCCCAGGCTGGCGATGCCGGCGGAAGCGGTGGTCAAGGGGGATAGCAAGGTGCCTGCCATTGCGGCTGCCTCGATCCTGGCCAAGGTCAGCCGAGACCGCGAAATGGCCGCATTCGAGTTGATCTACCCTGGATACGGCATCGGCGGGCATAAAGGCTACCCGACGCCCGTTCATCTGGAAGCCCTGGCGCGTCTCGGGCCAACCCCGATCCACCGGCGCTCGTTCGCCCCGGTGCGCCAGGCTTACGAGCTGCGCGAGAGCCTCAGCGAGGTGTAGTCGCGAGGCTGATGTTTTGCTCGAGGCCCGGTACAATCCGGGCCTTGTTGTCTCCACGTTTCTAGACAGGATCACTATGCCGGCTTCATTCGTTCATCTGCGCCTGCACACTGAATACTCCCTGGTCGACGGCCTGGTACGGATCAAACCACTGGTCAAAACCCTGGTGGGCATGAACATGCCTGCGGTGGCGGTTACCGATCAGAACAACATGTGCTCCCTGGTCAAGTTCTACAAGAACGCCATGGGCGCCGGCATCAAGCCGATCTGTGGCGCCGACCTGTGGCTGTCCAACAAAGACCCGGATAACCCCCTGAGCCGTATCAGCCTGCTGGCGATGAACGGCGTGGGTTACCGCAACCTTACCGAACTGATTTCCCGTGGCTTTATCGACGGCCAGCGCAACGGCTCGATCATCATCGAGCGCGAGTGGGTTGCGCAAGCCAGCGAAGGCGTGATCATGCTCTCGGCGGCCAAAGAGGGTGAAATCGGTATCGCGCTGCTGGGCGGTAACCCCCAGGAAGCCGAAGTGCTGGCCCGCGAGTGGATGCAGGTTTTTCCGGACCGCTTCTACCTGGAAGTGCAGCGCACCAATCGCCCCAACGATGAAGAGCACCTGCACGCGGCGGTGGCCCTGGCCGACAAGTTGGGTGCGCCGCTGGTGGCGACCAACGATGTGCGCTTTATCAAGAAAGAAGACTTCGAAGCCCACGAGACCCGCGTGTGCATCGGTGAAGGCCGGGCCCTGGATGACCCGCGTCGCTCGAAAAATTACAGCGAAGAGCAGTACCTCAAAAGCGCCGAGGAAATGGCGGAGTTGTTCAGCGACTTGCCCGAGGCCCTGGAAAACTCCGTCGAAATCGCCAAGCGCTGCAATATTGAAGTGAAGCTGGGCAAGCACTTCCTGCCCAACTTCCCGATTCCCGATGGCATGACCATCGATGAGTACTTCCGCAAGGTGTCGTTCGATGGCCTGGAAGAACGCCTCAGCGTCCTGTTGCCCAAGGACACCACCGAAGATTACGAAGCCAAGCGTCAGGTGTATGTCGATCGGTTGAATTTCGAGCTGGATATCATTATTCAGATGGGGTTCCCGGGCTACTTCCTGATCGTAATGGACTTTATCCAGTGGGCCAAAAGCAACGGCGTGCCGGTAGGCCCGGGCCGGGGGTCAGGTGCTGGCTCGCTGGTGGCCTATGTACAGAAGATTACCGACCTTGACCCGCTGGAATATGACCTGCTGTTCGAACGGTTCCTGAACCCGGAACGGGTATCCATGCCCGACTTCGACGTCGACTTCTGCATGGACGGCCGTGATCGGGTCATCGAATACGTGGCCGAGAAATACGGCCGAAACGCTGTAAGCCAGATCATCACCTTCGGTTCGATGGCCGCCAAGGCGGTAATCCGTGACGTGGCGCGGGTGCAGGGCAAGTCCTACGGTCTGGCGGATCGCCTGTCGAAGATGATCCCGTTCGAAGTCGGCATGACCCTGGAAAAAGCCTACGAGCAGGAAGAGATCCTGCGCGACTTCATCAAGGTCGATGAAGAAGCCGCGGAAATCTGGGACATGGCGCGCAAGCTTGAAGGCGTGGTGCGTAACGTCGGTAAACACGCCGGTGGCGTAGTTATCGCCCCAACCAAGCTGACCGACTTTTCGCCGATCTATTGCGATGAAGAAGGCGGCGGCCTGGTTACCCAGTTCGACAAGGACGACGTGGAGGCGGCCGGCCTGGTGAAGTTCGACTTCCTGGGCCTTCGGACCCTGACCATCATCGACTGGGCACTCAAGACCATCAACCGCGACCGCGCCAAGGTCGGCGAAGAACCGCTGGATATTGCGTTTATCCCGCTGGACGACAAACCGACCTACAGCCTGTTGCAAAAAGCCGAAACCACGGCGGTGTTCCAGCTTGAATCCCGGGGCATGAAGGAGCTGATCAAAAAGCTCAAGCCCGACTGCCTGGAAGACTTGATCGCACTGGTGGCCCTGTTCCGTCCGGGCCCGCTGCAATCAGGCATGGTGGATGACTTCATCAACCGTAAGCACGGCCGCGCCGAACTGGCTTACCCGCACTCCGACTACCAGTACGAGGGCCTGAAGCCCGTATTGGCACCGACCTACGGCATCATCCTGTATCAGGAACAGGTGATGCAGATTGCCCAGGTGATGGCTGGCTACACCCTTGGTGGTGCGGATATGCTGCGTCGCGCCATGGGTAAGAAAAAGCCCGAGGAAATGGCCAAGCAGCGTGGCGGTTTCATTGAGGGCTGTGCGACTAACAATATCGACGCCGACCTGGCGGGTAATATTTTCGACCTGGTGGAGAAATTCGCCGGTTATGGCTTCAACAAATCCCACTCCGCCGCCTACGGCCTGGTGTCGTACCAGACCGCCTGGCTGAAAGCCCACTATCCGGCGCCGTTCATGGCCGCGGTACTCTCGGCGGATATGCACAACACCGACAAGGTCGTGACCTTGATCGAGGAAGTGCGCACCATGAAACTGCGCCTCGACGCGCCGGACGTGAACGCCTCGGAGTTCAAGTTCACGGTGAACGACGAAGGCCGCATCATCTATGGCCTCGGCGCGATCAAGGGCGTGGGCGAAGGCCCGGTGGAAGCCATCACCGAGGCGCGCCAGGACGGGCCGTTCAAGGATCTGTTCGACTTCTGTGCCCGGGTTGACCTCAAGCGCATCAACAAGCGCACCCTCGATGGCTTGATTCGCAGCGGCGCACTCGACCGGCTCGGCCCGTATTTCCATGATGAACCGAAGGCTTACCAGGCCAATATCGACCGCAACCGCGCGGTGTTGCTCACCGCCATGGAAGAGGCGATCAAGGCCGCCGAACAGACCGCCCGGACCCATGACAGCGGCCACGCCGACCTGTTTGGCGGGTTGTTCGTCGAAGAAGATGCGGATGTCTACGCCAACCATCGCAAGGCCAAGGAACTGACCCTCAAGGAACGCCTCAAGGGTGAGAAAGACACCTTGGGTCTTTACCTCACCGGTCACCCGATTGACGAGTACGAAGGCGAGATCCGGCGGTTTGCCCGCCAGCGCATCATCGACCTGAAGCCGGCGCGGGATACCCAGACCGTCGCCGGCATGATCATCGCCCTGCGGGTGATGAAAAATAAGAAGGGCGACAAGATGGGCTTTATCACCCTGGATGACCGCTCGGGGCGTATCGAGGCTTCGCTGTTTGCCGACGCCTTCCACTCTGCCCAGTCGCTGCTGCAGACCGACGCCATGGTGGTGGTGGAAGGGGAGGTCAGCAACGACGATTTCTCCGGCGGCCTGCGCCTGCGCATCAAGCGGGTGATGAGCATGGAAGATGCCCGCACCAACCTGGCCGAAAGCCTGCGCTTGAAGGTCAAGACCGAAGCGCTCAAGGGCGATCAGCTACGCTGGTTGGGTGACCTGCTCAAACGCCACCGTGGCGCATGCCCGGTGACCATGGAGTACACCGGCAGTGAAGCCAAGGCCATGTTGCAGTTTGGCGAGACGTGGCGAATTGATCCTGCTGATGGCTTGATTCAAGCTTTGCGTGACCAGTTCGGGCGAGACAACGTCTTCCTCCAATACCGCTGAACGGTCAGAACGCCTGACCTCGGCTAAACATTTAATCTCGACCTAAACGCGCCTCTCCCTTAAGGTAGGGCGCGAATAGACAACCGGCTGGCCAGGCACCCCTTGGCCGTCGACCCAAGACGGACGCTTATGAACCCGAATTTTCTTGATTTCGAACAGCCGATCGCTGACCTGCAAGCCAAGATCGAAGAACTGCGCCTGGTCGGCAATGACAATTCGCTGAACATCGGCGATGAGATCGCTCGCCTGCAAGACAAGAGCAGTACGCTCACCGAAGACATCTTCGGCAAGCTGACCAGCTGGCAGATCGCGCGCCTGGCTCGCCACCCGCGCCGTCCGTACACCCTGGACTACATCGAGCATATCTTTACCGAGTTCGACGAGTTGCACGGCGACCGCCACTTCTCCGACGACGCGGCCATCGTGGGCGGTATTGCTCGCCTGGACGACCAGCCGGTGATGGTGATCGGTCACCAGAAAGGCCGTGAAGTGCGCGAGAAAGTACGCCGCAACTTCGGCATGCCGCGTCCGGAAGGCTACCGCAAGGCTTGCCGCCTGATGGAAATGGCCGAACGCTTCAAGATGCCGATCCTGACCTTCATCGACACCCCAGGTGCCTACCCAGGCATCGACGCCGAAGAGCGTAACCAGAGTGAAGCGATTGCCTGGAACCTGCGCGTCATGGCCCGCCTGAAAACCCCGATCATTGCCACCGTAATCGGCGAAGGTGGTTCCGGTGGTGCACTGGCCATTGGTGTCTGCGACCAGTTGAACATGCTGCAGTACTCGACCTACGCGGTGATCTCGCCGGAAGGTTGCGCCTCGATCCTGTGGAAAACCGCCGAAAAAGCGCCGGATGCTGCTGAAGCCATGGGTATCACTGCCGATCGCCTCAAAGGCCTGGGTATTGTGGATAAAGTTATCGCCGAACCACTGGGCGGCGCTCACCGTGATCCGGCTGCAGCTGCCGCGACCATCCGTGCTGAGCTGGGCTCGCAACTGGCGATGCTCAAGAAGCTGGATAGCGAAGCGCTACTGGCCCGTCGTTACGAGCGCCTGATGAGCTACGGTCTCTAAAGTCGACGCCGTAACTCAATGTGGGAGGGGGCTTGCTCCCGATAGCAGTGGATCAGTCACCCGATGCAGTGACTGACACTCAGCAATCGGGAGTAAGCCCCCTCCCACATTTGCTTTGTGTATGCTCGGCCCACGTATTCCAGATTTGCGGCGGTGACATCTGATGAAACCGGCTCTACCCGCCAGACTCCTGAAAACCTTGGCCCCTTGGCGCAATGCCCCCGCCTGGCATATCGCATTCTCCGGTGGCCTCGATTCCACCGTGCTGCTGCACCTTCTGGCTTCCCTGGCAAACACCGAAACCCTGCCGCCCATCAGCGCTGTGCATGTCCATCATGGGCTGCAAGCGGCCGCTGACGCCTGGCCCAGTCATTGCCAAGCGTTATGTGACAGCCTGGGCATACCTTTGCAGGTTTTGCGTGTACAGGTGCAACCCGGTGCCAGCCTGGAGCGGGCTGCGCGTAACGCACGTTACCAGGCGTTTACCGAGGTGATCGGGGCGGGGGAGGTGCTGCTCACCGCCCAGCATCGCGACGATCAAGCCGAAACCCTGCTGTTCCGCCTGTTGCGCGGCGCCGGAGTGCGTGGGCTGGCGGCAATGCCCGAGTGTCGCCGGTTGGCGACGGGGTACGTGGTGCGGCCATTGCTGGCGGTTTCCCGCGGAGCACTGCAAGCCTACGCCCACGAACACCAATTGAAGTGGATTGAAGACCCTTCGAACGCCGATCCACGGTTCTCGCGCAATTACCTGCGTCACCAGGTCTTTCCAACGCTGACGCAGCGCTGGCCCCAGGCAGTCTCAAGCCTGGCGCGCACTGCCGAGCACCTGAGTGAAGCCCAGGGCCTGCTCGATGAGCTGGCGCACATGGACCTGATCGCTGCGGATCAGCCTTCAGCGTTTCCCTGGTTGCCTTTACCCTCCTTGACTCTTGCTCCGTTGCGCGATCTTTCCGATGCCCGCCAGCGCAACGCCCTGCGGCATTGGCTGACTCCGCTGACTCGATTGCCTGACAGCGACCACTGGGCCAGTTGGTATGCCCTGCGCGATGCCAAAGGCGACGCACAGCCAGTGTGGTGCCTGGCCGACGGCCAATTGCATCGCTGCGGTGAGCGGATCTGGTGGTTGCCTACAGCATGGTCGGAGTTTTCTGACGTACCGGTGAGCTGGCCGGATCCGCAAAAGCCACTAGAGTTACCTGGCAATGGTCAGCTGAGCTTCAGCCGCAATACCCCCGAAGGTTCATTGGTGATCCGTTATCGCCAGGGCGGCGAAATCGTCGAAGTGCCAGGCCGCGGCCGGCGCGACTTGAAGCGCCTGCTGAATGAAAGTGGTTTGCCGGGCTTCGTCCGTGGCAGATTGCCGCTGGTCTATCGGGGCGAGCAATTGCTGGCTGTCCCAACCGTCGCGGGGGCATGGGCCGGCTCAATGGATGACGGGCAATTACATTGGTTGCCACAGACCTGCGATCAAGGTTTGAGCTGATAGAGCCTTTCCGGTAGACTACGCTCCCTTCTTGATACAACTTCTGTGGATTCGACTGAATTGCAGCAGTTGCCGATTACCAAGCAGTCTTTGCTGGGCGATTCCAAAAAATGTGTAGCGATCAACGTACCGGTGTTTCATTGCTGGTCTGTCACAACGCGGCGGTTTTTTTGAAAGGTGCACTGTGATTAATGCAGGTGATCGGGGGCTTCGGCCTTCCTTCGCTTTCCCCGGCGGCTCGGACCGCTTTAACGCAGACTTCTAGGGTTTTTCATGACGCGCTACATATTCGTCACGGGCGGTGTTGTTTCTTCATTGGGGAAAGGCATTGCCTCCGCTTCATTGGCGGCCATCCTGGAGGCGCGGGGACTTAAGGTCACCATGCTCAAGCTGGACCCGTACATCAACGTTGACCCGGGCACCATGAGCCCGTTCCAGCACGGTGAAGTGTTCGTCACCCACGACGGCGCCGAGACCGACCTGGACCTGGGCCACTACGAGCGGTTCATCCGCACGACCATGACCCAGAACAACAACTTCACCACCGGCCGTGTCTACGAGCACGTGCTGCGCAAGGAGCGTCGTGGTGACTACCTGGGTGCAACCATCCAGGTGATCCCGCACATCACCGACGAAATCAAGCGCCGCATCATCAAGGGTGCAGGCGATGCCGACGTGGCGATGGTCGAGATCGGTGGCACCGTGGGTGACATCGAATCCCAACCGTTCCTCGAAGCCATCCGCCAGCTGCGTTTCGAAGTCGGCGCCAAGCGCGCGATGCTGATGCACCTGACGCTGGTGCCGTACATCGCCACCGCCGGCGAAACCAAGACCAAGCCCACCCAGCACTCGGTCAAGGAGCTGCGTTCCATCGGCTTGCAGCCGGACGTGCTGGTGTGCCGCTCCGATCACCCGATCGACATTTCCTCGCGCCGCAAGATCGCGCAATTCACCAACGTTGAAGAACGTGCGGTGATTGCCCTGGAAGACGCCGATACCATCTACAAGATCCCGGGCATCCTGCATTCGCAGGGGCTGGATGATTTTGTGGTCGAGCGTTTCGGCCTGCAGTGCAATGGCGCGGACCTGTCCGAGTGGGAAGCGGTGGTCGATGCCAAGCTCAACCCTGAGCATGAAGTCACTATCGCCATGGTCGGCAAGTACATGGAGCTGCTGGATGCGTACAAGTCGCTGATCGAAGCGATGAGCCACGCCGGCATCAGCAACCGTACCAAGGTCAACCTGCGCTACATCGATTCCGAAGACATCGAGAACCAGGGCACCGCGCTGCTCGAAGGTGTCGACGCGATCCTCGTTCCAGGCGGTTTCGGCCTGCGTGGCGTGGAAGGCAAGATCACCGCGGTGCAATATGCCCGTGAAAACAAGGTGCCGTACCTGGGTATCTGCCTGGGCATGCAAGTGGCCGTCATCGAGTTCGCGCGTAACGTGCTGGGCTGGAAAGACGCCAACTCCACCGAGTTCGATCACACCAGCGGCCACCCGGTCGTGGGCCTGATCACCGAGTGGGAAGACGCCACCGGCGCTGTTGAAACCCGTACCGAAACTTCCGACCTGGGCGGCACCATGCGCCTTGGCGCACAGGATTGCCTGCTGGAAGCCGGTTCGCTGGTACACGACTGCTACGGCAAGGATGTGATCGTCGAGCGTCACCGTCACCGCTACGAAGTGAACAACAATCTGCTGCCGCAGATCAAAGAAGCCGGCCTGAAAATCTCCGGTCGCTCCGGTGATGGCAAGCTGGTTGAAGTGGTCGAGGCTCCGGATCATCCGTGGTTCGTGGCCTGCCAGTTCCACCCTGAGTTCACCTCGACGCCGCGCGACGGTCACCCGTTGTTCAGCGGTTTCGTCAAAGCAGCACTGACGCAACATCAGAAGAAGGCGTAAACCTGATGGCCCAGAAGATCATTCGCGTAGGCGACATCGAGATTGCCAACGACAAGCCCATGGTGCTGTTCGGCGGCATGAACGTGCTGGAAAGTCGCGACATGGCAATGCAGGTCTGTGAAGAGTACGTGCGGGTCACCCAGAAACTGGGTATCCCTTATGTGTTCAAGGCCAGCTTCGACAAGGCCAACCGTTCGTCCGTGACCTCCTATCGCGGCCCGGGCCTTGAAGAAGGCATGCGGATCTTCCAGGACATCAAGCAAGCCTTCGGCGTGCCGATCATCACCGACGTCCACGAGCCTGAACAGGCTGCCGTGGTCGCCGAGGTGTGCGACATCATCCAGCTGCCGGCCTTCCTGTCACGCCAGACCGACCTCGTGGTCGCCATGGCCAAGACCGGCGCTGTGATCAATATCAAGAAAGCCCAGTTCCTCGCGCCCCAGGAAATGAAACACATCCTGAGCAAGTGTGTGGAGGCGGGTAACGACCAGTTGATCCTCTGTGAGCGTGGTTCGAGCTTCGGCTACAACAACCTCGTGGTGGACATGCTCGGTTTCGGCATCATGAAGCAGTTCGAATACCCGGTGTTCTTCGACGTGACCCACGCGCTGCAAATGCCCGGTGGTCGCTCGGACTCTGCTGGCGGGCGGCGTGCCCAGGTGACCGACCTGGCCAAGGCGGGCATGAGCCAGTCCCTGGCTGGCCTGTTCCTCGAAGCGCACCCGGATCCGGACAACGCCAAGTGCGACGGCCCATGCGCCCTGCGCCTGGACAAGCTGGAGCCATTCCTGGCCCAACTCAAGCAGTTGGACGAGCTGGTCAAGAGTTTTCCGACAGTAGAGACCGCGTAACTGCCATTTCTCCGGTAAAGTATCCCACGCTAAATGCTCAGGTCCTTGGGCCTGAGCCTTGTCGTCTGCAAGCCTGCCCCGTTGTTCCACCCTTGCGGTCGGTCAAAAGATTTCCTTCAGCTGCGTCGTTTTCGTCAACTTTGGAGTGTTTACAACAATGGCAAAAATCGTCGACATCAAAGGTCGTGAAGTTCTCGACTCCCGTGGCAACCCCACCGTCGAAGCCGACGTGCTTCTCGATAACGGCATCATCGGCAGCGCCTGCGCGCCGTCCGGTGCTTCCACCGGTTCGCGCGAAGCGCTGGAACTGCGTGATGGCGACAAGAGCCGTTACCTGGGCAAGGGTGTACTCAAGGCTGTAGCCAACATCAACGGTCCGATTCGTGACCTGTTGCTGGGCAAGGACCCGCTGGACCAGAAAGCCCTGGACCACGCGATGATCAAGCTCGATGGCACCGAAAACAAAGGCAGCCTGGGCGCCAACGCGATCCTCGCCGTCTCCCTGGCTGCTGCCAAGGCCGCTGCCCAGGACCAGGACCTGCCGTTGTACGCGCACATTGCCAACCTGAACGGCACTCCAGGCGTGTACTCGATGCCGGTTCCGATGATGAACATCATCAACGGTGGCGAGCACGCTGATAACAACGTCGACATCCAGGAATTCATGGTGCAGCCGGTGGGCGCCAAGTCCTTCTCCGAAGGCCTGCGCATGGGTACCGAGATTTTCCATCACCTCAAGGCTGTACTGAAGGCCCGTGGCCTGAGCACCGCAGTAGGTGACGAAGGTGGTTTCGCACCGAACCTGGCCTCCAACGAAGATGCACTGAAAGTGATCTCCGAAGCCGTGGCCAACGCTGGCTACAAACTGGGCACCGACGTGACCCTGGCTTTGGACTGCGCTGCCAGCGAGTTCTACGAAGACGGCAAGTACAACCTGTCCGGCGAAGGCCAGGTGTTCAACTCCGAAGGTTTCGCTGAATACCTCAAGGGCCTGACCCAGCGCTACCCGATCATCTCGATCGAAGACGGCCTGGACGAGTCCGACTGGGATGGTTGGCAAATCCTCACCGACAAGATCGGCGAGAAAATCCAGCTTGTGGGTGACGACCTGTTCGTGACCAATACCAAGATCCTGAAAGAAGGCATCGACAAGAAGATCGCCAACTCGATCCTGATCAAGTTCAACCAGATCGGCACCCTGACCGAAACCCTTGAAGCCATCCAGATGGCCAAGGCTGCGGGCTACACCGCCGTGATCTCCCACCGCTCCGGCGAAACCGAAGACTCCACCATTGCCGACCTGGCCGTGGGTACTTCGGCGGGCCAGATCAAGACCGGTTCCCTGTGCCGTTCTGATCGCGTTTCCAAGTACAACCAATTGCTGCGCATCGAAGAGCAATTGGCAGGTAAAGCCAAGTACAACGGTCGCGGTGAGTTTCGCGGTTAATCAGTAAATGGTAAAAAGTCGGCGGATTGCGTCAGAAATCTCACGAAAGTATGAATTTCGGCGCTAATCTGCTGACTGACAAGCACAAGCCTGGTTTTTCCAGGCTTCGTGCTATCAGTTGCTGCAAAAGGTTTGCATGACTGTCTTTTTTCACTGGATACCCGGATTTCGATGCGCAGTCCCAATTGGTTGTTCCTCGTCTTGCTCTTGTTGCTGGCTGGCCTGCAGTACCGCCTATGGGTCGGTAATGGCAGCTTTGCGCAGGTGGAAGAGCTGACCCAGCAAATTGCCGACCAGCGTGCCGAAAACGAACGCCTGCTGGAGCGCAACCGCGTCCTGGATGCCGAAGTGCTTGAGCTGAAAAAAGGTACGGAGACCGTTGAAGAGCGGGCTCGCCATGAGTTGGGCATGGTCAAGGAGGGCGAAACCCTCTACCAGTTGGCCCAATGAATAATGCTTTACCGGCCTTTTGGGCCGTGATTCCTGCCGCGGGCGTCGGTGCCCGTATGGCCGCGGACCGTCCCAAGCAATACCTGCAATTGGGCGGGCGCACTATTCTCGAACACAGCCTCGGCTGTTTTCTCGACCATCCAGCGCTCAAGGGCCTGGTGGTCAGTCTTGCAGATGATGATCCTTATTGGCCCACCTTGGCGTGCGCCACTGACCCACGTATCCAGCGTGCGGATGGTGGTTCGGAACGCTCCGGCTCGGTGCTCAATGCACTGCTGCACCTCAACGCCCTGGGCGCCAGTGATGACGACTGGGTGTTGGTGCACGATGCTGCGCGGCCTAACTTGAGCCGCGATGACCTCGACAAGCTCCTGGCGGAATTGGCCGATGATCCAGTGGGCGGCTTGCTGGCGGTACCCGCCCGCGACACCCTCAAGCGTGTCGACAAGCATGGCCGCGTGGTTGAAACCGTTGACCGCAGCCTGATCTGGCAGGCTTACACGCCGCAGATGTTCCGCTTGGGTGCCTTGCACCGCGCCTTGGCCGACAGCCTGGTAGCGGACGCCGTGATCACCGACGAAGCTTCGGCCATGGAATGGTCTGGCCAGGCGCCGCGGCTGATTGAAGGGCGTGCGGATAATATCAAGGTGACCCGCCCTGAAGATTTGGAGTGGTTGCGGTTGCGGTGGGCGAACCGCGGGTAGGCAGTTAAACAGCGTCGACTTCATCGCAGGCAAGCCAGCTCCCACCTTTAACCGCGTTTACCCTGTAGGCATGCGGTCAATGTGGGAGAGGCTGGCACAAACAGCCATTGATTACCGGCTGTACTCCGGCCGCTCAGCCAACCCCTCCTTCAAGTAATCCACCAACTTCCTGACCTTCGGTGACAAATGCCGTTGCTGTGGATACAGCGCCCACACCGCGGTATTGGGCGGTTGGTGGGCCTCGAGCAACGACACCAGCGTGCCTTTGTGCAAATGTTCCAGCACGTAATAGTCCGGCAGTTGGCATAAACCAACGCCTTGCAGCGCTGCGTCCAGCACCGCTTGCCCACTGTTGCAGCGCCAGTTGCCCTGCACACGCTGGGAAAACTCCCGCCCATCCTGGGCCAGTTGCCAGATATCCGAGCTGCCGATCAGGCAGTTATGCCGGCTCAGCTCCGACAAACTATGCGGCCGACCATAGCGTTTGAGGTAGGAGGGCGACGCGCACAGGTACATGCGCCGAGGCGCCAGGCGGCTGGCGACCATGCGCGAGTCTTGCAGGCGCCCCAGGCGGATGGCCAGGTCGAGGCCTTCATGGACCAGGTCCAGCGGGCGATTGGTCAGCTCGATATCCACGCGCAATTGCGGATAGAGCGCCATGAACCGCGTGACCAAAGGCACGATAAAACGTTCGCCGTACGCCACGGCGCAGGTCATGCGCAACATGCCCTTGGGTTCGCTGGTGAGGTCGCCCACCGCACGCAAGGCTTCTTCACGACCGTCCTGCAGGCGTTGGCAGTGTTGCAGGAACGTCTGGCCCGCTTCGGTCAATGTGACCTTTCGCGTACTGCGGTACAGCAATCGGGTTTGCAGGCGTTCTTCCAGGCGCGCCACCTGCCGGCTGATGTGGGAGGACGATACCCCCAGCCGCTCGGCCGCTGCTGTGAATTGGCTGCATTCGGCGACCGCGACAAACTCATCGATGCCTTCCCAGCGGTTCTCCAGCATGTTGATTGTCCCCATATAGCAATAATGTTTTGCTTTTGCCCGGATTATTCATCACCTGGCTATGTTTTACACTGACGGTCTTAGTTTTCAACCCGATGGAGAAACCCGGATGATCAAGTCCCGTGCCGCCGTAGCCTTCGAAGCCAAGAAGCCCCTTGAGATTGTTGAAGTGGATGTCGCCATGCCCAAGGCCGGCGAGGTGCTGTTGCGGGTGGTTGCGTCCGGCGTGTGCCATACCGACGCTTACACGTTGTCGGGCGCAGACCCGGAAGGCATTTTCCCTTCGATCCTTGGCCACGAAGGTGGCGCAGTGGTGGAAGCCATCGGCGAGGGCGTGACCTCGGTAGCCGTCGGCGACCATGTGATCCCGCTGTACACCCCGGAATGTGGCAAGTGCAAATTCTGCCTGTCGGGCAAGACCAACCTGTGCCAGGCCATTCGTTCCACCCAGGGCAAGGGCTTGATGCCGGATGGCACCACGCGTTTCTCCTACAAAGGTCAGCCGATCTTCCACTACATGGGCACGTCGACGTTCTCCGAGTACACCGTGCTGCCGGAAATCTCCGTGGCCAGGATTCCTAAAGAAGCGCCGCTGGAGAAAGTCTGCCTGCTCGGTTGCGGCGTCACCACCGGCATTGGCGCGGTGATCAACACCGCCAAGGTCAAGCCAGGCGACACCGTAGCGATCTTCGGTCTCGGTGGCATTGGCCTGTCGGCGGTGATCGGTGCGGTCAAGGCCAAGGCCGGCCGCATCATCGCCATTGATATCAACCCGGCCAAGTTCGAAATCGCCAAGCAACTGGGCGCCACCGATTGCATCAACCCGAAAGACTACGATCGCCCAATCCAGGACGTGATTGTCGACCTGACCGATGGCGGCGTGGATTTTTCCTTCGAGTGCATCGGCAATGTGCAACTGATGCGTGCGGCCCTTGAGTGCTGCCACAAAGGCTGGGGCGAATCGGTGATCATCGGTGTTGCCGGTGCTGGCCAGGAGATCGCCACGCGTCCGTTCCAACTGGTCACCGGACGCGTCTGGCGCGGTTCGGCGTTTGGTGGCGTGCGTGGTCGTACGGAGTTGCCAAGCTATGTGGAAATGGCCCAGACCGGCGAAATTCCACTGGATACCTTCATCACCCACACCATGGGTCTGGAAGATATCAACAAAGCGTTTGACCTGATGCATGAAGGCAAGAGCATTCGTACCGTCATTCACTTCTGAGGTTGGCCATGAGTCTGGAAAACCTGTCATGCCAGAAGAGCTTCGGCGGCTGGCATAAACGCTACAAGCATAATTCCGATGTGCTCGGTTGCGACATGACCTTCGCCGTCTACCTGCCGCCGCAAGCGGAGCAGGGCGGCAAGTTGCCGGTGCTGTACTGGCTGTCCGGCTTGACCTGCACCGATGAGAACTTCATGCAGAAGGCCGCAGCCCAGCGCATGGCTGCCGAGCTGGGCTTGATCATCGTGGCGCCGGACACCAGCCCCCGTGGCCCTGGTGTGCCGGACGATCCGGATAACGCCTGGGACTTCGGCCTCGGTGCCGGTTTCTATCTGAATGCCACCCAGGAGCCCTGGGCCAAGCACTATCGGATGCATGACTACGTGGTGCAGGAATTACCGGCATTGGTGGAGGCGCATTTCCCTGCGTCGGATAAACGTGGCATCAGCGGTCACTCCATGGGCGGGCACGGCGCGCTGGTCTGTGCGTTGCGCAACCCTGGGCGTTACCAGTCGGTATCGGCGTTTTCGCCGATCAACAATCCGATGGACTGCCCCTGGGGTCAGAAAGCCTTTTCCCGTTACCTGGGCGAAGAGCGTTCGAAGTGGCGTGAGTGGGACGCCTGCGTACTGATCAGCGAAGCCTCGGAAAAGCTGCCGCTGCTGGTGGATCAGGGGGATCGCGACGATTTTCTCACGGTTCAGCTCAAGCCTGAGGCCCTGATGCAAGCGGCCAAGGCAGCCGGCCACCCGCTGGAACTGCGCCTGCAGCCCGGCTATGACCACAGCTACTTCTTTATCGCCAGCTTCATCGAAGACCATTTGCGACATCATGGTCGTGCTTTGCTCGGTTAATGTGCGGCAAAAGTAGGTAGAATCACGCCCTGAATTAAATCGGGGCGTTTTTTTATGCGTATTGGCCACGGCTACGATGTGCACCGTTTCGCTGAAGGCGATTTCATCACCTTGGGCGGCGTGCGCATTGCACACCACCATGGGTTGCTGGCTCATTCCGACGGCGACGTTGTCTTGCATGCCTTGAGCGATGCGTTGCTCGGTGCGGCGGCATTGGGGGACATCGGCAAGCACTTTCCGGATACCGATCCCACCTTCAAAGGTGCGGACAGCCGTGTGTTGTTGCGCCATGTGGTCGGCTTGATCCATGCCAAAGGCTGGAGGGTCGGTAACGTCGATAACACCATCGTGGCCCAGGCGCCGAAAATGGCCCCGCATATCGAAGCGATGCGTGCGCTGATTGCCGCAGACCTGCAAATTGAATTGGATCAAGTCAACGTGAAAGCCACCACCACCGAAAAGCTAGGGTTTACCGGTCGTGAAGAGGGCATCGCGGTGCACTCCGTCGCCTTGTTGCTGCGCGCATGAACGACCTGCAACTGCTGGGCCCACGGGCCTACGGCGAGGCCCTGGGCAGCGCAGTGCTGAAGGCTACGGCCGAAGACTTCCAGGTTGATGAAGTGCTGGACATCCCGCTGACCGGCGAGGGCGAGCACCTGTGGCTGTGGGTGGAAAAGCGCGGCTTGAATACCGAAGAGGCTGCACGGCGTATCGCCAAGGCCGCCGGTGTGCCGTTGCGCACCGTCAGCTATGCCGGGCTCAAGGACCGCCAGGCCCTGACCCGGCAATGGTTCAGCGTGCAACTGCCCGGCAAGGCCGACCCGGACATGAGCGGTGCGGAAAACGATACCCTCAAGATCCTGAAAACCGCCCGTCATAAGCGCAAGTTGCAGCGTGGCGCCCATTCGGCCAACGGCTTCACCTTGCGCCTGACCCAGCTGGCCGGCGACACCGCCGCCATCGACGCGCGTTTGCAGTTGATCGCTCAGCACGGCATACCCAATTATTTCGGCGCCCAGCGTTTCGGCCACAACGGCGGTAATGTGGTGGATGCCCGCGAGTGGGCGGCGCGCAAGGCCCTGCCGGAGCAGCGCAATGTGCGCTCGCGACTGTTGTCTACCGCCCGCAGCTACTTGTTCAATAAAGTGCTGGCGGCGCGTGTCGCCGACGGTTCCTGGCAGCGCGCCCAAGTGGGTGACCTGCTGGCTTTTACTGACAGTCGCAGTTTTTTTTCGGCCGGGGAGGCTGAATGCAGCGACCCGCGCCTGGCGATCCTGGACCTGCACCCGACCGGCCCGCAGTGGGGCGAGGGTGACTCGCCAGCGACAGGTCTTACACATGAACTGGAACAATCTGTCGCTGCCAGCGAGGCCGACCTGCGTGATTGGTTGGTGAATGCAGGTATGAGCCAGGAACGTCGCATTCTGCGACTGCCCATTGGCGGGTTGACGTGGCATTATCCCGAGCCTGACATTCTGCAATTGGAATTCGTCCTGCCGGCCGGATGCTTCGCCACTGTCTTGGTGCGCGAACTTGTTGATCTGGTGCCGGTGGGGCAGACGGACAGCCCATGCGTATTCTGATATCAAACGATGACGGTGCCACCGCGCCCGGTCTTGCCGCGCTCTATGCTGCGTTGCAAGATTACGCCGAGTGCGTGGTGGTTGCCCCCGACCAGGACAAGAGCGGCGCCAGCAGTTCGCTGACGCTCGACCGTCCACTGCACCCGCAGGTCCTGGCCAATGGCTTTATCAGCGTGAACGGCACCCCCACCGACTGCGTGCACCTGGCGATCAACAGTTTGCTGGAGCATGAGCCGGACCTGGTGGTTTCGGGTATCAACCTGGGCGCCAACCTGGGTGATGACGTGCTGTATTCCGGCACCGTGGCGGCGGCCCTTGAAGGGCGCTTTCTGGGTCGCACCGCGTTCGCTTTCTCCTTTGCCTCGCGCCAATTGGATAACCTGGCGACGGCGGCGTATTTCGCACGCAAGCTGGTGCAAGCTCATGGCTCGCTGGACCTGCCGCCGCGTACGGTACTCAACGTCAATATCCCCAACTTGCCCCTCGATCATATCCGCGGTATCCAGCTCACGCGCCTGGGCCATCGCGCCCGTGCGGCGGCGCCCCTGAAGGTGGTCGATCCGCGCGGCAAGGAAGGCTATTGGATTGCCGCAGCCGGTGACGCCGAGGATGGCGGAGAGGGCACGGACTTTCACGCGGTGATGCAAGGTTATGTGTCGATTACCCCGTTGCAGTTTGATCGCACCTTCAGTGATGCCTTCAGTGGTCTCGATGGCTGGCTGGAGGGTCTGCGTTGATGGCTCGTGAACAAGACGACCTGTTGCGCCGTGGCATCGGGATGACGTCCCAGCGCACGCGGGAGCGATTGATCCAGCGCCTGTATGAAGAGGGCTTGTCCAACCCCCAGGTACTGGAAGTGATCCGGCGCACGCCGCGGCATCTGTTTGTCGATGAAGCCTTGGCGCACCGCGCCTATGAAGACACGGCGTTGCCCATCGGCCACAACCAGACTATCTCCCAGCCGTACATGGTTGCGCGCATGAGCGAGCTGCTGCTGGCGGCGGGGCCTTTGGACAAGGTGCTGGAAATCGGTACGGGTTCTGGCTACCAGACGGCCGTGCTGTCGCAATTGGTGGAGCGGGTGTTCTCGGTAGAGCGCATCAAGGTGCTGCAGGACCGGGCCAAGGAACGTCTGGTGGAGCTGAACCTGCGCAACGTGGTGTTTCGCTGGGGCGACGGCTGGGAAGGCTGGCCGGCGCTGGCGCCGTACAACGGCATCATCGTCACCGCGGTGGCCACTGATGTGCCGCAAGCCTTGCTGGATCAATTGGCACCTGGCGGGCGGCTGGTCATCCCGGTGGGCTCCGGCGAAGTGCAACAGTTGATGCTTATTATCCGTGAAGATGAAGGCTTTTCCCGGCATGTGCTCGGTGCCGTGCGATTCGTACCGTTGCTCAATGGTCCGCTGGCCTGATGATTTCTTCGCAAGCAGTGAATTCTGTTGGCGAGGATGTGTCTTACGGCGGGGTCTATTGAATCAACATGCTTGGCGGCCGGTATTAAACATGATGAATTTTTCGTTTCAGTCGTGTGCCGGTAAAAAGCCAACGCCCAGTTATACTTGCGTCATATTTCAAGCCTGATACAGGCGTTAACGTTCAGCCACCACAAAGGGAGCGGCGGGTGAGTCTCACAGGTCCTGCGCAGCGAATGAGTAAAACAAGCTTTCAGCGACTGGTGCTTGGCCTTGTCTTGAGTTCCTTATTGGCGGCCTGCTCGAGCACGCCATCGGGCGGTGCGCGGGTAGTTGACCGCGCAGCACCGCAAAGACCGACGGTGACCACCGGCCAATATGTGGTGCGCAAGGGCGACACACTGTTCTCGATCGCCTTCCGTTATGGCTGGGACTACAAAGCGCTGGCCGCCCGTAACAACATTCCTGTGCCTTATACGATACATCCCGGCCAGACTATCCGTTTCGATGGTCGCTCCGGTTCGGCATCTACGGCAGTTGTGACAAAATCGGGATCTTCGCCCTCGTCTTCGAGCAAAACTACCGTCATCACCCGGCCCGCAGGTAGCGCCGCGCCTACGGTTGCGGGCAAGCCGGCACCCGCGCCGCTGCCACCTGCGGGGCCTGCACCGACCGGTTGGGGGTGGCCTTCAAACGGAGTGTTAATTGGAAAATTCTCTTCAAACGGTAGTTTGAATAAAGGCATTGATATCGCCGGGGATTTGGGACAGCCTGTTTTAGCTGCGTCTGATGGGACAGTGGTGTACGCCGGGAGTGGTTTACGGGGCTACGGCGAGCTGGTCATCATCAAACACAGCGATACCTACGTCAGTGCCTACGGTCACAACCGCAGGTTGTTGGTTCGGGAGGGGCAGCAAGTCAAAGTCGGACAGACAATTGCCGAAATGGGGTCAACTGGTACAGACCGGGTGAAACTGCACTTTGAGATTCGCCGCCAAGGGAAACCTGTAGATCCGCTGCAATTCTTACCCCGTCGTTGATATGTTGCACAGCCTGTTCCCTCACGTAGAAGGAACAGGCTCCAGCGTTGCCAAGGATAAAGGCGTCGCTTGAGCTTGAGGTCGAACTCACCAAAGGACTATAACAATGGCTCTCAGTAAAGAAGCGCCGGAGTTTGACATCGACGATGAGGTTCTCCTTATGGAGGCCAGTATCGATACGGATTCGATGTCAGATAATGAAGGAGCGGCACCACCTTCAGTTCGCACCAAATCCAAGAACTCCACCGCGTTAAAGCAACACAAGTACATTGATTACACGCGGGCGCTCGACGCGACTCAGCTGTACCTCAATGAAATCGGCTTTTCCCCTCTGTTGACCCCCGAAGAAGAAGTCCATTTTGCGCGTCTGTCGCAAAAGGGCGATCCGGCTGGGCGCAAACGCATGATTGAAAGCAACCTGCGCCTGGTGGTGAAAATCGCTCGACGCTACGTCAATCGTGGGTTATCCCTGCTGGACCTGATCGAGGAAGGCAACCTGGGCCTGATCCGGGCGGTGGAGAAGTTCGACCCTGAGCGGGGCTTCCGCTTTTCAACCTATGCCACCTGGTGGATCCGACAGACCATCGAACGGGCGATCATGAATCAGACCCGTACGATCCGGCTGCCGATCCATGTGGTCAAGGAGCTCAACGTCTACCTGCGGGCAGCGCGTGAGCTCACTCAAAAACTCGATCATGAACCTTCGCCTGAAGAGATCGCCAACCTGCTGGAAAAACCGGTAGGGGAGGTCAAGCGCATGCTGGGCCTTAACGAGCGGGTATCTTCGGTCGATGTCTCGCTGGGACCGGATTCGGATAAAACCCTGCTGGACACCCTGACGGATGATCGTCCAACGGATCCTTGCGAACTGTTACAGGACGTTGATCTTTCCCAAAGTATTGACCAGTGGTTGTCAGAGCTTACGGACAAGCAGCGTGAGGTGGTGATTCGCCGCTTCGGCCTGCGCGGCCATGAGAGCAGCACCCTGGAGGATGTAGGTCTGGAGATCGGCCTGACCCGTGAGCGGGTGCGACAGATCCAGGTGGAGGGCCTCAAGCGCTTGCGTGAGATCCTCGAGAAGAATGGCTTGTCGAGCGAGTCGTTGTTCCAATAGGAAGCGACTCTGCTTGAATGCTTGAATGCGGGAGGGGGCTTGCTCCCGATAGCGGTGTGTCAGTCAATCCAAATATCGACTGGTCCACCGCTATCGGGAGCAAGCCCCCTCCCACATTTTACGTATGGCATTTTTATTTATGTATGACCAAATTCCAGGCATAAAAAAACCCCGCTTTTAAGGGCGGGGTTTTTTCGACTGAGTCAGTACAAGTTAGATAACTTGAACTTCTTCAGCTTGCATGCCTTTCTGACCGCGGGTAGCGATGAAAGAAACCTGTTGGCCTTCTTTCAGGCTTTTGAAGCCGTCGGATTGGATAGCTTTGAAGTGAACGAACAGGTCGTCACCGGATTGTGGAGTGATGAAGCCGAAGCCTTTTTCATCGTTGAACCACTTAACGGTACCAGTTTGGCGATTAGACATGGTGTAACTCCTTGAACAAAGTTAACTGCGACTCAGGAAAAGCCCTGGCCGAGACTGAGTGCAAAGAGCAGGAAAAATTCTTGGAGATGGTTGGATCGAAATTCAACATATCGTGTAGAGATTCTCAGTGACACAAGCAACACAGTGGCGCCACCTTAACCCTTTTTCAGGAACGTGCCAATGGTATTTCCGAAGGTTTCTCTAATTTCGTGACTGACGGTGGTATTTACAGTCACCCTTGACGGTAACCCGGACACCGGCCCCGCTGGCTGCGGCTTATGGCGGGCCGTGCATTCAGCAAGAAAACCCCTGTGGCCTTTGAACCCCAGGGCCGGCCCCGGTAAGATGGCCCACAGATTTTTTCCACCTCGCTATTCAGGACACCGCCATGAGCATCAAATCGGACAAGTGGATTCGCCGCATGGCGCAGGAACACGGCATGATCGAGCCGTTCGTCGAGCGCCAGATTCGTGGTGAAGGCGATGAACGTGTCATTTCGTACGGCGTTTCCAGCTATGGCTACGATGTGCGTTGCGCCGATGAATTCAAGGTGTTCACCAACATCAATTCGGCGATCGTCGACCCGAAGAACTTCGACGAAAAAAGCTTCGTCGACGTCAAGAGCGACGTGTGCATCATCCCGCCAAACTCATTTGCCCTGGCGCGTACTGTGGAATTCTTCCGTATTCCTCGCGACGTGTTGACCATTTGCCTGGGTAAAAGCACCTACGCGCGCTGCGGCATTATCGTCAACGTGACGCCGCTTGAACCGGAGTGGGAAGGCCACGTGACCCTGGAGTTTTCCAACACCACTACCTTGCCGGCGAAGATTTACGCCAACGAAGGCGTGGCACAGATGCTGTTCCTGCAGTCCGACGAGGCTTGTGAAGTGTCCTACAAAGACCGTGCAGGCAAGTATCAGGGCCAGCGTGGCGTCACTCTCCCACGCGCTTGATCGAAAGCTCCTACGGTCAAAGGGAATTAGTCTGCGGAAAGTGACTCTATCTAGGTGTACTGCCTCGGCGCGTGCAAAACGCGTCGGGCCACGCTTGAGGAGTACCTTATGAAGATCGACCCGCGAATCAGCGCAGAACTCGCCCGGCTTGAACCCAACCAGATTGGTGTTCTGGCCTGGTCCCTGATGGCCAACCCCGCTCACGCGGGCGGCATTCCCCCCGGCCAACCTGAGCCCGATTACCCACAGCCCACCGAACCAGGTGAGCCTACCCTGCCTGATGAGCCACCACCGGCACCTGTCGCCTGATATTCGGACGGCCGGTCAGCGCTTCACTGAATCGGCCAAACCCTGTGGTCGCCGATCACAAAGATTCGGTGGTCATCATCCTGCTCCACGGCATAACCTCCCGTGAATGCGCCAAACGCCGGTAGCAGGCTGACCCGCTTACCCATCTGGAAGCACGGCAGGCGCAAGCGCTGACGGCCTTTGCCGCACAAGCGATACACCGGATGCACGTGCCCCGCCAATACATGGTGGCTAGGGTGAGCGTCGGGTTCGTGTTGCAAGGCGAAAGGGCCCATCAATAGCGGCTCCGGGACTACCTCAATTCTCAAGTCGTCCGGGGGATCGCCGGCGCGTTTATCGTGATTGCCGCGAATCAAGGTCAAGGCCAACTCGCCATTGCGTGCACGCCAGGCCCGGATCGCGCTGAGGGTGCTGCTGGCGTGAGAGCCTGGGCCATGCAGGAAGTCACCGAGAAAGATCAACTGCGCGCAAGGCAGCGCCGCCAATAGCCTGTCCAGGCGTTCCAGATTGGCCGTGGTGGTGCCCTGGGGCACAGGTTGTCCCAGGCTGCGATAGGCCGATGCTTTGCCAAAATGCGCATCGGCAATCAGCAGGCACTGACGAGCGGGCCAGTACAGCGCCTTGTCCGCCAATAACCACAGCTCTTCGCCCTCCAGTGTCAGTGTGCAATGCATCAACCTTTTCCTTTATCCGCGACTTTTTCCAAATCCTTGACCATTCGTGCAATGCGCTCCGAGAGTTTTTCCGAGCTCATGCTTTCGCGCATGCGCTCAACCAGCAGCGGGAAGGCTAGGGGCGTAGGTCGCTGAATCACGTGCAGGTCCAGCTTCAGCGCCGCTAAATGTCGTAATGTCTGTTCCAGCCTACGAATATCCAACTCATCACGCAGGACTTCTTCCCCGGCTTGGGCCAGCAACAGGTTCTGCGGGTCGTACTGTTTGAACACTTCAAAGAACAGGCCGCTGGAGGCTTGCACCTGCCGCGTGCTTTTCGGCGCGCCTGGATACCCGGCAAACACCAGCCCGGCGATCCGCGCAATCTCGCGAAAGCGGCGCAGGGCAAGCTCTCCGGCATTCAGGCTGGCGACCACGTCCGCCAGCAAGTGCTGCGGGCTCAGTAACGCCGCATTCAACAGCTGCGGCCAGTGCACCTCGGTAGCACTCAATAGCTCCAGGCCATAATCATTCACTGCAATCGAAAAGGTCAGCGGCTGCTGTTGGCTGACCCGCCACGCCAGCAAACTCGCCAGGCCCAGGTGTACCTGGCGCCCGGCGAATGGATACAGGAACAGGTGCCAGCCCTCCCGCGATTGCAGGGTTTCTGCCAGCAGATTCCCGCGTGTGGGCAGGCCGGACCAGCGCAGTTGGGTGTGCAATAACGGTTGTACCGCCTGCATCTCCGGGCCGTCGAAGTGCCCTTGCGCTGCGGCATCAAAACGTTCGACCACCGCCTGGGCCAGTTCATTGGAAAGTGGCATGCGCCCGCCATTCCAGCGTGGCACGGCAGCTTTTTTTGCGTTGCTGCGACGTACATAGGCGGTCATGTTTTCCACCCGTACAAGTTCCAGCAACCGCCCGGCGAACAGGAAGCCATCCCCGGGCTTGAGCCGTGCAATAAAGCCTTCCTCGACACTGCCCAGGTTCTTGCCGCCGCCGCCCTTGCTCCAGAACTTCAACTGGATGCTCGCGTCGCTGACGATGGTCCCCACGCTCATGCGATGGCGGCGCGCCAAGCGCGCATCCGGGACACGCCAGATACCGTGCTCGTCGGGCTCCACGCGGCGGTAATCCGGATAAGCGGTGAGTGACAGGCCACCATGGCGCACAAACCCTAAGGCCCAGGCCCAATCCGCTTCGGTGAGGTCGCGATAGGCCCAGGCGCCGCGCACTTCTGCCAGCAATGCATCCGGGGTAAACCCGCCGCCGAGGGCCATGCTGACCAGGTGTTGTACGAGCACATCCAGCGGTTTGTGAGGCGATTCCCGCGCTTCGATGCGCCGCTGGGAAATTGCATCCTGGGCGGCTGCGGCTTCCACCAGTTCGAGACTGTGGGTCGGCACCAGTGTTACCCGTGATGGCCGCCCCGGCGCATGGCCGGAGCGCCCGGCGCGTTGCATCAGTCGCGCCACGCCCTTGGCGGAGCCAATCTGCAGCACCCGTTCCACTGGCAGGAAGTCGACTCCCAAGTCCAGGCTGGAGGTACACACCACCGCCTTGAGCTGGCCGTCTTTCAAGGCGCGCTCCACCCAGTCCCGGGTTTCCCGCGATAACGAACCGTGGTGCAGAGCAATCAATCCGGCCCAGTCCGGGCGGGCCTCCAGAATCGCCTGATACCAGATCTCCGATTGCGCCCGAGTATTGGTAAACACCAGGCAACTGCTGCTGGCCTCCACCTCGGCGACCACCTGCGGCAACATCTTCAAGCCAATATGCCCAGCCCAGGGAAAACGCTCGGTGACGGGCGGCAGCAAGGTGTCGACCTTCAGCTCCTTGGCCGTTTGCCCCTGTACATTGATCCCGCCACCCTGTGGCACCAGTACCTCCAGCGCGTGGGCCTGATTACCCAAGGTCGCCGAAATACCCCACACCATCAGCTCAGGATGCCAGCGCCGCAAGCGTGCCAGCGCCAGTTGCAACTGCACGCCGCGCTTATTGCCGATCAGTTCGTGCCATTCGTCCACGATCACCATGCGCAGGTGCGCCAGGCTGGTTTCACTGTCGGCCCGCGCCAGCATCAACGTCAGGCTTTCCGGAGTGGTGACCAATGCGGTGGGTTGACGACGTGTCTGGCGGGCGCGTTCGCTGCTGCTGGTATCGCCGGTGCGCAGGCCCACGCTCCAGGGAATCTGCAGGGCGTCCAGCGGTGCCTGCAGGGCGCGTGCGGAGTCGGCGGCCAAGGCGCGCATGGGCGTGATCCACAACACGGTCAGCGGCTCAGCGGGTGGTTTGCGCTTGCCAGTGGCGGGCGGGCGAGTGATGGCGAAACGATTGAGGGCGGCAAACCACAGGGCATAGGTTTTACCCGCACCGGTGCTGGCATGCAGTAACCCTGATTGGCCCGCCTTGACCGCTGCCCAGACGTCTTTCTGAAAGGCGAACGGTTTCCAGCCTTTGGGGGCAAACCATTGTTTTGCGAAGTCGTGGGTTTTTGCCATGCGGCAGCTGACGCTCTGGAGGCTCTATTGCAGAGACCCTCCAGACGTCGCAAAGGTTTATTTCAAATTGCCGCTCAGAAACTGCTGCAGACGCTCGCTTTTCGGATTGCCCAGCACATCCTCTGGCGTGCCTTGCTCTTCCACCAGGCCCTGGTGCAAGAACAACACCTGGCTGGAGACCTTGCGCGCAAAGCTCATCTCGTGGGTCACCATGATCATGGTGCGGCCTTCCTCGGCCAGGCCCTGGATCACCTTCAACACCTCACCCACCAGTTCCGGGTCGAGGGCCGAGGTGGGCTCATCGAACAGCATCACCTCCGGCTCCATCGCCAGGGCGCGGGCGATGGCCACGCGTTGCTGCTGGCCGCCGGACAGGAACGCCGGGTATTGATCGGCTACACGCGTCGGCAGCCCGACTTTGTCCAGGTAGCGGCGGGCGCGGTCTTCGGCGTCTTTCCTGCTGCAACCCAGAACCCGGCGCGGGGCCATGGTGATGTTTTCCAGCACGCTCATATGGCTCCACAGGTTGAAGTGCTGGAACACCATCGCCAACCGTGTGCGCAAGCGTTGCAGCTCGGCGTCGTCGGCTACGCGCATGCCGTGGCGGTCACTGACCATGCGGATCGGTTGGCCATCCAGGGTCATGGCGCCATCGTCGGGGGTTTCCAGGAAGTTGATACAGCGCAGGAAGGTGCTCTTGCCGGAGCCGCTGGCGCCGATCAGGCTGATCACATCACCGGTCTTGGCCTTGAGCGACACGCCCTTGAGCACTTCATTGTCGCCATAGCTTTTATGCAGGCCTTCAACGGTCAGTTTGTACATGGGGCGTGCATCCTCAAGGCGAAAGTAGATAGCCGCTGCGGTAGGCCTGTGAGCCGGCGACATGGCTGATCACCATTCCGGCAGTGGCCATGCGGCGCAGCGAACGGGCGTAAAGCAGGCCGGCGTGCCGACAGTGCACGGGCGTTACGCGGTCGGTAATGGGGTCGATGATTTCGGCGATCAATTGCCCGGCCTCCAGGTATTCACCCGGCAGGGCGCTGAACACCAGCAAGCCGCCCACTGGCGTGGTCACCGGCTCCACGCCCGCCAGCGGGGTGGCCGGGTAGGCCAGGGCGGGCAGGGGCGCCACGTCGCCGGTGATAGCGCCGAAGTGGGTCAGGTAATCGAGGATGGCCTGGCAGTCCAGCGCAGCGAGGCCATGGTTCACATCGCCCTGGCCGCGCAGTTCGACGGTCACCGAAAAGCTGCCCATGGGGATCGGGAAACGCTCGCCGAAACGTTGTTGCAACTGCCACCACACTAGCGTGAAACACTCATCAAAGGACTGCCCGCCGGAATCAGTGGCCAGCAGGTTAGCCTCCGAGCCGAGATAACGCGCCAACGGTTCTACCTGCGGCCAGGCCTCGGGCGTGGTGTACAGGTGGGCCACGGCTTCGAAGTCGCAATGCAGGTCCAGCACCATGTCGGCATCACAGGCCAGGCGTTGCAGCACCAGGCGTTGGGATTGCAACTGGGTCTGGGCGGTCTGCGCGGCCAGGGCGCTGGACAGTGCGGTGCGGATCACGCGGGCATTGTGCTGGGGATCATCGCCCAGCAGGTCTTCGACCTGGTTACCGACGTCTTCGCTGAGGTCGACAAACAGGCGGTTGAAGTTCTGTCCGCTTTCCAGCTCATAACGGCCCAGGGGAATATCCATGAGCACTTGTTCCAGGCCCACCGGGTTGGCGACAGGCACCAGCACGATTTCGCTGCGCAAGCGCCCGGCCGCCGCCAGCTCTGCCAGGCGCACCTTGAGGTGCCAGGCCACCAGCATGCCCGGCAGTTCATCGGCATGCAGTGAAGACTGGATGTAGATTTTGCCGCCGACCTGTTCCGGGCCGAAGTGAAAACTATGGATCTGCCGCGCCGTGCCTGGCACCGGCGCGATCAGGTCATGTTGCTGATGTCGCATGAAAGCTCCTTAGTGGCTCGGCCCGAGGAAGGCCAGCCAGCGGCGCTCCGCCAAGCGAAACAGGCCAACCAGGGCAAAGGTCACCGCCAGGTAGATCAGCGCGGCGATGCCGAATGATTGAAAGGTCATGAAGGTGGCGGAGTTGGCATCCCGGGCCACCTTGAGGATGTCCGGGATCGTTGCGGTAAACGCCACCGTGGTCGAGTGCAGCATCAGGATCACTTCGTTGCTGTAGTAGGGCAACGAGCGGCGCAGCGCCGACGGCATGATCACGTAGGTGTAAAGTTTCCAGCCGCTGAGGCCGTAAGCCTTGGCCGCCTCGACTTCGCCGTGCGCCATGCTGCGGATTGCCCCGGCGAAAATCTCCGTGGTGTAGGCGCAGGTGTTGAGGGCGAAGGCGAGGATGGTGCAATTCATCGCGTCGCGAAAAAACGCATCCAGCAGCGGTTGTTCGCGCACCGCAGCGAGGCTGTAGATGCCGGTGTAGCAGATCAGCAACTGGATATAGAGCGGCGTGCCGCGAAACAGGTAGGTGTAGAACTGCACGGGCCAACGCACCAGGCGCTTGCGCGAGACGCGGGCGATCGACAGCGGGATCGAGACGAGAAAGCCGATGACGAGCGCGGCGCTGAGCAACCACATCGTCATGGCCAGGCCGGTGATGTGCTGGCCGTCGCTATAAAGGAACGGGCGCCAGTATTCCTGCAGAAGCTCGATCATCGCACTGCCTCCCGGGAGCCTGCAGAGTAGCGACGTTCAAGCCGGCGCAAGACAACGTTGGAAGCGCTGGTGATCAACAGGTAGATCAGCGCCGCGAGTACCAGGAAATAGAACAGTTGATAGGTGCTCTTGCCCGCATCCTGGGCGGCTTTTACCAGGTCCGCCAGGCCGATGATCGACACCAGCGCGGTGGCCTTGAGCATCACCATCCAGTTATTACCGATGCCCGGCAGGGCAAAGCGCATCATCTGCGGGAAAGTCACGTAGCGAAACCGCTGCCCGCGCTTGAGCCCGTAGGCGGTAGCGGCTTCCAGTTGGCCGCGTGGCACAGCGAGGATCGCGCCGCGAAACGTTTCGGTGAAATAGGCGCCGTAGATAAACCCCAGGGTGATCACCCCGGCACTGAAGGGGTCGATCTCGAGGTATTCCCACTCCATAAAGTCGGTCAGGCCAGTGAGCCAGGTTTGCAGGCTGTAGAAAATCAACAGCATCAGCACCAGGTCGGGCACCCCGCGAATCAACGTGGTGTAGAGCTGGGCGGGGATACGCAGGAACGGCAGGCTGGACAGTTTGGCACTGGCGCCGAGCAGGCCCAGCAAGACGCTGACGGCCAGGGACAGCACCGACAACTTGATGGTCATCCAGGTGCCTTGCAGCAACAGCGGACCGAAACCCTTCAAACTGAACGCGCTCAGCCCGAGGGTTTGCAACAGATCTTCGAACATAAATCAGGACCTATGGCGATAAAAAAGCGCCCCGCCGAGGCAGGGCGCCCCAGGCATTATTTGCCGCTGTACAGGTTCAGATCGCCAAAGTGTTTCTTCTGGATGGTGGCGTAGGTGCCATCATCGTGTAACGCTTTGATACCTTTATCCAAAAGGGCCTTGAGTTCAGTGTTACCTTTTTTGATACCGACGGCGGTTTTCGACGGCAGCAACGGGTCATCGATGGCTGCGCTGACTTCGTAGCCGGCACCGGCTGGCGACTTCAGGAAGCCCAATTCAGCTTGCAGCATGTCCTGCACGGAAGCGTCGAGGCGCCCGGAGGTCAGGTCAGCATAAACCTGGTCCTGGTTGGCGTAGGCCTTGGTGGTTACTCCGGCTTTATCCAGCACGGCCTTGGCGTAGGCTTCCTGGATGGTGCCTTGCTCGTAGCCCACGGACTTGCCCTTGAGGGATTCAGGTGTCGAGTACCCAGCACCTTTCTTGAACACCAGCGACGTAGGCCCGGAGAACAGTTCGCTGGAGAAGTCGATTGCCTTCTCGCGCACCGGGGTCACGGTCATGGACGAAATTACGCCGTCGAACTTGTTGGCTTTAAGGCCCGGGATCATGCCGTCAAAGTCACTTTCGACCCACTTGCACTTGACCTTCAGCTCCGCGCAGATCGCATTGCCCAAGTCGATATCGAAGCCCACCAGGCTGCCGTCGGCGGCTTTGGATTCGAACGGTGCGTAGGAAGGGTCGACACCAAAACGCAATTCCTTGTATTCCTTGGCGGTAGCAACACCAGCAGCCATGCACAGAGCCAGTGCAGAAAGGGTCAGCAATGCTTTTTTCATTAGGTATTCCCTGAAAACCAAGATAAGCGCTTGTGGCGCGTTTAGGATTGTTACTGAACGGTGTCAGACGGATCACAAGTAGCAATTTCTGCACCATAGTTCCGGATGAGCTTTTTAAAAGGTGGGATAAGGCACGCCTGAGTGTAGGAGATGCCCGAAAATGGGCATTGAATTTCCAGTGCGCCATTTTAGTTCGGGCTCAGATCCAAATGTGGGAGGGGGCTTGCTCCCGATAGCGGTATGCCAGTCAATGAATGGAGTGACTGTCACACCGCCATCGGGAGCAAGCCCCCTCCCACAAAGGTCCAGCGTCAAGCCAATAAATCCTGCAAAGTAGTAAGACTGTCAGCCTCATCCACCGCCTTATCCTGCCGCCAGCGCAACATCCGCGGAAACCGCACTGCAATCCCGCTCTTATGTCGCTTGGACAGGGCAATACCCTCGAAGCCCAGCTCAAATACCATGCTCGGCGTCACGCTGCTGACCGGGCCGAACTTCTCCACTGTAGTTTTGCGCACGATGGCATCGACCTTGCGCATTTCCTCGTCGGTCAGCCCGGAATACGCCTTGGCAAACGGTACCAATGTGCGCTCGCTGCCCGGCGGGCCATCCCACACCGCGAAGGTGTAGTCGCTGTAGAGGCTGGCGCGCCGGCCATGGCCGCGTTGGGCATAGATCAACACGGCGTCGATGCTGAAGGGGTCGACTTTCCACTTCCACCACAGGCCCATGTCCTTGGTGCGGCCCACGCCGTAGAGGCCGTTGCGATCTTTGAGCATCATGCCTTCTACGCCTAGGCTGCGAGAGGCTTCGCGCTGCGTGGCCAGCGCTGCCCAAGTCCGCCCCTCGAGCAACGGCGAGGGCAACAATACCGGTTGGTTGCACGCGGCAATCACCTGTTCCAATTGCGTGCGCCGCTCGGCCTGGATGTGGTTGCGCCAGTCCTCGCCCTGATACTCCAGCAGGTCATAGGCAAGTACCGCGACCGGCGCATCCTCCAAGACTTTTTTACTCAGGGTCTTGCGGCCGATCCGCTGTTGCAGCAGTGCGAAAGGTTGCACCGAGTCTTTCCACACCACAATTTCGCCATCGATCACCGTCCCGTCGGGCAGGCCACTCACCAGGCTGTGGAGTTCGGGGAACCGCTCAGTCACCAACTCTTCGCCTCGGGACCAGATCCACAGGCGCCCCTCACGCTTGACCAGTTGCGCACGAATGCCATCCCACTTCCATTCCACCTGCCAATCGGCGGGCGAACCGAGCAGGGTGTCGAACTGCTCCACGGGTTGCGCCATCCCATGGGCGAGAAAAAACGGATACGGCTGCCCGCCACGTTGCGCATGTTCGTCGGATGATTCGGCGGCGATCAGCTTGAGGTAGCCCTCGGCTGTCGGGCGATTCGACAAGTCGGTGTAGCCCACCAGCCGTTGTGCCACGCGCTTGCTATCCAGATCGGCCATGGCGGCGAGGGCGCGGGTGACCAGCAGTTTGGACACACCGACACGGAAGCTGCCGGTGATCAACTTGATGCACACCATCAGGCTCGGCTGATCCAGTTGCGCCCATAACGCTGGCAGTCGCTCGGCCAGGTCCACGGGAGAAAGCCCGCGAAGGGGCAGCAACTTTTCTTCCAGCCACACGGCCAGGCCGTCCTCGGAGCTGTAGGTGGATTCGGGCAGGAGCAGGGAAATCGTCTCGGCCAAGTCACCTACTGACTGGTAGCTTTCTTCGAACAGCCAGGGTTCGATGCTGGCCGCTTCGGTGGCCATGTCCCGCAGCAGGCGCGTCGGCACCAGTTGCCGCGGCCGCCCACCGGAGAGGAAGTACACCGCCCATGCAGCATCTTCCGGTGGCGCTTGCAGGAAGTAGGCCTGCAGGGCCGCGAGCTTGGCATTGCTGGAAGTGGTGGCGTCGAGGTTGGCGTACAGCTCGGCGAAGGCTTTCATGCCGTGGCCTCTTCTTCGTCATCCCCATATTCAGTGCTGAAGCCTTGGGCATCCAAGCCCTTTTCACGCAGGTGGCGTACCAGTACGCCGACTGAGCCGTGGGTAACCATCACCCGTTCGGCACCGGTTTGTTCGATTGCCCACAATAGCCCAGGCCAATCGGCGTGGTCTGAAAGCACAAAGCCGCGGTCCACGCCTCGCCGACGCCTTGTACCGCGCAGGCGCATCCAACCGCTGGCGAAGGCATCGCTGTAGTCGCCGAAGCGGCGCATCCAGGTGCTGCCACCGGCGGAGGGCGGGGCGATGATCAGCGCTTGGCGTAGTAGTGGGTCAGTCTTCTTGAAGTCGCCGGCATACAGCGTCTCGGGAATGTAGATGCCGGCTTCACGGTAGACCCGGTTCAACGGCTCGACGGCGCCGTGGCTGAGAATCGGGCCGATGCTGGCGTCGAGGCCATGGAGAATGCGCTGGGCCTTGCCGAAGGAATAACAGAACAGCACGCTGGCCTTGCCGTTGGCGATATTGGCCTGCCACCAGTCGTTGATCCCGGCAAAGATCTGCGCCTGGGGCTGCCAGCGGTAGATCGGCAGGCCGAAAGTGGATTCGGTGATAAAGGTATGGCAACGCACGGGTTCAAACGGCGCACAGGTGCCATCGGGTTCAACCTTGTAGTCGCCGGACGCCACCCAGACTTCACCTTGATATTCCAGGCGCACCTGGGCCGAACCAAGCACATGCCCGGCCGGATGAAAACTCAAGGTCACACCGTGATGCACCAGGCGTTCACCGTAAGCCAGGGTTTGCAGGTTGATGTCCTGGCCCAGGCGCCAGCGCAGGATGCCTTCGCCGGGGGCGGCGGCCAGGTAGTGTTGATTGCCGGTGCGGGCATGGTCGCCGTGGGCGTGGGTGATCACGGCGCGCTCTACCGGGCGCCAGGGGTCGATGTAGAAATCACCGGCAGGGCAATAGAGGCCTTCGGGCCGGGCGATGACAAGGTCCATGGGGTTGCCGTGGGCGATGGGCTTATCAGTTAGGAGGCGAAGGCGGCGCGAGAAGTTCTATCTGATATACATGGGGCCAAATGTGGGAGGGAGCAAGCCCTCTCCCACATTTGGATTCGGTTTCTTCTGGGAAACCGGGTTATTTACCGGGCGTCAGGGTCAACCTGGCCTTCCCATACACCTTCTCAAAGTTCTGCGGCTGCATCGGGAAGCTCAGGTATTGCGCCTTGAGCTGCGGGTCGATGCCGTTGGCATAGTTCGGGTTGGCCGGGTTGCCGGATTGGCCAATGCCGCCCTGGCCCAGCATCGGTTCGGCCAGGCCGAAGTCGATGATCATGCGCAGCGCCGGCACCTGGGTCGTGTTGAAATCCTGGCCCCAGCTGTATGGCGCAGGGTTCAGGGTGTTGTGGTCGCCACCGCTGGCAAACGGGCCGCGGATGACCTGGCCATTAGTGTTTTTCCATGTGCTGCTGTGCAGCTTGCCCCACTGCCAGGCCTTGTGATCAGCGCCCAATTGGCTGTCGCCGGTGCTGATGGCGGCGGCGAGGGAACGGGCGAGGATCGCGGGCTTGTCTTCTTTCTGCGGTGTGCGCGTGTCATCCCAGAACGGGCTGTCTTCACGGCCCAGCAAGTGATCGGCGATGGCCGAGTAGGACAGGCTGGCGTTGCCGACGAAGGCTTTCCAGCTGGCGCTGTTTTCCGGGCCGAGTTTGTCGAGGAAGATCTGCCGGGCGCTTTCCTGCAGGAACAGCTCGTAGACCGCCGCGTCAGCCGAGGTTGGCGCAAGGCGACCATCGAAGGCCAGCAGGCGGTCCAGTGCTTCGCGGGCCTTGGTGCGCTCCGCTGCCGGTAGGGCATCGATGGCCTGCTTGAGCGGCTGCGCCATGCCGGGTGCCTGGAACATGCTCTTGAGCTTGGCGGCGAAGGTGGTGGTCTGGTCGTACTGCATGGCGATCAGGCTGCGGCTGTCGTGCTTGCCGGCGCTGGCCAATTGCGCCAGGCGTTCGCTGCGCTCCGGTGCATCCCAGGAGTTGGACAACTGCATGCCGTAGCCACGCGGCGCAGTACGCTGGTTGGCAGTGCCGATCCAGCCTTGGGCCGGGTCCTGGTCGTAGGGATGCAGCATCGCGTCGGCGTAGCCGTCCCAGTCAAAGCGCGTATCCCAGCCCGGCGATGGCAACAGGCCTTCGCCTTCACGGCGGTTGGGGAAGCGGCCGGTGACTTGCCAGCCGATGTTGCTGGCGTCGGCGAAGATCATGTTCAACGCGATGGCGCGAATCTCGCGGGTGGCGTCCGACGCCTTGCCGGCGTTTTGCGCGCGGGACAGGTCGAAGAACGCATCCAGGCTCTTGTCGTCCTTGAAGTCGGCGGTTTGCAGGGCCAGGCCAAGACCGCTGGTAAGCGCCTGGCTGCTGTTGAGCAGCGCGCCGTGACGGGTTTCGTACACCACTTCGCGAATCGAGCGTTGGCCCTTGATGAAGAAGGTTTCGTTACGTACGCCGGCTGGCAGCCATTTGCCGTTGTTCTCGTAGTACAACGCGCTGCCCTGGCGCTTGACCTTCTCCAGGAACAGGTCCTGGGTATCGCCCTTGACCGCGCTCATGCTCCACGCGACCTTGCCGTTGAAGCCGGACAGCAGGGTTGGCAAGCCGGCAATCGAAGCACCGACAGCCTGGTATTTCGGTGCACGAATCTGCACGTAGCTCCACGGCGTCGGCGCTTGTGGCTGGGCGGCGATATCATTGGCCAGCAGGCTCTTGCCGCTGCGGCTGCGTTGCGGTCCGATGGCCCAGTTGCTCGAGGTAGTGACCGCCAGCGCATTGAGGCTGCGCAATTGCTGGCTCACCGCGTCCAGCCCGGCGAGGCCGGTGATCTGACCCAGGCTCACGCCCTTGAGCTTGTCGGCTTCGGCCTGTGGGATAGCTTCGTCCGGCGCGCTTGGGGTGAGCCAGGCGAGCTTGTCGACGCCGACTTTTTGCGCCAGCACCAGGGACGCAATTTCCTCCTGCAGGTTGCTCGACTGGCTGAAATTCAGCAGGCAGAACAGCAGCGCCGAATCTTCCGGCTTCCAGTACTCGGGCTTGTAGCCGCTCTGGGCCAGATCCGACGGCAGTTTGTCGCGATAGCGGAACAGGTAGGCATTGACGCCCCGGGCATACACCTCAAAGAAGCGTTTAAGGCGCGGCGACGAGGCGTTATACAGCTCGCCGGCGCTTTTCTTGAGGTTGACCGCGCGCATGAAGCGGTCGACATCCAGCACTTGCGGCCCGGACATTTCCGCCAGGCGGCCCTGGGCCAACAGGCGCAAGGTGAGCATCTGGGTGATGCGGTCACTGGCGTGCACATAACCGAGGCTGAACAGCGAGTCGTGGAAGGTGTTGCTTTCGATCAGCGGCATGCCCTGGGCATTGCGGCGCACCGATACATTTTGCGCGAGGCCCTTGATCGGCTGCACGCCAGCAACGGGCGGCACGGTGTCCTGGGTGTTCTGGAGCTGGCAACCGGCCAGGCTCAAGGCACTGGCCACTGCCGCGGCAACGCCGAACCGGGGAAGAAAATGTAAGAGGGCTGGCGAGGCCATGGCAAAGCTCCTGCGGGGGGTAGCGTCAGTAAAGGCGCTACGTTAGTGAGCGCGACGAAACGACGCAAGCGGGAGTTTTAGGTTAAACGTCAGATCTTGAGTCGGGCAGAGATCCATGTGGGAGCGGGCTTGCTCGCGAAGGCGTTCCGTCAGTTGATACATACGCTGACTGATACACCGCATTCGCGAGCAAGCCCGCTCCCACATTTGATCGGATGTGACTCAAGATCACGGCTTGGGCGGATTCACTTTCTGCACCAGTTCATAGGCCCGGACGGTCGCCGGCCGCTCTTTGATGCTGTTGAACCAGCGCTGCACATGTGGGAAATCTTCCAGGCGCTGGCTCTGCCACTTGTGGGAAACAATCCATGGGTAGATCGCCATATCGGCGATGCTGTAGTCCGCACCGGCGACAAACGGGCGATCCGCCAAGCGACGGTCCAGCACCCCATACAAGCGGGCGGTTTCATCCACATAGCGCTTGATGGCGTAGGGGATTTTCTCCGGTGCGAACTGGCTGAAATGGTGATTCTGCCCAGCCATCGGCCCCAAGCCGCCCATTTGCCAGAATAGCCATTGCAGTGCTTCCTGGCGCCCGCGCAGGTCTTGGGGAAGGAACTGGCCGGTTTTTTCCGCGAGGTACAGCAGGATGGCGCCGGATTCAAACAGGGAAATCGGCGCCCCGCCGTCGGTGGGGCTCTGATCGACGATGGCCGGAATGCGATTGTTGGGAGCTATTTTCAGGAAGTCCGGCTTGAACTGGTCGCCCTGGCCGATGTTGATCGGGTGCACCTTATAGGGCAGCCCGGCTTCTTCGAGGAACAGCGATACCTTGTGACCGTTGGGGGTGGTCCAGTAATACAGGTCGATCATGAAGCTCTCCAGATGAGCGAATGCCTACGGGTATAGGTGATGATCGACGGGCAATAATTCAATGAAATATTTACGTCTAAGGTTAGAAGCGGCTTGCACAGGTCTGAAAGCAAAGAAGCCCCGACATGTGGGAGCAAGCTTGCTTCCACATGTCGGGGCTTCAGTGGCGCGAACCGAGGCTGGTGAATTACGCCCCGTGGCACTTCTTGAATTTCTTCTCGCTGCCGCACGGGCAAGGATCATTGCGACCCACATCCTTCAAGGCGTTGCGCACCGGCTCCTGGTGAGCATGGCCGCAGTTCGGGCCGTGGACATGGCCGTGGTCGTGATCATGGTGATCGTGATCGTGATCGTGGTTGCAGTCAGGACCATGGACATGGGGTTGCTGAGTCATCGATGTTGCTCCGGAATAAAATCGCCGGGGATTATCTCGCCATTGTGCGCGACCTGCACGTCATTACCGATGAATAATCCGGTTTTCAATTCGCCTTCCAAACGGTAAGGCACAGGCTGATCGGGATTTTTCAGCATCTGCACAACGTCACGTACTTGCGGCCAGAGGTTGGTACGTACCGAAACCCGGAAAAATTTATGACTGCGCGGCGGTACGGTCAGCCATTCGTCGGACTCGCCCTCGGTCAGCAGCAGGTTGCCCAGGCTGATCTTGTAGACCAGGCCGCGTACCGTCAGGTCGGCGTCGTCGCGGTTGTCCACGCGAAAATAGAGTTTGAATTTCTGCTCCAGCAACTTCGCCCGCACCACCTCGACCTTCACCAGGGAAACGTGGGGTGGAGGAGAGTCGTCCTCGAACCACGACGCGCAGCCGGTCAGGCCGAAGGTTAACGCCAGCATCAAGCTGTAGATCCGAAGCATGGCGTTATCCCTGTCAGGTAATTAGAGGTAGCTGGAGCAACACTTCTTGAATTTCTGCCCACTGCCACACAAACATACATCATTACGCCCGGCCTTCACCTCCACCGTCGGGTCGATGAAGTACCAGCGCCCCTCATTCTGTACGAAAGACGATTGTTCACGGTGGCTGTGTTCACCGCTGCTGTCATGCCAGCGCGCGGTGAAAGTGACGAAGGCGTGTTCCGGCTGCCCGCCGAACACCTCGGAGCTTTCAACCTCAAGGCCCAGCCAGGTGCTCTGGGCACTCCAGGCGGCGATGGCGTCGCGGTCCAGGCCGGCCTGTTGCGCGGGCAGGGTAGTGGACACCAGGTAATCGACCAGGCCCAGCACATAGGCGCTGTAGCGCGAGCGCATCAACGCGCTGGCGCAGGGGGCCGGGTGGCCGGCGTGATAGCGGCCGCAGCAGGCATCCAGCAGATTGCCGCTGCCGCATGGGCAAATGGATGTACTCATTGGGTTACCACCAATACTTTCCGAAATTCTCCGGGTTGGCCCAGAAGCGGGCGTTGAGCCAGTCCGGCACCTGTTTATAGTCAAGCAGATCATAGGTAAACAGCGTCAGAAACTGCTTGTCGCGTTGGAAGCGCTCGCCGGCCTGCAGGGCCAGGGAGAAAAAATCGGTTTCCTTCCAGCCGCACGCGTTCAGGTCGACCAGCACGGCGATGCGGCTGGCATTGAGGTTACGAATGCCGCCCAGCAAGGTCAGGCCTTGCGGTTTTGACAGGTGCTCCAGGCAGTCGACCACCAGCGCCAGGTCAAAACGCTGCGCCGCCAATTCTTCCGGCAACGGCCCTGGCGCGGCACAGAAAACATCGGTGTCCGGGTGTGCTTCTCTAAAGGCATCCAGCGCCGGGAATTGGCTGGCGCCCAATAACAGCAGGCGTTTTGGCCCTTGAAGGTCAAGCAGGGCCGCCAGTGCTTGCTGGGGCGTACGGGAAGAAATTCCGGCGGTCATTACACATCCTCACATAAGGACCGTAGAGACTAGCGCGGCTGAGCCTGCTGGCCTAGAGCGGGCGGCGGCTAAATGTCCGGCATTGCCAGCGATCCTCGGGTAAACCTTGCCCTTCTGAAGTTTTTTGATCCTTCACTGGCAAATCGCCTGTAGAAGTCGTTACTGTGCGACCAAAGAAAAATTCGAAAACACTCAGGAGCCCCATGATGCGTAAGGTTTTTCTGTTGGCCCTGTTGGTCAGCCCCGTTGCCCTGGCCCAAAGCGTCAGTGTCGAAACCAATTCGTTGATGCGCCTGCCCAGCAGCACCAGTGTGTTGCAACTGGAGCGCCTGGACGTTGCGGACTACGGCACGTTGCTGATCCCGTCCACCATCAGCCAAGTCACGGTGGAGGAGCTGCACCTGGGCCGTGACGCACGCATCGCCATTGTCCCCGGCAATACGGCGCTGCAAATGCAAGTGCGCCAGGCGCAGTTGGAGCACGGTAGCCAGATCACCTCCCGCGGCGCCCCAGGTACTCATGAAAAAGCGGCCAAGGCCGGGCGTGACCTGACCTTGCGGATCAATACCCTCATCGCTGAAGAATTGTCGGTGGATGCCCGTGGCGGTGCCGGTGCCCAAGGTTATGCGGGCCTGGATGGCGCCCATGGCGAAGACCCGGGTTGCACCTGGGGTTCGGCTGGGCGAGGTGCCAACGGTGATAATGGCGGTGATGGGCTGCCGGGCGCTTCGGGGGCGAGTATACGGCTGGAGCTGCCGCAAGACTTTCCGGGTGACAAGATCAAGGTCTGGGTCGACGGTGGCGCTGGCGGCTTGGCCGGTATAGCGGGCAAACCCGGCAAGGGTGGGCAGTCGAAGGGTTGCCTGGTGTACCGCGCCGATGGCGGCGACAAGGGCCGGCCTGGGCTGGAAGGGCAGCCGGGGCCGGCAGGGCCTGCGGGTTCTGTGACCATTCAGCGGCTCTGAAGAGGCGCAGCTTCAAGGCACAAGCTGCAAGCTGCAAGCTGCAAGTTAAAGGCTTGCAGCTTGCAGCTGTGCTTAGAACATCGGCCGAGCCGAAGCAATCGCCACCACTACCAACCCCACGATCAAGTTAATCCCCACCAACCTGCGGATCTGCCCCAGCGCAGCCGCGCCGGCCGGCCAATCCTCAGCCGCCACTGCGGTGCGCAACTCCGGGAATTTCAACGCCTGGATGCGGATAAACAGCGCCGTCATCACCAGGTACAACCCCATCATCACCTGCACATAACGCGGTGCGGTCTCAAAACCGCTGAAGCGCAATTGCAGCAGGCCAATGCCACTGATCGGCAAAACCACTACCGCCACCCACACCCATATGAAAAAACGTTGAAACACATTTGCCCACAGCTTGAGCCGGGCAGGGCCCTCAAGGGCCGCCATGGCGGCGGGGCGCAGGATCATCCAGGCGAAAAACATACCGCCGACCCAGATCAGGGCGGCCAGTACATGCAGGGTGTAAGCGAGGCTAAACGCGGTCATTGTGGTACTCCGTTCTGCGCGGGATTAATTAGCGGGGTATGATAGCGGCCGATCCGAACCACTGAAAATTTATCCAGCGTTTTTTGCGCCCGACTATCCATGATCAGCACTGAACTCAAAACCACGATCCAGGGCGCCTATTCGCGTTTTCTCGAAGCCAAGAGCTTGAAACCGCGCTACGGCCAACGCCTGATGATCGCCGAAGTGGCGAAAGTCCTCGGGGATATCGACACCGACGACGAAGGTCGCCGCGAAGGCGAGCCCGCGGTCGTGGCCGTCGAGGCCGGCACCGGTACCGGCAAGACGGTGGCCTACAGCCTGGCCGCGATCCCCACCGCCAAGGCCGCGGGCAAGCGCCTGGTGATCGCCACCGCCACTGTCGCCCTGCAAGAGCAAATCGTCTACAAAGACCTGCCCGACCTGATGCGTAACAGCGGCTTGAGCTTTACCTTCGCCCTGGCCAAGGGCCGTGGCCGCTACATGTGCCTGTCCAAGCTCGACGTGCTGCTGCAGGAAGGCCATGCGCAAACCGCCACCGCCTCGCTGTTCGAAGAAGAGGGCTTCAAGATCGAGGTCGATGAGGCCAGCCAGAAGCTGTTTACCAGCATGATCGAGAAGTTGGCCGGCAATAAGTGGGATGGCGACCGCGACAGTTGGCCCACCGCCCTGGAAGATTCCGACTGGGCGCGCCTGACCACCGACCACAGCCAATGCACCAACCGTCACTGCCCCAACTTCGGCCAGTGCGCCTTCTATAAGGCCCGCGAGGGCATGGGCAAGGTGGATGTAATCGTTACCAACCACGACATGGTGTTGGCCGACCTGGCCCTGGGCGGCGGCGCGGTGTTGCCCGACCCGCGTGACACCCTGTACGTATTCGACGAAGGCCACCACTTGCCGGACAAGGCCATTGGGCACTTTGCCCATTACACGCGCCTGCGTTCCACGGCCGACTGGCTGGAAACCACCGCCAAGAACCTCACCAAGTTGCTGGCCCAGCATCCATTGCCCGGCGACCTGGGCAAGCTGATCGAGCAGGTGCCGGAACTGGCGCGCGAGATCAAGACCCAGCAGCAGTTCATGTTCAGCGCCTGCGAACAGGTCGCAGACTTCAAGCCCGGTGAAGACGTCGAGGGCCGCGAGCGCCCGCGTCACCGGTTTGTCGGTGGGATGATCCCCGAGCACATGCGCGAAATGGGTATCGAGCTGAAGAAGGGCTTTTCGCGGCTGACCGACCTGTTCACCCGCCTGACCGACTTGCTCAAGGAAGGCATGGACGGCGAGGTCAACATCGGCATCGCCAGCAACCAGGCCGAAGAGTGGTACCCGCTGTTTGGCAGCCTGTTGTCCCGCTCCCAGGGTAACTGGGAGCTGTGGACTGCCTTCACCGTCGAAGACCCGGAAGACAACCCGCCCATGGCCCGTTGGCTGACCCTGTCGGAGAGCGGGGCACTGTTTGATATCGAGGTCAACGCCAGCCCGATCCTTGCTGCCGAAATGCTGCGCCGCAACCTGTGGAATGTGGCCTATGGTTGCCTGGTGACCTCGGCTACGCTGACCGCCCTGGGCACTTTTGATCGTTTCCGCATGCGCGCCGGCCTGCCGAAAAAGGCCGTCACCGCCGTGGTGCCGAGCCCGTTCCATCACGCCGATGCGGGTGTACTGCGGGTGCCTGACCTCAAGGCCGACCCACGGGACGCGCCGGCGCACACGGCGGCGATCATTCGCGACCTGCCATCGTTGGTGGAAGGTTCCCGTGGCACCCTGGTGCTGTTCTCGTCGCGCAAACAGATGCAGGACGTGTTCGATGGCCTCGACCGTGACTGGCGCAAGCAGGTGTTTATCCAGGGCAACCTGTCCAAGCAGGAAACCCTGAACAAGCACAAGGCGCGGGTCGACGGTGGTGATTCCAGCGTGTTGTTCGGCCTGGCCAGCTTTGCCGAGGGCGTGGACTTGCCCGGTGCCTACTGTGAGCACGTGGTGATCGCCAAGATCCCGTTCTCGGTGCCCGATGACCCGGTCGAGGCCGCACTGGCCGAATGGATCGAAGCCCGGGGCGGTAACCCGTTCATGGAAATCTCGGTGCCGGATGCTTCACTGAAGCTGGTACAGGCCTGCGGGCGGTTGCTGCGTACGGAAGAAGACCGGGGCACCATCACCTTGCTCGACCGTCGCCTGGTCACCCAGCGCTATGGCAAGGCTATCCTCAATGCTTTGCCGCCGTTCAGGCGCGAAATTTCTTAAGCCACTGTGGGCAATTTCGCCCACTTCGTGGTCTATCTCATCGATGTCATCAGGCCATTCACCGGCCGTCTGGGAGAACCTTGTTCGTATGATTCGCACGCTGCCCGCCCTTTTTGCCTTGCTGTTCGCAGCGCCGTTGATGGCCGCGCCTGCCGGGCAACAAACGCTGTTCAACTTCGTCCGGCCTGCCGATGTGGTCAAGGTGGCGACCCAGGACGCCAGCCTGCCGCAATACAACGCCGAACAAACGCCCGAAGGCAAGGTACTGCGCCGTATCACCTTCAACCCGGCAGCCGAGCCGAGCCTGGTACTCAGCCCGCAAACCGGCGCATGGGACTGGTCGCAATCAAGCGCTGTGAGCCTGCGTATCCAGAGCGCGATGAACTGGGCGCTGACGCTCTACGTCAAGGTGCAGAGTGCTGACGGCAAGACCCTGGTCAGCCGCGTTGACCTGCCGGCCGGCCCGGCGCAGACCCTGTTGGTGCCACTGCAAGCCAACTCGCCATTGAGCCAGGGCATGAAGGCCGGCCCGCCGATGCCGATAACCGTTGACGGCCAGCGGGTGTTGCTGGCTGCCAGCGCCGGGGAAATCGACCGCAGCCAGGTCGTCTCGGTGACCCTGTCGATGATCAAGCCCAATGCCGCCCAAAGTATCCTGCTGGAGCGCTTCGGCGTGCAGGACAGCGAGCCGGTGTTGAAGGCCGCCTACAGCGAGTTGGTCGACGCCTATGGTCAGTCCACTCGCACGCGTTGGCCGGAAAAGATCAGCAGCGATGACCAACTCAAGGCGTCGGCCGCCAAGGAACAGCAGCAGCTCAAGACCTGGCTGGCCGAGCGAAATAAATCCTCCCTGGACCAATACGGCGGCTGGAACAAAGGTCCGGCATTCGACGCCAGCGGCTTTTTCCGCACCGAGAAACGTGACGGCCGCTGGTACCTGGTGACGCCGGAAGGTCATCCGTTCTACTCCCTAGGTGTCAACACCGTGGCGCCGGACAATAGCCAGACCTATGTGGCGGGGCGTGAGTGGATGTTCGCGGCGCTGCCCAAGGCCGGTGAACCCTTTGACAAGTATTACGGCAGTGGCGACAACCGTACCGGCAACGGTGCCGGCGAAGGTCGCGGTTTTGGGGCTGGGCGTTGGTACGATTTCTACGCTGCCAACCTGCAACGAGCCTACGGCACCGAAGGTTTTGACCAGAAGCGCTGGGTCACCCATACCCTCGATCGCTTGCAAGGCTGGGGTTTCAATACCGTAGGCAACTGGAGCGATGAGGACCTGGCCACTGCCGACCGCGTGCCGTACACCTTGCCGCTGTCGATTGTGGGTGACTACGCCAGCATCAGCACCGGCACCGACTGGTGGGGCGGCATGCCTGACCCGTTCGACCCACGCTTTGCCATGGCCACCGAACGCGCCGTGGCCATCGCCGCGCGCGATCACCGCGATGACCCGTGGTTGATCGGCTTCTTTGCCGACAACGAATTGGCCTGGGCCGGTCCCGGAGACGATCCGAAATCTCGCTACGCCTTGGCCTACGGCACTTTGCGCATGACCACCGACGTTCCGGCCAAGCGCGCCTTTCTCAAGCAATTGCGCGACAAGTACCGTAATGAGGAGGGGTTGTCCAAAGCCTGGGGCATTCACCTGGCAGGCTGGGAGCTGATGGAAGATCCGGGCTTCGAGCCGCCGATGCCCAGCCCCGAGCATCCGGAAATCGAAGCTGACTTCAAGTATTTCCAGAAGACCTTTGCCGATACCTACTTCAAGACCATCTCTGACTCGCTGAAGTGGCACGCGCCCAACCAACTGTTGCTGGGCGGCCGTTTTGCGGTGAGCACCCCGGAAGCCGTGGCATCGTGCGCGCAGTATTGCGATGTGTTGAGCTTCAACATGTACACCCTCAAACCCCAGGACGGCTATGACTTCGCCACCCTGCGTGCGTTGGACAAACCGGTGCTGATCACCGAGTTCAACGTTGGCTCTGCCGACCGTGGCCCGTTCTGGGGGGGCGTGACGCAATTGGCCCGTGAAGAAGACCGTGCCGCGGCGTACAGCACTTTCCTGACGCAGGCGATGGCTGAGCCGTCGATTGTCGGCGTGCACTGGTTCCAGTACCTGGACCAGCCAGTGACCGGGCGTCTGCTGGATGGCGAAAATGGCCACTTCGGTCTTGTTGGCATCACCGACGTGCCGTTCCAGGGCTTCGTCGACAGCGTACGTAAAAGCAACCTTGCAGCAGTCGATCAATTGGGCAGGGCGGCCGAAAAGGCCAAGGCGGTCGGCGCCGTGAGAGAGAACGAAGGGGGTAGATCAGCCCAGGCAGGCAAGGGCGCGGGGCAGGGCACCGGGCAGGCCGGTGGGCACTCTGGGAATGGGCATTGATTCATCGTTGACGGGTTCACAAAACCTACAATGACTGGAACAATGTCGGCTACTTCTTACAGTGTTTTCAAAGGCGGCTTAGGTGCAGATTCAGGGTCATTACGAGCTCCAGTTCGAAGCAGTACGCGAAGCCTTCGCCGCGTTGTTCGATGACCCTCAGGAGCGTGGTGCCGGGCTGTGCATCCAGATCGGTGGGCAAACCGTCGTCGACCTGTGGGCCGGTACCGCCGACAAGGACGGGGCCGAAGCCTGGCACAGCGACACCATCGTCAACCTGTTCTCCTGCACCAAGACCTTCACGGCAGTCACCGCCCTGCAACTGGTGGCCGAAGGCAAGCTCAAGCTCGATGCGCCTGTTGCCGATTACTGGCCGGAATTTGCGGCTGCCGGCAAGGAAGCGATCACGCTACGCCAGTTGCTCTGCCACCAGGCCGGGCTGCCCGCCATCCGCGAAATGCTGCCCGTCGAGGCCCTGTACGACTGGCAATTGATGGTCGATACCCTGGCGGCCGAGGCCCCGTGGTGGACACCGGGCGAAGGCCATGGCTACGAGGCAATCACCTACGGTTGGCTGGTCGGCGAATTGCTGCGCCGTGCCGATGGGCGCGAGCCGGGTGAGTCCATCGTCGCGCGGGTGGCGCGACCATTGGGGCTGGACTTTCACGTTGGCCTGGCAGATGAAGAGTTTTATCGTGTTGCCCATATAGCTCGCAGTAAAGGCAACATGGGGGATGAGGCCGCGCAACGGTTACTTCAAGTAATGATGCGCGAACCTGCGGCGATGACCACACGTGCATTTGCCAATCCACCGTCTATTCTGACCAGCACTAATAAGCCCGAATGGCGACGCATGCAGCAGCCCGCGGCTAATGGTCACGGTAATGCCCGCAGCCTGGCCGGGTTTTATAGCGGTTTGTTGGACGGTAGTTTGCTGGAAAGCGACATGCTCGAACAATTGACCCGTGAACACAGTATCGGACCGGATAAAACCTTATTGACCCAAACCCGCTTCGGCCTGGGCTGCATGTTGGATCAACCGCAGTTGCCCAACGCTACGTTCGGCCTCGGGCCACGTGCATTTGGGCATCCTGGTGCAGGGGGCTCAGTCGGTTTTGCCGACCCGGAACATGATGTCGCATTCGGTTTTGTCACTAATACCCTGGGGCCCTACGTACTTATGGACCCGCGTGCGCAGAAGTTGGTCGGAATATTGGCCGGTTGTCTATAAACCCCTTGCTGTTTCACAATTTTTTGTTACAAAGGCAAGTATAAGAAAGATGCTGAACGACATGTTGTAACTTGAATGTTCTTTAAGCGTCTGTTTAACGGGTCACGAGACCCCCTGGTTTTTTCTCATTTTGTGGATATCTCATGTTATCGAACAAGTCCTTGGCACTGGCGCTGTGCCTCACTATTACAGGTTGTGCACAAACTCCACAAAATGATGCCGAAGGTGGGCATTGGTGGTCATTTGGATCGGACAAGACTGCGACCAAGGACGCAGTGACCCAAACCGACGCCAAGCCCGATGCCAAGCCGGCTGCGGGTGCCAAGCCAGTTGAACCTGTCGCAGCAGCTGCTGCGCCGGCTGCCAAGGCTGACACCGGTTACAGCTGGTGGCCGTTCTCCACCAAGAGCGCCGAAGAAAAGGCCGCCGATGCCAAGGCTGACCTGAAAGCCGACCTCAAGGCGGCAACCCCGACGTCGGACGCGGCGCCTGTGGTCGCCAAGACCGACACCGAGCCTCACTGGTGGTGGCCGTTCGAAAGCAAGCCAAAGCCATTGTCCAAGGTCGACGTGACCAACGTGCCGATGCCTGACCCGAAAATCACCCAAGCCTGGCTGGACGACTACGAGCCACGCCTGCGTGCGGCCATCAAGGACAGCAACCTGCAATTGGAACGACGCGACAACGTGCTGGTGGTGATTGCCCCGGTAGACGGTTCCTACAACCCGAAGCGCCCGGCAATGTTGCTGCCGGTGACCCTGGGCCCGTTCACCCGTGTAGCCAAGGCAGTCGAGGCTGATCCAAAGACCGCCGTACTGGTCCTGGGCCACGTCGATGCCACTGGCAGCGCTCCCGCAAGCCAGGCGTTGAGCAAGGAACGTGCGCAGTCGATTGCCTCGATTTTCAGCCTCAGTGGGTTGAAGCAGGATCGCCTGATGCTGCGTGGCATGGGCGACCTTATGCCACGTGCTGCCAACGACAGCAATCAGGGCCGTGCGCTGAATCGTCGCATGGAAATCATGTTCACTCAGCGTACAACGATGTTGGCACTGCTGAGCAAGTACAACTCGGGCAAGACGCCACCTGTTGCTGAAATGGTTGCCGTGCAGAATGTTCCAGCCCCGGCACCGGCGGCAAAAGCGCCAGCCAAAAAGGCCCCGGCCAAGAAAGCTGCCGCCAAGCCAGCGGCTAAAAAGGTTGCGGCCAAACCGGCTGCGAAGAAACCCGCTGCGGCCAAAGCCAAGGCTGCTGCACCCGCTTCGAACGACCAGGCGAAAAACTGAGCCGTTGAACCACAAGGATAAAGCCGCATGACCCAGGCACTGGCCGATATGCGCCGTGACTACACACGGGACGGTTTGAGCGAGGCCCAGGCCCCGGACGAGCCGTTTGAGTTGTTCCATCAGTGGTTTGGCGACGCGGTGAAAACCGAACAGCCGCCGGTGGAGGCCAATGCCATGACCCTGGCGACGGTCGACCAGGACGGTCGCCCTCACTGCCGCATCCTGTTGCTCAAGGGCTTGGATGCACAGGGCTTTACCTTCTTCACCAACTATCAGAGCGCCAAGGGCGAACAACTCGCGGCGCGGCCGTTCGCGGCCATGACCTTCTTCTGGCCGACCCTGGAACGCCAGGTGCGCATTGAAGGGCGCGTGGTCAAGGTCACCCCTGAAGAGTCGGATGCTTATTACCAGGTGCGCCCTTTGGGCAGTCGCCTGGGCGCTTGGGCCTCCCCGCAGAGCAAGGTCATTCGTGACCGCGAAGAACTGCAGGAACTGCTCAAGGCCACTGAACAGCGTTTCAGCGATACCCAGCCAGATTGCCCCGAGCATTGGGGTGGGTACCGTTTGCTGCCCGAACGCATCGAGTTCTGGCAAGGTCGCGCGAGCCGCCTGCATGATCGCCTCAACTATCGTTTGCAAGGGGCTCAATGGTCCCGCGAGCGCCTGGCGCCCTGAGCGTCACCTTTGGTCATCCCACCTGAATCAACCCTATTGCGCTGAAGTCCCTGTTCAAGAGACTTCGGGCGCTTTCGGCTGTGCGACTACAATGATCAGGTAGGTTGTGGCATCGTTCGGCCCCCTGGCTTGGCTACCGTTCGTCGAGTTTTCTGGTGCTGGCAGTCTGTACTCAGGCTGAATGAAAACAATTTTCTGCCTGGCTTGCCGTGACAGGCGCCAAGCCACAGCGTTTAATGAATACCTGTCCTTTGGAGTTGATGCTATGCGTAAGTCCGTTTTACTAGTTGCCTGCTTTACCACCCTGTCGTTGCTGCTGGGTGGCTGCGCCTCGAGTCTGACCGGCGACTCGTACTCTCGTGATGAGGCGCGTCGTGTACAAACCGTGCGCATGGGCACCATCGAATCCTTGCGTCCGGTGAAAATCGAAGGTACCAAGACCCCAATCGGCGGTGCTGCAGGTGCGGTCATCGGCGGTGTTGGCGGCAGCGCCATCGGTGGCGGCCGTGGCAGCATCGTCACCGCCGTGATTGGCGCGGTCGCTGGCGGCCTGTTGGGTTCGGCCACCGAAGAAGGCCTGACCCGTACCCAGGGCGTGGAAATCACCGTTCGCGAAGACGACGGCAGCATGCGCGCCTACGTACAAGCCGTGCAGGAAAATGAAATCTTCCGCATTGGCGACCGCGTACGCATCATGACTGTTGACGGTACCAGCCGCGTTACCCGTTAAGCGGCAAGTCGTAGTCATCAAAACCCCAGCCGGGTGACCGGTTGGGGTTTTTGCTTTCATAGACCAGACGCCGCTGTGCTTGCCAAAAAGCGCAAAAGTTGCGGGCAATAAAAAACCGCCTTAGTAGGGCGGTTTTTTAGTTTTGGGGCTGTTACTCCAATTATGAAACCAGGGCTTTCTTACGACTCGCCATCGCTGTCACCGCATACCCGATAAAGGCCGCCAGGATCGACCCGGTCAGAATCCCCATGCGGTCTTCACCGGCAAACTCACTGGCACCCGGTACAAACGCCAGGGAGCCGACAAACAGGCTCATGGTGAAGCCGATACCGCACAGGATCGCCACGCCAAGCACTTGGCCCCAGTTGGCGCCGCTGGGCAGTGAGGCGATGCCGGTCTTGATCGCCAGCCAGGTGAGGCCGAACACACCGACAGTCTTGCCGATCAACAGGCCCGCGGCGATGCCCATGGGCACCGAGTGGGTGAAGCTCTCCAGGCTGACGCCGCTGAGGGAAACCCCGGCATTGGCGAATGCGAACAGCGGCAGGATGGCGTAGGCCACCCATGGGTGCAGAGCGTGTTCCAGGGTCAATAGCGGCGAAGTCTCGGCATTCTTGGTACGCAGTGGAATACAGAACGCCAGGGTCACGCCAGCCAGCGTGGCATGCACACCGCTCTTGAGTACACACACCCACAGGATCAGGCCGATGATCAGGTACGGCCCAAGCTTAATCACGCCCAGGCGGTTCATCGCAATCAAGGCGATCAAACAAGCTCCGGCTCCCGCCAGGGATGCGCCGGACAAGTCGGCGGAATAGAACAATGCAATGACGATGATGGCGCCCAAGTCGTCAATGATTGCCAGGGTCATCAGGAACAGTTTCAGCGACACGGGTACACGCTTGCCCAGCAGGGCCAAGACACCCAGGGCGAACGCGATATCCGTGGCCATGGGGATCGCCCAGCCGGCGAGAGCGGCGGGGTTGTCCTTGTTCAGCGCCCAGTAGATCAACGCCGGCACCACCATGCCGCCGATGGCCGCTGCGCCAGGCAGCACCACTTGGGAAGGCTTGGACAGGTGGCCATCGAGAAGTTCGCGCTTGACCTCCAGGCCGATCAACAGGAAGAACAGGGCCATCAGGCCGTCGTTGATCCACAGCAGCGCCGGCTTGGCGATCGTCAACGCACCCACCTGTGTAACCACTGGCGTCTCGAGAAAGGCGTTGTACAGGTGCGACAACGGCGAGTTGTTGATGATCAGTGCCAAGGCGGCAGCGGCGATCAACAACAGGCCACTGGCGGCTTCCAGCTGGAAGAAACGGGTGAAAGTGCTACGCAGAGGCAAGGGGTGCTCTCCATTCCAAGTTCAATAGGTGGGTACCCTAACCCGTACTGTTAGTTGTTAAAACAAAAGTTATATTCTTATTTGTTATAAGAGACTGGCCGGATTGTCGACGCGCCAAAGACTAGCAATTGTGTGTCCAATTGAGTCGGCACTGTATCTGTGTGAAGTGTAGGAAACATCCTAAGATCAAGGCTGAAAACCTTTAGAGAACCCTCCATGAGCGACCTCCGTACCTGGGCCCGCGAAGCCATTCGCATCATTGAAGCAGACTTCCAGCGCAGCGCCGACACCCACCTGATTCCGTTGCCATTACCGGGTTTGCCGGGCATCGAGTTGTACTTCAAGGACGAGTCCAGCCACCCCACCGGCAGCTTGAAACATCGCCTGGCCCGCTCACTGTTCCTGTACGCGCTGTGTAATGGCTGGCTCAAGCCCGGTGCACCGGTGATTGAAGCGTCGAGTGGTTCCACCGCGATCTCCGAAGCCTACTTCGCTCGACTGCTGGGTTTGCCGTTTATAGCGGTCATGCCCGCTACCACGTCCCAGGAGAAGATCGCCCAGATCGCCTTCTACGGCGGCAAGAGCCATCTGGTCCAGGATCCGACGCAGATCTACGCCGAATCAGAACGCCTGGCCAAGGAAAGCGGCGGTCATTTCATGGACCAGTTCACCTATGCCGAACGCGCTACCGACTGGCGGGCAAACAACAACATCGCCGAGTCGATCTTCCAGCAGATGCGCTTTGAGCAGCACCCGGAGCCCAGCTGGTTGATTTCCAGCCCCGGCACCGGCGGCACCACCGCGACCCTGGGCCGTTATGTGCGTTATCGCCAGCATTGCACTCGCGTGCTGTGCGCTGATGCCGAACGTTCGGTGTTCTTCGACTTCTACCAGAGCGGCGACGCCAGCCTGCGCCTGGACTGTGGTTCACGGATCGAAGGGATTGGTCGGCCGCGGGTCGAGGCATCGTTTTTGCCAGCGGTGATTGATGCGATGGTCAAGGTGCCAGACGCGTTGTCGTTGGCGGCCATGCATTACCTGGCGGGGCGTCTGGGTCGGCGGGTCGGCGGTTCCAGCGGGACCAACCTGATCGGCGCCTTGATGGCGGCGCAACAGATGAAAGCGGCGGGGGAGTCGGGGTCGATCGTGGCGATCTTGTGTGACGGCGGCGAGCGTTATGCCACCACCTATTACGATCAGGCGTGGCTGGCGGGGCAGGGGTATGAGTTGCAAGGGTTGATGGCAGCCGTTGCGGCAAGCGTGGAGCGTGGTGAGCCGTTGCCCAAAACTATCCTGTGCGCCAATATCTGACCCAGCGCAAATCAAAATGTGGGAGGGGGCTTGCTCCTGATGGCAGTGGTTCAGTCAGAACGTTTTTGACTGACAGATCGCAATCGGGAGCAAGCCCCCTCCCACATTTTTTACTGCAGTGTTCTCAGGCTTCGATGCCGAGCATATCCCGCGCCAACGCCTCGGCAATCCGAATCCCGTCCACACCCGCCGACAGAATCCCGCCGGCATAACCCGCGCCTTCCCCGGCCGGGAACAGGCCTTTGACGTTCAGGCTCTGCATCGATTCGTTACGGGTAATGCGCAGCGGTGACGAGGTGCGGGTCTCGATACCCGTCAGCACCGCGTCGTGCAGCGAATAACCTTTGATCTGCTTCTCGAACGCCGGCAGGGCTTCGCGGATCGCTTCGATGGCGAAGTCCGGCAGGGCCAGGGCCAGGTCACCCAGGGATACGCCGGGCTTGTAGGAAGGCTCCACACTGCCAATGGCGGTGGACGGTTTGCCGGCGATAAAGTCGCCCACCAGTTGCGCGGGGGCCTCGTAGTTGCTGCCGCCGAGAATGTAGGCGTGGGACTCCAGGCGCTCCTGCAACTCGATACCGGCCAGCGGGCCACCCGGGTAATCCACCTCGGGCGTGATGCCGACCACAATGCCGGAGTTGGCGTTGCGCTCGTTACGCGAGTATTGGCTCATGCCGTTGGTGACGACGCGATTGGGTTCTGAGGTCGCGGCCACCACGGTGCCGCCCGGGCACATGCAGAAGCTGTAGACCGAACGGCCGTTCTTGGCGTGGTGCACCAGCTTGTAGTCGGCCGCGCCCAGTTTCGGGTGGCCGGCGTACTTGCCCAGGCGTGCGGCGTCGATCAGCGACTGCGGGTGTTCGATACGGAAACCCACCGAGAACGGCTTGGCTTCCATGTACACGCCGCGGCCGTGGAGCATGCGGAAAGTGTCACGGGCGCTGTGGCCCAGGGCGAGAATCACATGCTTGGAGAGGATCTGTTCGCCGCCGTCGATGACCACGCCGTTCAATTGGCCGTCCTCGATCAACACGTCGGTGACCCGCTGCTCGAAGCGCACTTCACCGCCAAGGGCGATGATCTGCTCGCGCATATTTTCCACCACGCCGGTCAGGCGGAAGGTACCGATATGCGGCTTGCTGACGTAGAGGATCTCTTCCGGCGCGCCGGCCTTGACGAACTCGTGCAGCACTTTGCGGCCGTGGAATTTCGGGTCCTTGATCTGGCTGTACAGCTTGCCGTCTGAGAAGGTCCCGGCGCCACCCTCACCAAATTGCACGTTGGACTCGGGGTTGAGCACGCTTTTACGCCACAGGCCCCAGGTGTCCTTGGTGCGTTGGCGCACTTCCTTGCCGCGCTCGAGGATGATCGGCTTGAAGCCCATCTGCGCCAGCAGCAGCCCGGCGAAGATCCCGCAAGGGCCAAAACCCACCACGATTGGCCGTTCAACCAAGTCTGCCGGCGCCTGGCCTACCACCTTGTAGCTGACGTCGGGCGCCGGGTTGACGTTGCGGTCGTCGGCAAACTTGAGCAGCAGGGCGGCTTCGCCCTTCACGTTCAGGTCGACGGTGTAGATGAAGCACAGCTCCGAGGTCTTTTTACGGGCATCGTAGCTGCGCTTGAACAGGGTGAAATCGAGCAGGTCATCACTGGCGATGCCCAGGCGCTGCACGATGGCAGGCCGCAGGTCTTCTTCGGGATGGTCGATGGGCAGCTTGAGTTCGGTGATTCGTAACATGACAGGATCCGGTAGGCGGCGGGCAAGGAGGCCGGCTGTTTTGCAAACCGGTGATTATAAGCCCCAATGGCAACTTTCCGTCATGTTAAAACAGCGCAGGGCCGAATCAGTCGTCCCGCGAGCCGCCAAACGCCGCGCAACCACGCTGTACCTGGCCGTTGACCCGCAACTCGGCGCTCATGTGTTGCAGGCTGCCGCTTACGCTGTCGACGCAGCGCTGGGGCGCCACCCACAGTTCAATGTGCTGGTTATTGGCTTCGGTCATCAGGTTGAAGCGGCCGTCGCCCAGTTGCTCTTCGACGTATGGCACTGCCAGCGGCGGCTGGCCTTCACGCTCCAGCACCATGCCCTTGGCCGTGACATTCATCGCCCAGGCCGGTTTATGGCCGTTGGCGCGCAGGATCATGCGCTTGAAGTCCGGGTCGGTGCAGGCTGAGGTCGAACGCTCGACACGGTAAAGTTGTTGCAGCTCCACTTCGCCCTGGGTGCCGGTAGCGACGCCGGAAAACTTGCCGCGCAGGTCGGCAAACAGTGCGCCTTGCTGGCCGGCCAGGGAAGCAGCTTCCTGAAGGATGCTGGTGCCGCCGGTGTCCTTGACCAAGTAGTTACGCTGGTCACCGCACGGCTGGAACAGCAACTTGCCGCCCACCGCGGTCAATTCCCCCTGCATACGGGTCAGCCCTACGGTAGAGGGCTTGGCCGGCTCGCTTTCGAACATCTGGCAAGCGGCGAACAGAGGAAGCAAGGCACACAGGGCGAAAGTACGGGCGGCACGCATATCGGGTCTCCAGACAAGTGCCGCCACGTTACGCAGGCTGGCGCCGCATCACAAGCCCGCTCGCCGGCTTCAGGCGTTTCTGACAGACGTCAAACTCAGCCTACGATAAAGGTCTGGCCAGTCTGTAGGCCCTCAACGCTTTTTGCGTAAGCCAGTGCCACGTCGGCAGCTGGGGCTGGTTTGTAGCCACGGAAGTACGGTGCATAGCTGCCCATGGCCTCCAGTAGAACTGTCGGGCTGACCGCGTTGATACGCAGGCCGCGTGGCAATTCAATGGCTGCCGCTTTGACGAATGCATCCAATGCGCCGTTGACCAATGCCGCCGAGGCGCCTGTACGAATCGGATCACGGTTCAGAATGCCGCTGGTGAAGGTAAACGAAGCGCCGTCGTTGGCGTACTCCCGACCAATCAGCAGCAGGTTGACCTGGCCCATCAGCTTGTCACGCAGGCCCAGTTCAAAATCGCTTTCGCTCATGTCGCTCAGGGCTACGAAGTTGACGCTGCCCGCAGCGCAGACCAATGCGTCGAACTTGCCAGTTTGTTCAAACAGTCTACGGATCGAGGCGCTGTCGCTGATGTCCACCTGGAAGTCGCCGCTGTTGCGCCCGATGCTGATCACGTCGTGACGCTGGGCCAGTTCCGCCTTCACCGCCGAACCGACTGTGCCGCTGGCACCAATCAATAGGATTCTCATCGTGCTGTTCCTCCAGGGGTTAAGTGAGGGTTCAGTCTAGTGTGGCTTTTTAGTCGGATAAACGCGCTAATAGGCAACCTTTGGTTTTCAAATGGAAACAATCCATGAGTGAAATGGATGACCTGGCGGCCTTCGCGGTGCTGATCGAAGCTGGCAGCTTCACTGTGGCGGCCGAGCAAATGGGTTGCAGCAAGGGGCAGTTGTCCAAACGCATCAGCCAGTTGGAAGCGCAGTTTGCCGTGGTGCTGCTGCACCGCACCACGCGCAAGCTGAGCCTCACCGCCGCCGGTGCGGCATTGCTGCCTCAGGCACAAGCGCTGGTGGTGCAAGTGGAGCGCGCACGCCAGGCGTTGGCGCGGCTCAAGGACGATCTGGCCGGCCCCGTGCGTATGACCGTTCCGGTGTCATTGGGGGAAACCTTCTTCGATGGCTTGCTGCTGGAGTTCTCCAAGCAATACCCACAGGTGCAGATCGAGCTGGAGCTGAACAACAGCTACCGGGACCTGGCACGGGATGGCTTTGACTTGGGTGTACGCTCGGGTGCCATCGAAAATGAACGCCTGGTGGCCAAGCCTTTACTGGCCTGGCACGAGATGACCTGCGCCAGCCCGGCCTACCTTGAACAGCACGGCGAGCCGCTGACCCCGGCAGACCTGGCGGCCCACACCTGTCTGCTCAACAGCCATTACAGTGGCCGTGAGGAATGGCTGTATCACCAGCAGCACGAACTGCTGCGGGTACGGGTAAGCGGCACCTTCGCCTCCAACCACTACAACCTGTTGAAAAAAGCCGCGCTGGTGGGTGCCGGTATTGCGCGCCTACCTTCCTACGTATTACCGACGGAACTGGCTGACGGCCGATTGCGCTGGCTCCTGCGCGACTATCAGACGCGCAGCATGCCGATGTACCTGGTTCATCCCTATCAAGGTGGCCTGCCGCGCCGTACCCAGGTATTGGCCGACTACCTGGTGGACTGGTTCAAGCGCAGCGGCGAGGCGCTGGACCGGCTTTAGCGATAGCGACGGGCAATCAACTGGTCGATGGACAGGCAGCCCGGTCCCTTGGCGAGTAACAGCAACAACAGCGCGATCCAGGTGCCGTGGGTAGGGTAGGCGTCAGGGTAGACGAACAACTGGATGGTCAGGGTCATGCCGATCAGGGCAAGGGCGGAAAAGCGCGTGGCGAACCCCACCAGGATCAGCACCGGGAAAAAGTGCTCGGCAAAGGTTGCCAAGTGCGCGGCCACTTCCGGTGACAGTAGCGGCAGGTTGTATTCGCTGCGGAATAACCACAACGTCGAAGCAGCAAGTTTGGGTTCGCCCACTTGGAACGTACCGCTGATCAGATCAATGGCAAAGCCTTCAACTTTGGTCTGCCCGGATTTCCAGAACACCGCTGCAATGGAAAAGCGCGCAATAAAGGCGATCACGCTGTAGGGGATGTTTTCGAACAGTGCGACGGTCCGTTTTACCAGGCAGGGAGCGGAAGTGTTCATGGCGATACCTTTTGTTCCAGATGCAAATGAGTGATGGCGTCGTGGCTGATCAGCAGCGTGAGGCATTGGTGCAGGTCGAACTCGTCCGAAACTTCAAGGGCCTTGGCTACGGCCACCTCTAGTCCGGCGCCGTGGCTGAGGCTGTTGATAAACGTCACCGATCCGCTGTCGATGGCGAACACCTTGACCGTCAACCCTTGGCGCAAGACCAGCGCGCCCTGGGCATACCAGGGGTTCACCCTGGCGATAGCGCCGTCGGTCTGGTGCGCCGCCCAGATCGCGACGATTGCGTAGGGGGAGTTCAATGTGGCGAGCGAGGGATGCAGTCGCATACGTAACTGCCCCAGTTGCGCTTGAGCTTGCAGGTGCTGGACAACGTCTTGCTGGCCCAGCGGCTGTCGATCCGCTGCGTGGTAAGCGCGAACCCGCAGGCGTTCCAGCCGTGCAATATCTGCCAGGTAAGGAACGGTCGAGGCTGGTTCGAAGCCCTGGATAAAGTCAGCTAATGAGCTGCCGTAATCACTGATCAGCGGGCTGGTGGGCGGCTGGCCTTGTACGTACAGGCCGGCCATGGCGTGGAAAAATTCATCGCCGACCAGTTGCCGCACCACTGGGTAGGCGGCTGCCAACCCATTGATCAACGAGCTGTGGACATTATTGCGATACACCGCGAAGCGGCTCGCCGGGTCGGCACCGTTGCTGCTGAACACACCCTCGGGACAGGCGGCGTCTGGCGTCAGCAAGGCGTGAGCAAATGCCTGTTGAATGCTCATCGGGCCACCTGCGACAAATACCATTGCGCCTGCCGGGCCTCGGCCTGCAGCACGCTGAAAGCCGGCACCTGGTTATCCCGCTCGATCAGCGTGGCCACCGGCCCGGTTCGTGTCAGTACCTGCTCGTACAACTGCCACACGGCGTTATCGATAGGCGCGCCGTGGTCATCGATCAGCAGGCGGTCGCCCAGGCTGTCCGTGTCTTCGGCAAAGCCGGCCAGATGAATCTCACCGACTGCGTGCAATGGCAGAGCATCAATATAGGCCAATGGCGCGCGCTGGTGATTGATGCAGGAGACGTAGACGTTGTTGACGTCCAGCAACAGGCCGCAACCGGTACGGCGGACGATCTCGCTGATGAAGTCGGTTTCGTCCAGGGTAGAGCGCTCGAACTGCAGGTAGGTGGAGGGGTTCTCCAGCAACATCGGCCGCTTGAGCGTGTTTTGTACTTGGTCGATGTGCTCGCACACCCGGTTCAAGGTGCTGGCGTCGTAGGCCAGGGGTAATAAATCGTTGAGAAACACCGGGCCGTGGCTGGACCAGGCCAAGTGTTCGGAAAAAGACTGGGGTTGATAGCGTTCGATCAGCGTGGCCAGTCGTGCCAAGTGCTCACGGTCCAGCGGACCTTCGCCACCGATGGACAGGCCCACGCCGTGCAACGACAGTGGGTACTGCGCGCGGATCAATCCCAGGTAGTGATGAAACGGGCCGCCGGCCACCATGTAGTTTTCGGCGTGTACTTCGAAAAAACCGATGTCGGGGCAGGTCTCGAGCACTTGCGCGAAGTGCTCGGTCTTTAGCCCCAGCCCGGCCCGCAAGGGGAGGCCGGGCACCTGAGCCGGTGAGACCGTGTAGTGAGGAGTAGGCGTCATCATCGTTACTCAGGCGGCGCTGGGTTTCAGGATTTGGCGGCGAAGGCGGCTTCCTGGCCGAAACCGGTCGGCGAGGTGCTGCTTGGGGTCTTGGTGCAAGTGCCGGCGGGGACCAGTTTCCAGGCGTCGGCCTGGTCTTTGGTTTTGGAGGTACCGGCGCAGGAAGTGCCGGCGCCTGCGGCGCAATCGTTCTTGCCGGCTTCAGCCACGCCGAAGCATTTCTGCATGTCGTCGGCTGCGTGAGCGGTATTGGTCAGGGCGGAAAGACTCAGGGCCGAACCCAGGGCCAAAACGAGGGTAGCGGCGGACAGCGAACGGGTTTTAGTAGTCATGGTGTATCTCCAGCAGTGAGGTTTGTGTAAGGAAGCGTTGGTGCTTGCTTACCCCACTAGAGTGAGGACATCCCAATGCGTTACAGCGGCTGACAAAAAAATTCAACGCGCCGGCAAAAAGCGCTCGCGAATGCCTGAGCCAAGAGCTTCAGGCATTCGCGAGTTCATACTGCATTTTGCGCACATTGCTATCAGCCAAATCACGTGAGGGACGATTGATGACGTTCGCTCAGTGCCATTCTTGAATTAATACGGGAACATCATCTGATCTGGTTTTAGTACAGATACATTATGTAAGCCGACTATTTAGTTTTTAAATACACGGCGTGGTTTCTTATGTATTCACTTCTAAGTGTCTGCGTTTTCGGGGCGAAGAGGTAGTTCGTGGAGGGTGACGAGTCTTTTGCACAGAGGCTTTTTGTTTGGATTAAGCGCTTTGTCCCCATTCTTGGGCGCATACATTAGTTTTTTGTATAGAGAACAGTCAGTTGTAAATTTAAGGATTTATTCTTTTGACTTTTGTTTTTTGGTTGTTTAGTTTGTTTTTGCCGGCGACAAATGAAATGCGCAGTTCACGAACGACTCTGCTGGAGAGTGTTCCAGTCTAACTAAGAAGGAATGTGACAATGAAAGAAGTAAAAGTAGCCCTGCTGCAAAGTGCCACCTGCAACTTGATGCATGTGAAACTGCCTTCCAAGCCAAAGCCGGTAAAAGTGGCTAAATAAGGAAGCAGTGGGCCTGGAGAGTTAGCTCTCCAGGCCTTCAAGGAGCAGCTTATGTACTTTATAACTCCAGCGGTATTAGTATTCGACGACGGCAAAGAAGAATGTTGGGTTGAATACTCTTCAGGCTGTAACGGCGTCAAAATTTCCAAAGGCTTGGGCAGGTTCATTGCCGAGCACTGCGGTCGGGCGGTAAATGCCGATCACTTGAAAGCAGCGATCGCACTCGATAACACCCTCAGTGAGGCGGACATCGGTACCTTGCTGGCTAACGTCTGTACGCCGGTAGTGGATGAGCCCAAATCCGGTTATCACCTGGCCACACAGAATCACCCCTTTCTTGACATGTCCCAAGGCCTATCGGCGTTGGAGGCAGACGCCCGGATCATGGCCGCCTACGTCAAGGAACATCAGTATCCGCCCGTCGAGCTGAGTGTTGACTCAAGTCACGATGTCGCGATCATTGACGCGGTCAACTTGGACATCGACGAGCTGCGCAATTCTGTTTTTTATCAGTTCAGTATGATGTTGTCGGGGACGTTCGGCGTGCGCTTGCACCAACCAGCGTATTACGACGGCGAACGTGATTATCACCAAGTTGAGTTGCTGAAGAAGTCCATCCCTTCAGGCGGTGCCAGGCACCCCACGGAATGTTTTGTTGAAGTCCATCGTTCGCCGCTGCTTGAGCCGGGTGTCTACTATTTTTCCCCGACCAAGAGTTCGCTGCAACTGCTCTCCCGCACATTGCCGGCCTCCATGGATGCCGAGCGCATTTCAAACTCCGATGCCGATTGGGTGGTAAGGCTGGTGTTGTGCGCTGCGGTGAGACGTTCAATGTTCCGTTATCGCGACCCGCGCAGTTTTCGTGCCTTACTGGTCGATGCCGGGCATGCAGAGGCTCAATTGTCGGCGTTGGCAAGTTATTGCAACTGGCATTACACATCACGGTTTGTCGTGGACTTTGAGTACGCAAAAGACTTTACGGATGAGTCATCGGATGACGGCCTTCCGGCGTTTTCAATCGGGTTGCTGGAGGGGTGGAATTAATGATGTACGTAAGCCAGTGCGGTAATGAGCGTTTGATCCCCGAGACGTGGGAACACCATAACTGGGAACGCCCCTATGTATTCCTGAAGACATTGCAGAGTGATCTTGCGGCTCGGCCGCAGGCTTTTCAAAGTCATCGTTACCTTTTGGATAAGCTAGTGTCCGGGTATGACCTCAAGCGGGCTATCTCAAGACGCAGCTTTACTTCAGTTGCCGAGCGGGACGTTCCCTCCTCGGTACTGGTGGCGGTCCTCAGGTGCCTTTACCAGGCGTTGGCCCAGGAGACACATCTGTTCGCTGGCGTCGTGACCCAGGGTGTACAAGGTTGGGCGGATGCAGCATGGTCGTTGGACCATACGCCCAGAGCGCTCAAACGTTCGGATCGCCCCAGTGACAGCGAGGTAGTCGCCAAGATCATTCAGGGCCAAGGCTGGGCTGGGGGTAACGGCATCACGGTGCTGCTTGGAATCAATTGGCAATTTGCCGTTGACGCATTCACCGATCCCGATATTGCCTATGCCAAAGCCTTGTTGGATGTGGGGCGTGTCGGTCATGCCTTGTTATTGGAAGGGCAGCATCAAGGTCTCGTGGCCAGAATGACCCCGGCGGTACATGAAGAAACAGCGTCGCAGATGCTGCGCCTGAGTGAAGAAAGGGATGTTCTTTATGCCATTCGGCTGGTTTTTCCAGGCTGAGTGCGTCGCAAGGAGTTGCAAAAATGAACAGACTTTCGCCGCTGAGGGATGCATACGAGCGAGAGGGCTACGTCGTTGTTCGCAAGTTGCTGGACAACGAGACGCTGACGGTACTTGCTGAAAAAGTAATGCAGCAATTGCTCCATCATCGGATAGCGGACGGTTTTACCCACAGGGGGCAGCCTCGATTCACGGAGCCCGCGCAGCCCGACGCCGACCTGCTTAAGTTCGTCGACGTCATGCGCTCTGAGCTGACCGAAGTACTTTTTCAGGCCCCAGCAGTGATCGAGGTGATGAAAGTGCTACTCGATACCGATGAGGTGTTTGTCCACCCGGTCAAATGGGTGCGGGGTCTGGCGCCATTGGATTCTTCGCTGCACTGTTCGCCCGGCGTTCACCAGGACTTTCCGGAACTACAAGGCAGTGACCGGCAAATCACCTTATGGGCGCCGTTTTTTAATGTCGATGAGAGTTCGGGGTCGCTGCCGGTTTATAACAAAAAGCCCGGCGAGACCCTGTTACCGCTCGAGCTGGCGCTCAATCCATCAGGCTGGCAAGTCTGCCCGCAAGTGCTGGGCACAAAGAATGTGTTCGAATTACAGCCGGGTGATGTGCTGTTGTTCAATACCTTCACCCCGCATGGGGGCGCCACCAATACCGGCGAGGGTTGGCGTTGCAGCATCGAGGCTCGGTTTCAACCGCTGGCTGATCCGTTGGCGCTCAGTAACTTTGCCAAGCCGCTGTTGACCCAGGATTGGCAAACGTTCTATGAGGGTTGGCATACCTGGGGTTTTTACTGGAAGGACAGGCATCCACCCCTCACACCCTTTGATCCGTCCTGGGAACAATGGCGAGACCTGACGGCGATCGGTGAAGCGGTTAAAGGAAACAAGAACGCCGTGGCAGCACTCGAAATCGCTGCGAAGTTCGGAGTGTCCGAACCCATCAGGTCTTGTGCCCAGCGGTTGCTAGAGTCCTTTGAATGTAGTTACGACCAATAGGGTGCTTTGGCTGTGAAGAACCGATTTACAGATTTTTTCATCAGCAGGAATTTTTCATTCCTATGGCTGGGGCAAGCGCTTTCATCGTTTGGCGAGTTTGTTTTTGAAAGCACGGTCATCGTCTGGTTGGTGACGGACTTGTTTCACAACAGTGCCTTTTTACCGACGGCAGTGGGCCTGGCAGTGGCGGCCTCGGCCATCCCGCGTGTGTTTGTGGCGCCACTCGCCGGAGCCTGGGTTGATCGAATGGCCCCGCTGTACGTGATGATCGCGGCGGATGCTATTCGGGTGCTCAACTTCCTGATCTTTTTCGTGATCTATTCGCTGGCAGGGCTTGATCAGATGCAAGTGCTTGCCGGGGTTCTGCTGTTGTTGTTGGTTAACAGCACCGCTGCGCAATTTTTCAACCCGTCGCGTCAGGCGATCATGCAGGTGGTCATCCCTTCTGCGCGACGCGTTGAAGCTTCAGCCAAGGCGATGTTTTCCTTGACGGGTATTTCAGTGTTGTCGGCTTCCCTTGGGCCGGCGTTATTTGTGTGGGTAGGGCCTGCTGTGGCACTGCTGATCAATGTGCTGGCCTTTACGTGTTCGGCACTCTGTATTGCCTCCACCCAAGGCCTGCGCAGGACGTTGCTGGCCGAGCAGCAACGGTTGCCTTTCTGGCATGGGCTGCTCGCGGGGCTGCGGTTTTCCTGGGGGCACGCGTCCATTCGCACGCTGCTGATCGGTGTTGCGCTGTATGGGTTTTCACTGGGGGTCAATAATGTTGCACTGTCCTTGTATGCGTTCAAAACCCTGGGCTTGAGCCCCTATGAATACGGCTTGATACTCGCGGCGTTCCCAGTGGGAGGCTTGATTGCCGCCGTGCTGGTGCGGCCGTTGCTGAAGTCCTTGAGTACACGTCAGGCATTTACTATTTCGTTGCTGTGCATGGGTTTCAGCTACCTGGCGTACTCGCTGCATCCACCGTTTTACCTGGCTTGGGCACTGATGTTCTGCTGCGGGCTGTTCTTTTCGGTGTTTGCGATTGTTCAAGGGCCGATGCTTCAAGAGGCTGTGCCTGAAGGCTATATGGGGCGTGTATCCGCAACGGTCACACCCGTGCTGGCCATCGCATCGCTGACCGGTACGCTGGTGTGTTCCCAAACGCTTAACCTGGCGCAGAGCGTTATCGGGTATTTCGATATGCCGCTGGACGTGTATGGCCTGTATATCTTCCTCGCGGCGGGCTTGCTGTTGACGGGGGGCGGATTGATGCTGGTCGGCCAACGGGCCAGCAAAGGTCAACTTGCCGCGAGCCTCTAAATCGCAAAAAAAACGGCCCGAAGGCCGTTTTTTGTTGACGCCAATGGCTCAGCCACCGAGATAGGCTTCACGCACCTTCGGATCCGTCAGCAATTGCTCGCCGGTGCCCTGCATCACCACCCGGCCGTTTTCCAGCACGTAGGCGCGGTCGGCAATTTTCAGCGCCTGGTTGGCGTTCTGCTCCACCAGAAACACCGTTACACCGTCCTTGCGCAGTTGTTCGATGATGTCGAAGATCTGCTGAATGATGATGGGTGCCAGGCCCAGGGAAGGCTCGTCCAGAAGCAACAGCTTGGGTTTGCTCATCAGCGCCCGGCCGATGGCGAGCATTTGCTGCTCGCCGCCGGACATGGTGCCGCCACGCTGGCTGAAGCGTTCCTTGAGGCGCGGGAACAGGTGCAGCACCTTGTCCATCTGCTCCTGGTAGTCGCCCTTGTCGGTAAAGAACCCGCCCATGGCCAGGTTCTCTTCCACGGTCAGGCGGGAGAACACCCGACGACCTTCCGGTACCACGGCAATGCTCTTGCGCATGATCTCGGCGGAGTGCTTGCCCACCAGCTCTTCACCCATGTAGCGGATACTGCCGCTGTGAGCCTGGGGCGAACCGCACAGGGTCATCAGCAAGGTCGATTTGCCGGCACCGTTGGCGCCGATCAGGGTGACGATCTCGCCCTGGCGCACTTCCACATTGACGTCGTGCAGGGCCTGGATCTTGCCGTAGAAAGTGGAAACGTTTTCGAATTGCAGCATTTTACGCTTCCCCCAGATAGGCTTTGATCACTTCAGGATTGTCGCGGATCTGCTCCGGCGTCCCGTCGGCCAGCGGCGTGCCCTGGTTGATCACGACGATGTGGTCGGAAATGCTCATGACCAGTTTCATGTCGTGTTCGATCAACAGCACCGTGGCGTTGTTTTCCTCACGCAGCACGCTGATCAGCGCCTTGAGGTCTTCGGTTTCCTTGGGGTTCAGGCCGGCGGCGGGTTCGTCGAGCATCAGGATCCGCGGACGGGTCATCATGCAACGAGCGATTTCCAGGCGACGCTGCTGACCATAGGCCAGGGTGCCGGCCGGGCGGTTGGCGAACTCGGTCAGGTTGACCTTGTCCAGCCAGTACGCCGCGTACTCCATGGCTTCGCGCTCGCTCTTGCGGAACGCCGGGGTCTTGAACAGGCCCGCAAAGAAGTTGGTGTTCAAGTGACGGTGTTGGGCGATCAACAGGTTCTCCACCGCCGTCATATCCTTGAACAACCGCACGTTCTGGAAGGTGCGCACCACGCCCTTGCGGGCGATCTCGTGACCGGCCAGACCCTGGATCGGCTGGCCGTCCAGCAGGATGCTGCCACCGCTCGGTTTGTAGAAGCCGGTGAGGCAGTTGAACACCGTGGTCTTGCCGGCGCCGTTCGGGCCGATCAGCGCCACAACCTGTTTTTCTTTGACGGTCAGGGCCACGCCGTTGACCGCCAGCAAGCCGCCGAAGCGCATGCTCAAGTTTTCGACTTTCAGGATCTCGCGGCTCATTTGCGCAGCTCCATGTGTGGACGTTGCATAGGGAGCAAGCCTTGAGGACGCCAGATCATCATCAGCACCATCATGGCGCCGAACATCAACATGCGATATTCGCTGAACTCACGCATCATTTCCGGAAGCAGGATCATCACGATCGCCGCCAGGATCACGCCCAGTTGCGAGCCCATGCCACCCAGTACCACGATGGCGAGGATGATCGCCGACTCGATAAAGGTGAACGACTCCGGGGTCACCAAGCCTTGGCGAGCGGCGAAGAAGCTACCGGCGAAACCGGCGAATGTTGCCCCGAGGGTGAATGCCGAGAGTTTGATGACTGTCGGGTTCATGCCTAACGCACGGCAGGCGATTTCATCTTCGCGCAACGCTTCCCACGCACGGCCTATCGGCATGCGCAGCAAACGATTGATCACGAACAGGGCGGCCAATGCCAGCAGCAGCGCCACCAGGTACAGGAACACCACTTTGCTCACTGGGTTGTAGGCAATCCCGAAGTACTCGTGGAAGGTCTGCATGCCTTCGGCTGCGGTACGGTCGAATGACAGCCCGAAGAACGTCGGCTTGGGGATGCTGCTGATGCCGTTGGGGCCACCGGTGATATCGGTGAGGTTACGCAGGAACAGACGGATGATTTCACCGAAGCCCAGGGTCACGATCGCCAGGTAGTCACCGCGCAGGCGCAGCACCGGGAAGCCCAACAGGAAGCCGAACGTGGCCGCCATCAGACCGGCGAGTGGCAGACAGACCCAGAAGCTCCAGCCCAGGTAATGCGAGAGCAGCGCGTAGGTGTAGGCACCCACGGCATAGAAGCCCACGTAACCCAGGTCGAGCAGACCGGCCAGGCCCACCACAATGTTCAGGCCCAGGCCCAGCAACACGTAGATCAGGATCAGGGTGGCGATGTCGACCGCGCCGCGCGAACCGAAGAACGGCCAGATCAATGCGGCGATGATCAGGCCGATGATGATGTAGCGCTGGGTGCGCGGCAGGGTCAGGAATTGGCTGACCTTGGGCGACACCAACGGGCCACGGTTGCCCTTGAACAAGGCACCGACCTGCTGGGTAAACAGTACGCGCAGGAACATCAGTACGGAACACAGGGCGATGATGGTCAGGGTCACGGGACCGGTGCCATGCACTTCCAGGTTGATGCCGACAATGCTCAGCTTGAGGCCGAGTACCGGAAAGGCCACGGCCCAGACCAGCAAGGCGCTGAAAAACGCCGATTTAAGATATCTGCTCATACTTTCTCAACCTCCGGACGGCCCAGGATGCCGGTCGGACGGAACAACAACACCAGAACCAAAAGGCCGAACGCCACGACGTCCTTGTACTGGTCACCGAAGATATCGGCGCCAAAGGCTTCGGCCACGCCCAGCACCAGCCCGCCGAGCATGGCGCCCGGAATGCTGCCGATGCCGCCCAATACCGCCGCGGTAAAGGCCTTGAGGCCCACCAGGAAACCGGCGTTGGGGTTGATCACGCCGTATTGCATGCTCAGCAACACGGCCGCCACGGCGGCCAGTGCGGCACCGATGACGAAGGTCAGGGCGATGATGTTGTTGGTGTTGATGCCCAGCAGGTTGGCCATCTTGATGTCTTCGGCACAGGCCCGGCAGGCGCGCCCCAGACGGGAGCGGGAGATGAACAGGGTCAGGCCCAGCATGGCCACCAGGGTGACGACGAAGACCAGGATCTGCATGTACGAAATCAGCACTTCTTGTGCGCCACCTGGGCCGAAGGAGATGCTCCCCGGGATCAGGTTGGGAATGGACTTGTCCTTGGAGTCCTGGGACAGCAATACGGTGTTCTGCAGGAAAATCGACATGCCGATGGCGGAAATCAGCGGGATCAGACGGTTGCTGCCACGAAGGGGACGGTAGGCAACTCGCTCGATACTGTAGCCATAGGCACTGGTCACGATGATCGATGCCAGGAACGCGGCGGTCATCAACAGCGGCAGGGAGTGGATCCCCATCATGGCCAGCCCGGCAAGGGCGATGAAGGCCACGTAGGAACCAATCATGTACACCTCGCCATGGGCGAAGTTGATCATTCCAATGATGCCGTAAACCATTGTGTAGCCAATGGCTATCAAGGCATAGGTGCTGCCAATGGTCAGGCCATTAACCAGCTGTTGGAAAAAATGATAGATCTCAGGCATTACAGCGCTCCTAAAAACCCGATACGCATTTCACTGGTGGAGTCATTTCCGGCTCGGTGCCCTGTTCTGTGACCAGGTTGCACAAAGCGTTTGCCAGCGAACCGCTGGTGACGGTTTTAAGATTTTCAGGTGAGCCAGCGCCCGGATCGCGGGTGACATGGCCCATAAACCTCGTAAAACAAAACCCACTGCTTGCACAGTGGGCTTGTTGACCAGTAATGCCTGGCTTACTGAGGGGAAACTTCGGTTTTTGGTTTACCGAAGTGCCATTCGTAGACCACGAACTTGAAGTCCTTCAGGTCGCCCTTGGCGTCGAAACTCAGATCGCCAGTCGGGGTCTTGAAGGTACCGGCGTGGATGGCCTCGGCCACTTTGGCGGTGTCTTCGCTCTTCGCGGCAGCGATACCGCCGGCGATGACTTCAACCGCCGAGTAGGCCGGGAACACGAACGGACCGGACGGGTCCTGCTTGTTCTTGGCGAACTCTTCAACGATGGCTTTGTTGGCAGGGTCGGTGTCGAAGGATTTCGGCAGGGTCACCAGCAGGCCTTCGGAAGCGCCCTGGGCGATTTGCGAGATGGAGTCGTTGCCGACGCCTTCAGGCCCCATGAACTTGGCGTTCAGGCCTTTTTCCTTAGCTTGGCGCAGGATCAGGCCCAGCTCAGGGTGATAGCCGCCGTAGTAGACGAAGTCGACGTTGGCTTGCTTGAGTTTCTGGATGATCGAGGAGAAGTCCTTGTCACCTGCGTTCAGGCCTTCGAAGACGGCAACCTTGGTGCCTTTCTCTTCAAGGGTTTTCTTCACGGCGGTGGCGATGCCTTCACCGTATTGCTGCTTGTCGTGCAGTACGGCCACGATCTTCGGCTTCACGTGATCGGCGATGTAGTTGCCGGCCGCCGGGCCCTGGGCGCTGTCGAGGCCGATGGTGCGGAAGATCAGCTTGTAGCCACGGGAAGTGATTTCAGGGCTGGTGGCGGCCGGGGTAATCATGATAACGCCTTCGTCTTCATAAATATCCGACGCAGGCTGAGTGGAGCTGGAGCAGAGGTGACCGACTACGAACTTCACGCCGTCGTTGACCACTTTGTTGGCGACTGCAACCGCTTGTTTCGGATCGCAAGCGTCGTCGTATTCCTTGGCTTCAAGCATTTTGCCATCGACGCCGCCCTTGGCGTTGATGTCCTTGATGGCTTGCTTGGCACCCATGAATTGCATGTCGCCGTATTGCGTCACCGGACCGGTCTTGGGACCGGCGATGCCGATCTTGATGGTGTCGGCTGCGAACGAATGGCCGGCAACCCCAGCCAGGACCATAGCGGCAAACAGTTTGGAAATCTGCTTAGTAGCCTTATTCATAGTGCTCCACTCTTACTGTTGTATTTTTTATAGTTCTAGCGGCCTTGTGAGCTGCAGAACCGGATCAGATATCGCGGATATCCCCCCGGCATTGCCCTGGCAACTGTACCGGTACAGTGTAGAGCGCCGGTTGATCGCTTGAAAAGCTGGCAGCTGGGGGCAAAACCCGGGCATGTCGCTTAAATGAAAGAAAAAGACAGAATTGCGGCGGTTGATATCAGCCTTCTAAGGCATTCCCTGGCTTTTCTGGCACTTTCAATCGCTACCTCATTTGCTACTGGGTTTTTCTGCCGGAGTTACGAAGCTATGATTGCGCCGATTTTTTACTCAGGTGAACTCCCATGACCCAAGAACCAAGCACCCTCTATGCCAAGCTGCTCGGTGAAACCGCCGAAATTTCCTGGAAGGAGCTCGAGCCGTTCTTTGCCAAGGGTGCCCTATTGTGGGTCGACGCCGGCCTGGATTTGATCGAAGCGGCCGAGGGAATGGCCGAAGATAACCGCGACAAAGTCGCTGCCTGGCTGGCTGCGGGGAGCCTTGGCGAAGTGTCTGCCACGCGGGCATTGGACCTGGTCGAACGTGACCCGAGCCTGTGGGCGGTAGTGGTTTCGCCTTGGATTCTGATCCAGGAAAGGGCAGCGTAAGTATTGCTCGCACTAAAAAGGTGCGGCTTTTTCACCTTGGCAAGTGTGTAGCGGAGTAACCGCTCGCCCCGTGATGGCAACTTGCCGTAGAGAAAGGTCACAGCCGAGGGTGACGTTAACGTCACGGGAACAGTTGAGCTCGCCAGGAAATAGCCAAGGAATTGTTTCCAGGTGTGCCACAGCGCTGGATATCGATGACCGTTTAACCGCCAATCCATACGTTTGGCGCTCAGCGAATCGGCCTGACAATAGACGGCGGGCCAACACGCGCCGGGGCCGGGTCTTTTAACGGTGGGGTATCTTTGTTGCCCTCCACGCTGAACGGGTAGAGCGGGTTGCGCATCGCGAGGCCCTGTATCACGCCGATGATGTCGTTGAAGGGTACCGCCGGGCTGAGCAGGTAACCCTGGATAAAGTCACACTCGTGCTTGAGCAATAGCTCGAACTGCGCCTGGGTTTCTACGCCTTCAGTCACCACCTGCAAGTGCAGGGTATGCGCCATGCCGATAATCGCCTGAACGATTTCGCTGTCTGCGGTGGACTTGGGAATGTCCTGGATAAACGAGCGGTCGATCTTCAAGGTGTTGAGCGGTAGGCGCTTGAGATAGGCCAGGGATGAGTAGCCGGTGCCGAAATCATCGATTGCCAGGGAGACACCCAAGGCACGGATTTGCCGCAGCAACGCCAAGGTGCTGCTGATATTGCCCATCAGCGCATTCTCGGTGACTTCCAGTTCCAGGCGGTCGGCAGCCACGCCGGCGAAGCGCAGGGCGGCTTCGATTTCATCGGCCAGCTCGTCCCGGGCCAGGTTCAGGGCCGAGCAGTTCACGGCCATGGTCAACTCGGTGTAGCCCCGGTCAGACAGCAGACTCAGATCATGACAGGCCTGGCGCAATACCCAGTGGTCTAGTTCGGCGATCAACCCGTTGTTCTCCGCGATGCCGATAAACCGGTCCGGGGCCAGCAGCCCATGTTGGGGGTGTTGCCAGCGCACCAGGGCCTCGAGGCGCGTGACCTTGCCGAGCTTCATGTCGAAGATCGGCTGATAAAACAGCACCAGTTCGCTGCGTGCAAGCAAGGCGGCGCGCAGTTCTTCTTCCAGTTGCAGTTCGAGGAATGCGCGGGTTTTAAGGTTGGAACTGAAGAAGTTCAGGCTGTTGCGCCCGGCGTCCTTGGATTGATACAGCGCCAGGTCAGCGGTTTTCAGCAGCTCTTCGCACGTTTGGCCGTCATCCGGGAACAGGCTGATGCCGATGCTGGTGGTCATCACCATGCGCCGGCCCGCCAGTTCGATGGGTTCTTTCATCTGCTGCATGATGCGCTGGGCCAGGTGCCGGGCTTCGTCGCGGTGATGAATATTGATCAGGATGCAGAACTCATCGCCACCAAACCGTGCGACCACATCCTCGTGGCTGCGTATCGAGCCCTTGATATTTGCGGCCAGCACCGCCAGCAACTGGTCGCCAGCGTCATGCCCAAGGCTGTCATTGATGCGCTTGAAGTGGTCGATATCGAGGAAGATCAACGCCATCATGCCTTGGCTGCGCGTTTTTTCTGCGATCTTTTCCGCGAAGATCTGATTGAAGCCACGGCGGTTGAGCAGGTTGGTCAAAGCATCGAAGTGGGCCACCTGCTGCAGTGACGCACGGGCCTGGTCCAGTTCGCTGAGCAGCGCGTTGACCCGGCGCAGGTCGCGCTCCTTGTGTTGCAGTTTTTTGTCCGCCAGGGCCGCACTGACGCTGCTGCCGATCACCAGCAAAGTAATCACCGCCACCGACAGGCCCAATTGAATCGGGTTGTTATCCGCTGGCAATGAAAGGTCCGCCCCGCTGGGCACCAGCATTTGCATGGCCGCCATGCCGGTGAAGTGCATGCTCAGGATCCCGGCGCCCAGCACCAGGCTGGCGGCGTATTTGAGCAACTGATGAAACACCCCGGCGCCGTTGCGCAGATAGCTCGACAGCAGCAATGCCGCGAGGCTGGCACCGATGGCAATCGCCACCGAGGCCATGAACAGCCTTGTGTCGAAATACACCTGGGCCTGGGAGCGCATGGCCGCCATGCCCACGTAGTGCATCAGCGCGATGCCCAGGCCCATCCATACCGAAGCCAGCAGGTACTGATGGAACCGTAGGTGGGCATGACTGAGGGTTTGCATGGCGAACAACGATGCGATCAGGGCGATCCCCAGCGAGGCGAACGTCATGATCAATTCGTAGTGAATGGCAATGGGGGCCTGGAAAGCCAGCATGCTGATGAAGTGGGTCGACCAGATCCCTCCGGCCAGGCAACCCGCTCCCAACCAGCGCCAATGGCGGCGGGCGGTGGGGTCTTCGACATGGCCGACGCGTTCGGCCATGTCCAGCGTACCGAAACCCGCTGCGCAGGCGACCAGGTACGCGAGTAGCACCAGAAAGGGGTTATGACTGCAATTGAGTAATAAGTGCCCGCTTTCTGGAAGGTCGGTAAAAAAATGCTGACCCAGCCATTCCATAGCTTATCCCGTCATAGAGCCACGTCACTGCCACAGGCGATGACCTATGAAGTCGAGTATAGAAGCCGCGCGGGATTTGCCATGAATAATGGCACTTTGATCTCAATTATTTTGGCATGCCTTGCATAGCGTCTGGTGCTAAGCGCTGATGGGCAGGTCCAGTTCGAAGGGCAGCGCTTCCAGTGGGGCCAGGCCGAAGGCGGCGCGTGCGGCATCGCAGTCGACGTTTTGCACACCCTGGCTCCAGGAGGCGTCGAACTCGCGGCAGACGCTGGAGCGTTGCTCATAGATCGAGCAACTGGTGGCCTGCCCGACTTCGCCCTCAAGGCTGCAGCAACGTGCAGGTTTCTGGTCGGTACCGATCATCGCCACGCGGCTGGGGTTGATCTGCACCACCAAATCATCGGGCACTGTGCCCCCGGATGAGGCGCATTCACCCCAGAAGAAAGACACGCGAAAGTGTGAACAGCAGGCACCGCAATTCAGACACGGACTGGCTTCGGACATGGGCGTCATCGATAAGAAAAGTAGGAGGTGGGTGCTACGAGAGGCTCGCCATTCTATCCGTGCCATGGCCGTTGGGAAGGGGGGCGTGCACTTATATTTTCGTAGGCAAAATCCCCTGATGATGGGTGAAATCATGCCCTATCAGCTTTACGAATCATTACAGACAACCGCTGCCAGCCTGACTATGTTGCAGGTACCGGGCAGGATGCATCGGGCATCGCAGCTCTCATAACAATAATAGAGACGGACCCATGCAGAACTCGACCCAAGCGGCGAATGCCTGGCGCATTCTGTTCCTGCTGTTCCTCGCCAACCTGTTCAATTTCTTCGATCGCACGATCCCCGCGATCATCATCGAGCCCATCCGCATGGAGTGGCACCTGAGCGACTTCCAGCTCGGTATCATCGGCACCGCCTTTACCCTCGTCTACGCCATTGCCGGGCTGCCGCTCGGGCGCCTGGCCGACACCGGCTCACGCAGCAAGTTGATGGGCTGGGGCCTGTTCGCCTGGAGCGGGCTGACGGCGATCAACGGCATGGTCGGCAGTTTCTGGACGTTCCTGCTGGTGCGCATGGGTGTTGGCATCGGGGAAGCCAGCTATGCACCGGCAGCCAACTCGCTGATTGGCGACTTGTTCCCGGCCCACCGTCGCGCGCGAGCCATGGGTATTTTCATGCTCGGTTTACCGTTGGGGCTGTTGCTGGCGTTTTTCACCATCGGCTGGATGGTCAAGGCATTCGACAGCTGGCGCGCACCGTTCTTTATCGCGGCGGTGCCGGGGCTGATTCTTGCGGTGTTCATGTTCTATATAAAAGAACCCAAGCGCGGCGCGGCGGAAACCGTGCAAGTCGCCCAGGAACGTGTCGACCGCCCGATCCGTCGCGTACTGGCGGTGCCCACCTTCCTGTGGCTGGTGCTGGCCGGGCTGTGCTTTAACTTTGCCACGTACGCGTGCAACTCGTTCCTGGTGCCAATGTTGCAACGGTATTTCCTGATGCCGTTGCAGGATGCAGCCGTCGCTACCGGTGTGATCGTCGGCCTGACCGGCTTGGTGGGGCTGACGCTGGGCGGCTGGGTTGCCGACAAGATTCATCAACGGGTTGCCAATGGCCGCCTGTTGTTTGCCGCGTTCAGTTTGATCATCTCCACGGTCACCACCGCCTGGGCATTGCATGCCGGGCGTGTCGAGATTGGGGTGTTTGTGGCGCTGTTCAGTGTGGGCTGGTTGTTTGCCTACAACTTCTACACCTGCGTTTACACGGCGATCCAGGACGTGATCGAACCGCGCCTGCGAGCGACGGCGATGGCGTTGTTCTTTGCTGGGCTGTATTTACTGGGCGGTGGCATGGGGCCGGTGGTGGTCGGGGCCTTGTCCGATCACTTTGCCCATTCGGCGATGTATGCGGCCGGAGCGCAGCAGATGACGGAGGCTTATAAAGCCGTGGGGTTGCATGACGCCATGTACCTGATTCCGGTGGCGCTGTTCTTGACCATGCTGTTTCTGTTTCAGGCGTCGCGCAGTTTTGTGCGCGATGCCAAGCGCATGAAGGAGGGATTGAGTGGGGTTGAGGTGCCGGCTTCGGTGGCAACAGCATGAGATTCAGGTGACTCCATCGGGAGCAAGACAAATAAAAAGGCCCGCACTAAGCGGGCCTTCTACTTACAGCGGATTATCAGCCCGCTACCAACACCCGAATCGCTTCCAGTCGCAGCGCCGCCTTATCGAGCATGGCCAAGCCTTGCTCGCGTTGATTGCGCAAAGCAACCAGCTCACTGTCACGTACGGTCGGGTTGACCGCTTGCAACGCGGTCAGGCGTGCCAGCTCTTCGTCGGTGTCTGCGGCCAGGCGACGCTTGGCCTCGGCCACACGCTCGGCGTGGCGTGGGGCGATTTTCTCTTCACCGGCGTTGATGCGCGGTGTGAGTTGATCGCGCTGGGCCTGCACGAACTTGTTGGCGCTGGCCCGTGGCACGCTTTCGAGTTGGTCGTTCAAGGTGACGAACGACACACGGCCCGACAGGTCATTGCCATTGGCATCCAGCAGGCAGCGCAGGGCGGCCGGTGGCAGGTAGCGGCCCAGTTGCAACGAGCGTGGCGCAACCACTTCACTGACGTAGAGCAGTTCAAGCAACACGGTGCCCGGCTTGAGCGCCTTGTTCTTGATCAGCGCCACGGCGGTGTTGCCCATGGAGCCAGACAACACCAGGTCCATGCCGCCCTGCACCATCGGGTGCTCCCAGGTGATGAACTGCATGTCTTCCCGGGAGAGCGCTTGGTTGCGGTCGTAGGTGATGGTCACGCCTTCGTCGTCACCCAGGGGAAAGCTGGCGTCGAGCATTTTTTCGCTCGGCTTGAGGATCAGCGCGTTTTCCGAATGGTCTTCGCTGTCGATGCCGAAGGCGTCGAACAGGGTTTCCATATAGATCGGCAGGGCGAACTGGTCGTCTTGCTCAAGGATGTCTTCGACCAGCGCATCGCCTTCACCGGCGCCGCCGGAGTTGAGTTCCAGCAAGCGGTCACGGCCGGTGTGCAGCTCTTGCTCCAGGCGCTCGCGTTCGGCACGGGCTTCGTCGATCAGGGCTTGCCACTCGCCGTCGTCGGCGGCTTCCAGCAATGGCAGCAGGCGCGGGCCGAACTGATGCTGCAAGGCGTTGCCGGTCGGGCAGGTGTTGAGGAAGGCGTTGAGCGCTTCGTGGTACCACTGGAACAGGCGCTGTTGCGGGCTGGTTTCCAGGTACGGCACATGCAGTTCGATCACGTGTTTCTGGCCGATTCGATCCAGACGCCCGATGCGCTGTTCCAGCAGGTCGGGGTGGGACGGCAGGTCGAACAGCACCAAGTGGTGGGAGAACTGGAAGTTACGGCCTTCACTGCCGATTTCCGAACAGATCAGCACCTGAGCGCCGAACTCTTCATCGGCAAAGTAAGCGGCGGCGCGGTCACGTTCGAGGATGTTCATGCCCTCGTGGAACACCGTGGCCGGGATGCCGGAGCGCACGCGCAGAGCGTCTTCCAGGTCCATGGCGGTTTCGGCGTGGGCGCAGATCACCAGGACCTTGGTGCGCTTGAGCATCTTCAGTTGGTCGATCAGCCACTCGACCCGTGGGTCGAAGCGCCACCAGCGGTTTTCTTCCTCGATGTCCGGTTGCGCCTGGAAGCTGACTTCCGGGTACAGCTCGGCATGTTCGCCCAGAGGCAACTCGAGGTATTCGTCCGGGTTCGGCAGCGGGTAGGCGTGCAGCTTGCGCTCGGGGAAGCCTTGCACGGCGGCGCGGGTGTTGCGGAACAGCACGCGGCCGGTGCCGTGGCGGTCAAGCAGTTCACGCACCAGGCGAGCACTGGCTTCGCTGTCGCCATCGTTGACGGCGGTGAGCAGGGCTTCACCTTCGTCACCGAGGAAACCCTGGATAGTCTTGTGCGCGGCTGGCGACAGGCGGCCCTTGTCCAGTAGTTCCTGCACGGCTTCGGCCACTGGGCGATAGTTTTCGCTCTCGGCGCGGAAGGCCTGCAGGTCATGGAAACGGTTCGGGTCCAGCAGGCGCAGGCGCGCAAAGTGGCTGTCCTGGCCCAGTTGTTCGGGGGTGGCGGTCAGCAACAGCACGCCCGGGATAACCTCGGCAAGCTGCTCGACCAGGCTGTATTCCGCGCTGGCCTTGTCTTCATGCCACACCAGGTGGTGGGCTTCGTCGACCACCAGCAAGTCCCAACCGGCGGCGAAGAGTGCGTCCTGGGCCTTCTCATCGTCGACCAGCCATTCCAGCGCAACCAGTGCAAGCTGGGTGTCTTCGAACGGGTTGGTGGCATCGCTTTCGATGAAGCGTTCTTCGTCGAACAGGGCGACCTGCAGGTTGAAGCGGCGGCGCATTTCCACCAGCCACTGGTGCTGCAGGTTTTCCGGGACCAGGATCAGCACGCGGTTGGCGCGCCCCGAGAGCAGTTGGCGATGGATGACCAGGCCGGCTTCGATGGTCTTGCCCAGGCCCACTTCGTCAGCCAGCAAGACCCGTGGCGCGATACGGTCAGCGACTTCACGGGCGATGTGCAGTTGGTGAGCAATAGGTTGCGCACGTACGCCACCCAGGCCCCACAGCGAGGACTGCAACTGGCGGCTGGTGTGTTCCAGGGTGTGGTAGCGCAGCGAGAACCAGGCCAGCGGGTCGATCTGCCCGGCAAACAGACGGTCGCTGGCCAGGCGGAACTGGATGAAGTTGGACAGCTGGGTTTCCGGCAGGGTGACCTGCTCGTTCTGCCCGTTGAGGCCGTGGTAGACCAGCAGGCCGTCGACGTCGTCGACTTCCTGTACGGTCATTTTCCAGCCTTCGAAATGGGTGATGGTGTCGCCCGGCGAAAACCTCACGCGAGTGAGGGGCGCATTCCGTAGCGCATACTGGCGGGTGTCGCCAGTGGCCGGATAGAGCACGGTCAACAAGCGCCCGTCCTGTGCCAGAACGGTGCCTAACCCCAGCTCTGCTTCGCTGTCACTAATCCAGCGTTGCCCCGGTTGATACTGCTGCGCCATGCTGCCTGACTCCCGCCGTGAAAAAGCCGACTATCTTAACGGAACAAGCCCCTGCGCCCAAGGACTCTGACAAAAACTACTCCGTTTGGCCGGCGGGCAGAGTGCTGAATCGACGGGTGGCGGGCACTTGCGAGTGTCGACTGAGTCACAGCTTGGCGAGCCCGCGCTCAAGTCGCCCTGCAACCCGCCGACAGCCTGTTGATCAGGAGAGTAACTATCATGCTGCCACCCATGCTGCCCGTCAGCGTTGTGCCGGTCACGTCGCAACTCGATCCGGCACGCCAGAAGCCGGATATTCCGCCGGTGGTACCCGTTCAAGCGGGCTCCAACGAGAGCACCATCGACCTGAAAAAGGGCGATGCGGAGCAATCGACCTTTCTGTTGCGCGAAGAACAACTCCGCCAGCAGGAACAGCAGAAACGCCGGCGCGAAGCCGACGACGGCTCGGAGCAGCATTTGCCCATTCCCGGCGACGTGCTTAACGCGGACAACACTGTTCCCGTGGCACCTTTGATCGAAGATGCGCCACGCCAGGGCCTGTGGGTGGATATCGAGGTTTAATCGTTCAGTTCACGCAGGGCCTTTGTCAGTAACTCGATATCGTCATCGGTGTTGAGTGGGCTGACGGAGATTCGCGCAATACTGGCCAGCCCGCGTGCCTGCATATCCAAGGGGGTGTAAGCCACGCCGTTGGCGCCGATATTGATGCGCTTCAATCCCAGGCGCCGCTTGAGTTCAAAGCTGTCCCAACCGGCCAGGTTGAAAGCGATCAAGCCGGAATGAGTGGTGCCCAGGTCATGCAGGGTAATCCCTGATATCTGAAGCAGCGCTTCGCGGATTCGCGCACGGGTCTGCGAGACCCTTTCCCACACGCGCTCGATCCCCAATCGATTGATCTCTTGCAACGCATTGCCTAGGCCGGCCAGCAGGGCGAAGGACACTTCGCTGGTTTCAAAGCGCCGGGCGTCGTTGCGCAAGTCGAAGCCTTCGGCGGTCCAGGGCGCTGAAAGCACGTCGCGTTGGGCGGGGGCCAGGTGCTGGAGAAAATCCGGCCTGACATACAGCAGTGCAGTACCGCGAGGCCCGCGCAGGTGCTTGCGGCCGGCGGATTTAAGCACGTCGCACTGCAACGCTTGCACATCCACCGGCACCTGGCCGACGGCTTGGCCGGCGTCGATAAAATAGGGGATGGCATGCCGCCGGGCGACTGCGCCGATGGCCTGCGCAGGGTTGATCAGGCCGCCGTTGGCCGGCAGCCAAGTGAGGTCGATCAGCTTCACGTTGGCATCGAGCATCGACTCCAGCGCCACTGGGCAGACCGCGCCGGTGGCATCGCAGGGGATGACCTCAACCCGCGCGCCCGCTTGTACGGCCAACGCCATGCTCGCCAAGTTGCCGCCCCATTCGTGGCGGCCTACCAGGATCCGGTCGCCCGTCTTCCAGGGGCCCAGCGCCTGGAAGGCCATGCTCCAGGCCGTGGAACCGCTGCTGGCGAAGGCAATCGAGGAGGCCGGCGCATTGAGCAGTTGCCCGGCGGCGCGGCGGGCTCTTTCCACCAGCACCGCGCCATGTTCGCCGGCTTCCATCGGGCCGTCGCGGGCTTCGCGTTGCAACTGGTCGAAGATGGCGTCGAGGGTTGCCTGGCTGGGCAAGGACGCCCCGGCATGGTTGAAGTGCACAAGGCCTGACTGGCAGCCGGGTGTGGCCTTGCGCAGTTGTTGGATAGCCAGCGGGCTCACGGCCGCAGCTCGAAAATGGCATCAACCTCCACGGCGACGCCAGCCGGCAAACTGCAGACGCCTACAGCGGTGCGTACGTGCCGGCCTTTGTCGCCGAGGGCGTTGACCAACAGGTTTGAGGCACCGTTGGCGACTACGCTCTGGCGCTGGAAGTCCGCTGTGCTGGCGATGAACACGCCCAGGCGCAGGGTGCGCACCACCCGCGAAAGGTCATCACCCAGCGCATCGCTTAATTGCCCCAGCAGCCCCAACGCTGCCAGTTCCGCCGCCTGTGCGCCTTCTTCATCACTGAGGGCGTCACCCAGCCGCCCGACGTAGGCGGGTTTGCCATCGAGCATGGGAATTTGCCCGGAGATGAACAGCTGGTGTTGGCTGATGACATGGTTGATGTAGTTGGCTGCCGGTTGGCTGGGTGTTGGCAGTGTCAGGCCGAGGGCGTATACGCGTTGGCGGATGGAATCGCTCATGGTGAATCCTCTGGGTTCAGGAGGTTTCAGCATGTTGATTGTCGAGGTGGCCGACAAACGGATAGATCTCACCCGATGTATCGAAAAAACTCACGTGTCGGCGCAGGCTTGCTTCAGCCATTGGCTGAAGCACTCGGCCGCTGCGCTGAGTGGGCCTTGGGGCGCGATCAGCCAGTAGCCGATTTCGCTGTGGTAGGGCGGCCAGTCAAATGCCTGTACCAGGCTGCCGTCCTGAAGCCTGCGCGCGATCAGACGGTGGCGGCCCATGGCGATACCCTGGCCAGCCACCGCGGCTTCCACCACGATGTTGTAGTCATGCAGCATTACACGGGGGTGGCGCTCGAGGTCGACCTGATAATGGGCGGACCAATCCGTCCATTCGAAGGGGCGGTGCGAAGTCGCCATCAACAAGGAGCCATGGGGCACCTGGCTGGCCTTGAAGCCCGGGCTGCACACCGGGTATAGGGTTTCGGCCATCAGGCGTGTGGCGTGCACGTTGGGCCAGTCGCCTTTGCCGTAACGGATGGCCAGGTCTACCTCGGCCGTGGCGACATTGGCCAATTGAATCGCGGGCAGCAACTCCACCTGGATATGCGGGTGCTGCTGGAGAAACTCGGCCAGGCGGGGTGCCAGCCATAGCGCGGCGAAGGACGCGAGCACGCCGATGCGCAACACGCTGGCGCTGGTTGCGACCCGTTGGCTGCGGGTGGCAGCCGCGATGGCGTCCAGGGCTGGGCGGATTTGGGCGTAATAGAGTTGCCCGTCTGATGTCAGATCAATCGCACGGGTACGCCGGATAAACAGCGGTTTGCCCAAATGTTGTTCGAGCTTGTGCACTTGGTGGCTCAGCGCACTTTGTGTCACCGACAACTCGTTCGCCGCCTTGATAAAGCTCAAGTGCCGCGCCACGGCTTCGAAAGCGCGCAGGGCCAGCAGCGGTGGAAGATCGTTGTGCAGGGCCACTGGGGGCGCCTCCTCGGTCGGGTGCAAAGCGCCGATTTTGGTCGATGACCTGCATTTTGTCGCCCGCTGATTTGCCGTCGGGCGGGGCAGGCCGCATTATTGCGGCATTCCCGCCACTGCGTAAGCCAAGCCATGAGTGATGACGACAAGCTGATTGACCTGAACGCCGAACGTGCCAAGCGCGTACATGATCTCAACGACAAACGCTTGAATGAACTTCGACAAGCCTTTGAACAAGCCATGCCTTTGGGGAAACCCAAGAAGAAGTCGAAGAAAAAGCCGAAAAAACGTTGAAACAGCCTGCATCCATTGATGCAGGTCAGTTATTACCCTTCTTTACGCCCCGTTGCGGGCGACATTGATCCTAGTCAATTTCCCACTGCGGCTTCTCCATTAACTTAGCCCTATCGCAACAGGGCAAGTGCAGGAGGCCGGTCATGTTTTTCGATAATGTGGTTTTTGCCGGAGTGCTGACTGTAAGCCTCATGGTGCTGTTTTTTGTAGGGTTTGGATTTTTTATCTGGAAAGACGCGAACAAGCGTAAAAAACCTTAGGTCTTTCCGGGTTACATGGGCACGCAAGGCATTTTGGGCGACTTCGGTCGCCCTTTTTTTCGCTTTGCTTTTCTCTAAATGCGAATATAAAAAAAGGTGCGACCCTCGCGGATCGCACCTTTTTTATTGCCGTCTGGCTATCAGTTGCCCAATGCCTTGGACGCCAACCAGAATAACCCGGCCGACAGGCCCACGGTCGCTGGCAGGGTCAATACCCAGGCCATCAGGATGGTCTTGACGGTGCCACCTTGCAGGCCGCTCTTGTTGGCAACCATGGTGCCCGCAACGCCGGAAGACAGCACGTGGGTGGTGGACACTGGCAGGGCGAAGATATTGGCGAAGCCGATCATGGTGGCCGTGGTGATCTGTGCCGACATGCCCTGTGCATAGGTCATGCCCTGCTTGCCGATCTTCTCGCCGATGGTCAGCACCACGCGCTTCCAACCCACCATGGTGCCCAGGCCCAGGGCCAGTGCGACCGCGAGGATCACCCAGAACGGGGCGTACTCGGTAGTGGCAGTCAGGTCTTTGCGCAGCTTGTCGAGGTCGGACTTCTCACGGGAATCCAGGCCTGGCAGCTTGCCGACTTTCTTCGCGGTGTCGTCCAGGCAGAGCAGGTAACGACGTACTTCAATGCGATGGTCGGCGGTCAGCGAATGGTAGTCCGAGACGCCTTTCAAGGTACCCAGCAGCGCGTTGATCGTCGGTTCGGTCTGCTGCGGGTTGCAACGGAACTTGCCCGGCAGGTCATCCTTCACGCTTTTGCCCAGGGCCAGGAACTCGCCCAGGGTCTCGTGGTTGCGCTGGTAGAACTGGTTCAGGTGCAGAGTCGCGTCGCGGGTACGCTCGATCTGGTAGGTGGTGCTGCCCAGGTCAAGGACGAACTGCGCCGGCACGATACCGATCAGTACGAGCATGATCAGGCCGATGCCTTTCTGGCCATCGTTGGAACCGTGCACGAAACTCACCGCCATGGCCGAAATCACCAGGACCAGGCGGTTCCAGAACGGCGGGTGCTTCTTGTCATCGAGCTTGCGGCGCTGGTCCGGGGTCTTGTGCATCTTCGACAGCGGGCGCCACCACTTCAGGCCGATCAGCACCAGGGCTGCGACCAGGAAGCCGGCCATCGGCGAGAACACCAGGGACGCGCCGATATCCACGGCCTTCTGCCAGTTCACACCGTCAGCCAGGGGGATGTCATTGATTAGCGCGTTGGCCAGGCCGACACCGAGGATCGAGCCGATCAGGGTGTGGGAGCTGGAGGCGGGGATACCGAAGTACCAGGTGCCCAGGTTCCAGGTGATCGCCGCAGCCAATAAAGAGAAGACCATCGCCAAGCCATGGCCGGTGTTCACATTGATCAGCAACTCCACCGGCAGCAAGTGCACGATGGCGTAGGCAACACCGACACCGCCGAGCAACACGCCGAGGAAATTGAACACCCCGGAGAAGAACACGGCCAGGTGCGGCGGCATGGCTTTGGTATAGATGACTGTGGCCACCGCGTTAGCGGTGTCATGAAAGCCATTGATGAACTCGAAGGCGAGGACAAAGGCCAGGGCGAGCAACAGGCTCACTAGAACCCAAGCATCCAGTCCGCTGAATAAATCGATCATGAAGGTTTTCTGACCCGGTCGTAAGGGGGCGCGATTATGCCAGAAAACATCAGTAATCGATGCATTAGCTGCTCATCGGTAACAATCTTGATTGAGAAACCACCGGCAAAACGGACGCATCCCAGGGTTTTCGGGGGTTTGGCAAGTCTTTGATTTATAAAGCGCAGGTCGGAAAAGCCAGGCTTTTGTCATGAAAACGTCATGCCTGAAACATTTGTATGAAATTTCGTGGGTGGCTGTAGGTTACTGACCAGCGGGCACGGATACGAGGTGCCCTCTGCCAGTGGTGGACCGGCAGAGACAGCAAGGCCCTGGAGGCTTGAACCGAAGTGCTTATGGCTCTTCGGTCTTGAGTTCCTGTTCTATCTTTTGGATTTCCTGGGCAAAGGCCTGGTCCAGCAAGCTGGCTCGTTTGCGCCATGGTTTGCGTTCCGGCTCAGGTTGCGCGGCGTAGGTGGTGACTTCCCCGCCGTAAACGTCCTTGTAACGTTGCTCCTGGCGCTCAAGTTCCGCGCGCAGTTCATCTTTCGTCACAGTGTTACCTAATTGAGTTGAGTTTATTGATCGCGCAGTGTCATGCCTGAAAGCGTCCTCGGGCGGTTTCCAATTGAACAGTTGAACCGTTCAAGTTGAAAGGCGGGCCTGAGGGCAGTTCTTTTAAGCGGGTACATGTGACCGGCGTTGCATACAACCTGCAACGCCTGGTGAGCTCCAATCCCGACAGTGATATCGGGCTGACCTCTGCACAGATTGCATTATAGCGGTGCATTTGAATAACACTATCATCATGAAGTTAAAAAGCGTCAACATCGTGTGAGGATTTTGTTACATGTCGCTGTCAGTAATTGTGAACACCGTCATCATATTGTCTGCATTCATTCTACATGGCAGGGTTAGAAGGCCACTCTTGTGAGCTTATAAGGCAAATCTGAAACGTTAGCCCCCTGAGGCCGGTGCCTGTCAAATTGCGATAATCGCATGACCGTCCGATAATCGCCCAATGTTGCCGGCGCTGACTTGTGCATCGCGACCGGCACGGCTTGTAATAGCGGCCAACCCTCCCGTGGTCAGAACAAGAGAAAGGACCCTTGAAATGAACGATCAATTGCGCAACTCCTTTGCATCAGTGGCGCCGCCGATCGTGGCTTCACCGGCCAAGCGCATCCAGGCGTTCACCGGTGATCCGGATTTCATGACCTCCCTGGCCCGTGGCCTGGCCGTGGTGCAGGCGTTCCAGGAGCGCAAGCGTCATCTCACCATCGCCCAGATCAGCCACCGCACGGAAATCCCCCGCGCCGCCGTGCGCCGTTGCCTGCATACCTTGATCAAACTTGGCTACGCCACCACGGATGGGCGCACCTACTCGCTGCTGCCTAAAGTGCTGACCCTTGGTCACGCCTATCTGTCGTCCACACCGCTGGCTGTCTCGGCTCAACCTTATCTGGACCGCATGAGCGAGCAACTCCATGAAGCCTGCAATATGGCCACCCTCGAAGGCGACGACATCCTCTATATCGCGCGTTCCGCCACCACCCAGCGCCTGATCTCCGTTGACTTGTCGGTGGGCGGGCGCTTGCCGGCGTATTGCACGTCCATGGGCCGCATCCTGCTCGCCGCCCTTGACGATGCGTCGCTGCAGGACTATCTCGAGCATGCCGACCTGCAAACCAAGACCAGTCGCACGCTGACCACGCCCGAAGCCTTGTTCGAGTGCCTGCAACAAGTGCGTCAGCAGGGTTGGTGCATCGTGGACCAGGAACTGGAGCAGGGCCTGCGTTCCATCGCGGTGCCGGTGTATGACGCCTCCGGCCAGGTGTTGGCCGCGCTTAACGTCAGCACCCATGCCGGGCGGGTCAGCCGCAGTGAGTTGGAGCAGCGTTTTTTGCCGAGCATGCTCAGTGCCAGCCGTGATTTGAGTGCGCAACTGTTTGCCTAAGCTGTTCGGTGACCGCACAGATCCCGGCTCGCTCGATTGACGGTGTTTCCCCTGGCTTATTAATGTGCGGCAGCGCTGTGCGCAGCCGCCCAATAATAATGATGACCCCAGGTCGTCAGCCCGCCATCGGTGTGGAATAAAAATAATGAATCAGCCATCTGTCGGTACCACCCTGGACGTGCAGTCCTTTATCAATACCCAGCCGCTGTCGCGCTATCAGTGGCGCGTGGTGATCCTGTGTTTCCTGATTGTCTTCCTCGACGGCCTCGATACCGCTGCCATGGGCTTTATTGCTCCGGCACTGTCCCAAGACTGGGGCATCGACCGCGCCAGCCTCGGTCCGGTGATGAGTGCCGCGCTGATTGGTATGGTGTTCGGCGCATTGGGCTCTGGTCCGTTGGCCGACCGCTTTGGCCGCAAAGTCGTGTTGGTCGGCGCGGTGCTGGTGTTTGGTGCTTTCAGCCTGGCGTCGGCCTACAGCAGTAATGTCGACCAGTTGCTGGTGCTGCGCTTTCTCACCGGGCTGGGCCTGGGCGCCGGCATGCCGAATGCCACCACCTTGCTCTCCGAATATACCCCTGAGCGCCATAAGTCGTTGCTGGTGACCAGCATGTTCTGCGGTTTCAACCTGGGCATGGCCGGCGGTGGGTTTATTTCGGCCAAGCTGATCCCGGCGTTCGGCTGGCACAGCCTGTTGCTGATTGGCGGCATCCTGCCATTGATCCTGGCGGTGGTGCTGTTGGTGTGGCTGCCGGAGTCGGCGCGTTATCTGGTGGTACGCAATCGCGGCACCGACAAGGTGCGCAAGACCCTTGCACCGATCGAGCCCGGCATCGTGGCCCAGGCCACCGGTTTCAGTGTGCCGGAGCAAAAAACCGTCAAGGCCCGCAACGTCTTCGCGGTGATCTTCTCGGGCACCTACAGCGCCGGCACCTTGTTGTTGTGGCTCACTTACTTCATGGGCCTGGTGATTGTTTACCTGCTGACCAGCTGGCTGCCCACCCTGATGCGCGACAGCGGTGCCAGCATGGAACAGGCCGCGTTTATCGGCGCGCTGTTCCAGTTTGGCGGGGTATTGAGCGCTGTCGGCGTGGGCTGGGCAATGGACCGGTTCAACCCGCACAAAGTGATTGGCACTTTCTATTTGCTGGCCGGGGTGTTTGCGTACGCGGTCGGGCAGAGCCTGGGCAATATCACCTTGTTGGCAACCCTGGTGCTGATCGCCGGGATGTGCGTCAACGGTGCGCAGTCGGCGATGCCGTCCCTGGCCGCACGCTTCTACCCAACCCAAGGGCGTGCCACCGGTGTGTCGTGGATGCTTGGTATTGGCCGCTTCGGCGCGATCCTCGGCGCGTGGATGGGCGCTACCTTGCTGGGCCTGGGCTGGAACTTCGAGCAGGTGCTTACAGCATTGGTGATTCCCGCTGCATTGGCCACGGCAGCGGTGGTGATCAAGGGCATGGTCAGCCATGCCGATGCTACCTGAGGCTGGCAGGGTTCTAATCTGGGAGGGGGCAAGCCACCTCCCGGATTAGAAGATTAGCTAGACAACAATCTGTTCGATAATCGAACGCTGAGTCGATTATCGGATTGTTCGACTCATTTCCCCGGCTTAATCTTCAAGCACTTCGGCGCCACCCCAGCGCTTTTTTCGATCAACCCCGGGAGCCCAACCCCATGGCTGAAATCCTCACCCTGCGTGATGCGGTCAAGCGCTTCGTGAACGACGGCGATACCGTCGCCCTCGAAGGCTTTACCCACCTGATCCCTACGGCCGCAGGTCATGAAATCATTCGTCAGGGCAAGAAAGACCTGACACTGGTGCGTATGACGCCTGACCTGATCTACGACCAGTTGATCGGTGCCGGTTGCGCACGCAAGTTGATTTTCTCTTGGGGCGGCAACCCGGGTGTGGGCTCCCTGCACCGGCTGCGCGACGCGGTCGAGAAGCAATGGCCGCAACCGCTGGAGATCGAAGAACACAGCCACGCCGACCTGGCCAATGCCTACGTTGCTGGTGCATCCGGCCTGCCGTTCGCGGTGCTTCGTGCTTACGCCGGTTCTGACTTGCCCAAGGTCAACCCACTGATCAAGACCGTCACTTGCCCCTTCACCGGCGAGGTGTTGGCGGCGGTGCCGTCGGTGCGCCCGGACATCACCGTGATCCACGCGCAGAAAGCCGACCGCAAGGGCAACGTGTTGCTCTGGGGCATTCTGGGTGTGCAGAAGGAGGCGGCCCTGGCGGCCAAGCGCTGCATCGTCACCGTCGAGGAAATCGTCGATGACCTGAATGCACCGATGAACAGCTGCGTGCTGCCGACCTGGGCCCTGACGGCGGTATGTCACGTACCGGGTGGTGCGCACCCGTCCTACGCCCACGGCTACAACGAGCGGGATAACCGCTTCTACCAGGCGTGGGACCCGATTGCCCGCGACCGTGGGACCTTTAGCGCCTGGATCGACGAGTACATCCATGGCACTGCCGACTTCAGTGAATTCCAGGCCAAGCTGGCCACCACTCAGGAGGCCAAGTAATGGCTTACTCCACCAATGAGATGATGACCGTCGCCGCCGCACGCCGCCTGCAGAACGGCTCAGTCTGCTTCGTCGGCATCGGCCTGCCGTCCAAAGCGGCCAACCTGGCGCGCCTGACTTCGTCGCCCGACGTGGTGCTGATCTACGAGTCCGGCCCGATTGGGGCCAAGCCCAGCGTGTTGCCGCTGTCCATCGGTGACGGCGAGTTGGCGGAGACTGCCGACACTGTAGTGCCCACCGGTGAGATCTTTCGCTACTGGCTGCAGGGCGGGCGCATTGATGTCGGTTTTCTCGGTGCAGCCCAGGTCGACCGTTTCGGCAATATCAACACCACCGTGGTCGGTGATTATCACCAGCCCAAAGTGCGTTTGCCCGGTGCCGGTGGCGCGCCGGAGATCGCAGGTTCCGCCAAGAGCGTGCTGATCATTCTTAAACAGTCGTCCCGTTCATTTGTCGACAAGCTGGACTTCATCACCTCCGTCGGTCACGGCGAAGGCGGCGATTCACGCAAGCGTCTTGGCCTGCCCGGCGCCGGTCCCGTAGGCATTATTACTGACCTGTGCATCATGGAGCCGGAAGAGGGCAGCCATGAGTTCGTGGTCACCGCGCTGCATCCTGGCGTGACCCGTGAGCAAGTGGTCGCCGCCACCGGCTGGGCGATTCGCTTTGCCGATCAGGTCAGTACCACGGCCGAACCCACCGAGACAGAACTGACCGCCCTGCGTGACCTTGAAGCACGCACGGCCGCGGCCCACGGCCAAGCGCCGGGAGAAGCCTGATGCGCGACGTATTTATCTGCGATGCCATTCGCACGCCTATCGGCCGTTTTGGTGGTGGCCTGTCCACGGTACGCGCCGATGACTTGGCGGCGTTGCCGATCAAGGCGCTGATCGAGCGCAACCCCTCGGTGGATTGGAGCGCAGTGGACGAGGTGTTTCTCGGCTGCGCCAACCAGGCAGGCGAAGACAACCGTAACGTGGCGCGCATGGCGCTGTTGCTGGCGGGGCTGCCGGAAAGCATTCCGGGCGTGACCCTCAACCGCCTGTGCGCCTCGGGCATGGATGCAATCGGTACTGCTTTTCGCGCCATTGCCAGTGGCGAAATGGAGCTGGCGATTGCCGGTGGCGTCGAGTCGATGTCCCGTGCTCCGTTCGTGATGGGCAAGGCCGATGCTGCGTTTTCGCGCAACATGAAGTTGGAAGACACCACCATCGGCTGGCGCTTTATCAACCCGCTGATGAAGGCCCAGTACGGCGTGGATGCCATGCCGCAGACCGCCGATAACGTGGCCGACGACTACCAGGTTTCCCGCGCCGACCAGGACGCTTTCGCCCTGCGCAGCCAGCAACGCACCGCCGCCGCGCAAGCCGCGGGTTTCTTCGCGGAGGAAATCGTGCCGGTGCGGGTCGCCCATAAAAAAGGCGAGACCCTGGTGGAGCACGATGAGCACCCACGGGCCACCAGCCTGGAAGCCCTGGCCAAACTCAAGCCGGTCAACGGCCCGGACAAGACCGTCACCGCTGGCAATGCCTCGGGCGTCAATGATGGCGCCGCAGCACTGATCCTCGCGTCCGCCGAGGCCGTCAAGAAACATGGCCTCACCGCCCGCGCCCGCGTGCTGGGCATGGCCAGTGCCGGGGTCGCCCCGCGTGTGATGGGCATTGGCCCGGTACCGGCGGTGCGCAAGCTGGTGGAGCGCCTGGGGTTGGCGGTCACTGCCTTTGACGTGATCGAACTCAACGAAGCTTTCGCCAGCCAAGGTCTGGCGGTGCTGCGCGAGCTGGGCATTGCTGACGATGCACCCCAGGTCAACCCGAACGGCGGCGCCATTGCCCTCGGCCACCCCTTGGGCATGAGCGGTGCGCGGTTGGTCTTGACGGCCCTGCACCAGTTGGAGAAAACCGGCGGCAGCAAAGGCCTGGCGACCATGTGCGTGGGCGTCGGCCAAGGCCTGGCCCTGGCGATTGAACGCGTCTAACAAGAGAGGATTGCTCCATGAGTGACAAGCCCGGTTACCGGCGCCCGCAAGCGGGCACCCAACCTGATTACCTGCACCCGGCCTACCAGTCGACGAACCTGCGCTCGCCGTCCCAGCCACTGGTGTTCCTGCCCCATTCCTTGTCGGAAATCACCGGCCCGACTATCGGCGCCGAGCGCATCAATGAGAAGGACAACGACCTGACTGCCCAGCATGACGGAGAGCCCCAAGGCGAGCGCATCATCATTCATGGCCGTGTGCTCGACGAGAATGGCCTGCCGGTACCGGGCATCCTTGTGGAGATCTGGCAGGCCAACGCCGCCGGTCGCTATAACCACAAGCGCGACCTGCACGACGCACCGCTGGACCCGAACTTCACTGGCACCGGGCGCACCGTCACCGACGCCGATGGCTGGTACCAGTTCCAGACCATCAAGCCCGGCGCCTACCCATGGGGCAACCACCACAACGCATGGCGCCCGGCGCATATCCACTTTTCGCTGTTCGGCCCCAGTGTGCTGACGCGGTTGGTGACGCAAATGTATTTCCCTGGCGACCCGTTGCTCGAATACGACCCGATCTACAACTGTGTGCCGGATACCCGCGCCAAAGAACGCCTGATCGCGCGTTTCGACCTGGAAAAAACCGTTCCTTCCTACGCCCTCGGTTACCGCTGGGACATCGTCCTGCGCGGCCGCGACGCCACGCCGATGGAGAAATGAGATGACACTCAATGCGACCACGTCCCACACCGTCGGGCCGTACTACCACATCGGCCTGACCTGGCTGAACCGCGAAGACCTGACCGTTGCCGCGACCCTCGGCGAACGCGTGGCCATCAGCGGGCAGGTGGTGGATGGCAACGGTGATGTCGTCAACGACGCCATGCTCGAAGTCTGGCAGGCCAATGCCGCCGGCAAATACGACCACCCTGAGGATGAGCAGGACAAGGCGCTCGACCCCAACTTCGAAGGCTTTGGCCGGGTGCCGGTGGATGCCGAAGGGCGGTTCCGCTTTACCACCATCAAACCGGGTGCCGTTCCAGGCTTGAAGGGCACCACCCAGGCGCCGCACCTGGTGGTGCTGGTGTTTGCCCGCGGGCTGGTGAAGCACTTGCTGACGCGGATTTATTTTGACGGTGAGGCACTCAATGGCGATGACCCGCTGCTGGCGTGTGTGCCAGCCGAGCGTCGCGGTACGTTGATTGCCAAGCCGGATGCGCAGGGCGTGCATCAGTGGAATGTGATTTTGCAGGGGACGGATAAGGAAACGGTGTTTTTCGATTACTGAGTTGGCTGTAGGGGCCCATCGGGAGCAAGCCCCCTCCCACATTTGGACTTGTGAATACATACCAATGTGGGAGGGGGCTTGCTCCCGATGAGGCCCTCACAGTCACTACATACCCAAAAGTCTGCTTGCGGAACATGGTTGTTGCAAAGTATGTCTAGGCTATAACCGTTCCCACTGAGTAAAAAAACATGACAACAACAACGAGTCACTACACCGGAGAAGAACGCAGCAAACGGATTTTTGCGATTGTCGGTGCCTCTTCCGGCAACCTTGTCGAATGGTTCGACTTCTACGTCTACGCCTTTTGCGCCATTTATTTCGCCCCGGCGTTTTTCCCCTCGGACGACCCCACGGTCCAACTGCTCAACACCGCCGGTGTGTTTGCCGCCGGGTTCCTGATGCGGCCCATCGGCGGCTGGCTGTTTGGCCGAGTGGCCGACAAGCACGGTCGCAAGAACTCGATGATGATCTCGGTGCTGATGATGTGCGCCGGTTCCCTGGTCATCGCGTTCCTGCCCACTTACAAAGACATCGGTGCCTGGGCGCCGGCGCTGCTGTTGGTGGCGCGGCTGTTCCAGGGCTTGTCTGTGGGTGGCGAATACGGCACCACGGCGACCTACATGAGTGAAGTCGCACTCAAGGGCCAGCGCGGTTTCTTCGCCTCGTTCCAGTATGTGACCCTGATCGGTGGTCAGTTGCTGGCGGTATTGGTGGTGGTGATCCTGCAACAGATCCTCACCGAAGACGAACTGCGCGCTTGGGGCTGGCGTATTCCGTTCGTGATCGGCGCCATTGCCGCAGTGATCTCCCTGCTGCTGCGTCGTACGCTGAAAGAGACCACCAGCAAGGAAATGCGCGAAGACAAGGACGCCGGCAGTATCGTCGCGCTGTTTCGCGACCACGGCAAAGCGTTCATCACCGTGCTGGGCTACACCGCCGGCGGCTCGCTAATTTTCTATACGTTCACCACCTACATGCAGAAGTACCTGGTGAATACCGTTGGCATGCATGCCAAGACATCCAGCTACATCATGACCGGCGCGCTGTTTCTGTACATGTGCATGCAGCCGCTGTTCGGCATGCTGGCCGACAAGATCGGTCGCCGTAACTCCATGCTCTGGTTCGCCGGCCTTGGCACCCTGTTCACCGTGCCGATCCTGCTGACTTTGAAAACCGTGACCAGCCCGTTCCTGGCCTTTGTGCTGATCACCCTGGCCTTGGCGATTGTCAGCTTCTACACCTCCATCAGCGGCCTGGTCAAAGCCGAGATGTTCCCGCCCCAGGTGCGTGCCTTGGGCGTGGGCCTGGCGTATGCCGTGGCTAACGCGGTGTTTGGCGGTTCGGCGGAAGTGGTCGCATTGAGCCTGAAATCCATCGGTATGGAAAACACCTTCTACTGGTACGTCACCGCAATGATGGCGGTGGCCTTCCTGTTCAGCTTGCGCTTGCCGAAACAGGCGGCGTACCTGCACCACGATCTGTAAGGGATGAGTTATGACGCTGCGCACGAGCAATCAACTGTTCGACGCTTACTTCACCGCTGACAGCATGGCCGAGGTGTTCTGTGACCAGGGACGCTTGCAGGGCATGCTGGATTTCGAGGCCGCGCTGGCCCGGGCTGAGGCGCGGGTCGGGTTGATCCCGCAGGCCGTTGTCGCACCGATCGCCCAGGCGTGCCTGGCGTCTTTGTACGACGTGGACGCCCTCGGCGTGGCGATTGCCACCGCGGGCAACTCGGCGATTCCATTGGTCAAGGCGCTGGGCAAATTGATTGCCAGTGAAGATCCCGGTGCCGAGCGGTATGTGCATCTGGGCGCGACCAGCCAGGATGTGATGGACACCGGCTTGGTGCTGCAAGTGCGTCAGGCACTGGTGTTGATCGAAGCGGACCTGGCGCGCCTGGGGGATGTGCTGGCTGCCCAGGCCCAGCGTTACGCCGCTGTGCCATTGGCCGGGCGCACCTGGTTGCAGCACGCGACGCCGGTCACCCTGGGGATGAAAATTGCCGGTTGGCTGGGCGCGGTGACGCGCAGTCGCCAGCGCCTTGCCGAGTTGAAACCGCGCCTGTTGGTGCTGCAATTTGGCGGGGCGTCCGGCACCTTGGCAGCGCTCGGCGAACACGCCATGCCTGTGGCCGAAGCCTTGGCCACTGAGCTGCAACTGAGCCTGCCCGAACAACCCTGGCACACCCAGCGTGATCGCCTGGTGGAGTTCGCCAGTGTGCTTGGCCTGATCGCCGGTAGCCTCGGCAAGCTGGGCCGCGATATCAGCCTGTTGATGCAAACCGAGGCGGCGGAGGTGTTTGAGCCTTCGGCGCCGGGCAAGGGCGGGTCGTCCACCATGCCGCACAAGCGCAACCCGGTCGGCGCCGCCGTGCTGATCAGCGCCGCCACCCGCGTACCGGGCCTGGTGGCGACGCTGTTCAGCGCCATGCCTCAGGAGCACGAACGCAGCCTGGGCTTGTGGCACGCCGAATGGGAAACCTTGCCGGAGATTTGCCGGTTGGTGTCTGGGGCTTTGCAACAGGCACTGGCGGTCAGTGAAGGGCTGGAGGTCGACGCCGAGCGTATGGCGCAGAACCTTGACCTGACCCAAGGCCTGCTGCTGGCCGAGGCCGTCAGCATCGTGCTTGCCCAACGGCTGGGGCGCGACACCGCGCACCATTTGCTTGAACAATGCTGCAAACGTGCGGTTGCCGAGCAGTGCCACTTGCGCGCAGTGCTGGCGGATGAGCCGCAAGTAACCGCCGAGTTGTCAGCGGCTGAACTGGACCGCCTGCTCGACCCGGCCCACTACCTGGGCCAGGCGCATACCTGGGTCACGCGTGCCATGACCGAACACTTTGCTTTGACTGCCTGAGGAGACCGCTGTGGCTTTTGTACAACTCGCCGAGGGCGAACTGCATTACCAATTGGACGGGCCGCAGGGGGCACCGTTGCTGGTGCTGTCCAACTCCCTGGGCACCGACCTGCATATGTGGGATATCCAGATCCCGGCATTCATTGAGCATTTTCGCGTGTTGCGCTTCGACACCCGTGGGCATGGCAAATCCCTGGTGACCGAAGGGCCGTACAGCATCGAGCAACTGGGCCGTGACGTGATCGCACTGCTGGATGCGCTGGATATCCAACGTGCACATTTTTGCGGCCTGTCTATGGGCGGCTTGATCGGCCAGTGGCTGGGCATTTACGCCGGCGAGCGCCTGCAGCGCCTGGTGGTGTGCAATACCGCCGCCAAGATCGGTACGCCTGAGGTGTGGAACCCACGCATCGAAATGGTCCTGCGTGATGGCGCCGCCGCGATGGTGGCCCTGCGCGATGCATCGATTGCGCGCTGGTTCACCGCGGATTTCGCAGCGGCCAACCCGCATCAGGCCAAGCAGATCACCGACATGCTTGCGGCCACCTCGCCTGAAGGTTATGCCGCCAACTGCGGTGCGGTGCGCGATGCGGATTTTCGTGAGCAATTGTCGTCGATCAGCGTGCCGACCCTGGTGATAGCCGGCACCGAAGACGCGGTGACGCCGCCAGCCGGCAGCCACTTTATCCAGAGCCATGTGCGCGGCGCCGAGTACGCCGAGTTCTATGCGGCGCACCTGTCCAATGTGCAAGCCGGCGCTGCGTTCAGCGACCGCGTGATTGAATTTCTGCTGGCCCGCTGAGGAGCTTTTTGTGGACGAGAAACAACGTTACGCCGACGGCCTGCAAGCGCGCCGCGAAGTACTGGGCGATGCTCATGTCGACCGAAGCCTCAATGCCCTGACCGAGTTCAACAGCGAGTTCCAGGAAATGATCACCCGCCACGCCTGGGGTGATATCTGGACCCGCCCTGGCTTGCCACGGCACACCCGTAGCCTGATCACCATCGCCATGCTGATCGGCATGAACCGCAGTGAAGAGCTGAAACTGCACCTGCGTGCGGCCGCCAGCAATGGCGTGACCCGCGCCGAGATCAAGGAAGTACTGATGCAGAGTGCGATCTATTGTGGGATACCGGCGGCGAATGCGACGTTTCACCTGGCCGAATCGGTGTGGGATGAATTGGGTGTTGAGTCCCGATCAACTTAAGTTGAAATACGATCAAAATGTGGGAGGGGGCTTGCCCCCGATTGCGATGGTTCAGCGAGTACATCTTCTGACTGACACACAGCCTTCGAGGGCGAGCCCCTCCCAAACGTCTGATCTCCACAGGTTGCAGAGATCAGTGTGAATCTGTATCCCATATCCAATTCCATACGCCTGGCAGATGCACTGGCTCGCTTACGACCTTCACTGCACGTCCTAGCGCCGCTTGTTGAAGCTGGACAGTGTCGGTGTAGAACGGCTCGGCGGCGGTCGTCAAACCATTGATTCGCGCACTGTCCATCAGGATTTGCAAGTACTCCTGCATGTGTCGGGCTGTGTAGCGGTTGATATCGTGGAAGGTCACCACCACCGGTATCACGCCCTCCACGCTAGGCAACTCTCCCAAGGCGATACGTTCGCGTACAACTGACAGTTGCCGATACAAGTTGGCCCGCCGACGCGGGCTGCCATTGAAGCCCCAGATCTTGCCGTCGTTGGCACTCAGGTCCGTCAGCAGTACCTGCATGCCGTGCCGCTGGTAGGCGGCGAAGGTGCGCTTGTCGTAGTTCCAGAAGGGCGGGCGTACCAATACAGGGGGCGTACCGGTGATGCTGGCGATAGCCGCAGCGCCGACGTTGAGGGTGCGCTCCAGCTCTGCGTCATTCAACCAACGGTGGTTGGTGTGAAATGTCGTGGCGGTGTGGAACGCCAGGAGGTGGCCGGCGGCGAATTCACGTTCCATGGTCTTGCGCCCCCGGGAACTGCCGCCGGAGCGGTAGGCTTCGGTCTGCAGGAAGAACACTGCCTTGATGCCCGGTAATACCGGGTTATGTGCCAGATCAGCCACCACCGACCGGCTCGGATTGTTGTAGCCCGAGGCACTGGGGCCGTCATCGAAGGTCAGCAGGAAGCGGATCGGTGCCTGGGCCTGCAAGCGCTCCTGGGTCGTTGGCGTCAGGGTAATGGGCGCGCCGATGCAGCCGCTCAGGCTCAGCGCCAGGGCGAACAATGCGGTGGCTGCGGCAAGGGATTTCATGGGGGACGCGAGCTCGATAAAGGCCGCTGCTGGGTGGGTCAGCAGCGGCAGGCGCGCACCATACCGTAAGTCTGGCGCCGGTTCACAGTAGACTTATCGGATAGCTGACGATCAACCGGTTTTCATCGAACTCATTGTTGCTGTAGTCCCGGCGCATGCTGGAATTGCGCCAGCGCACGTTGAAGTTCTTCAGTGTGCCGCTCTGCACCGTATAGCCCACTTCACTTTCACGCCCCCACTCCTTGCCGTCCGTGATAGCGCCGGTGTGTACGTTGCTGCCGCTGATGTAGCGGTTCATCAAGGTCAGGCCCGGTATGCCGAGGGCGGCGAAGTTATAGTCGTGGCGCACCTGCCAGGATTTTTCCTCGGCGTTGTCGTAACTCGAGTTGTAGCTGTCGTTGGCCAAGGTGCCGCCGCTGGTGCCGTTGACGCGCATCCAGGCGCTGTTGCCGGTGAGTTTTTGCAGGCCGACATAGAAGGTGTTGCCGCCGTACCTGGCGGAGAACAGGCCGGACCAGGTTTTGTTGTCGAGGCTGCCTGCGCGGGCGCTACCGTCGTCCTTGCCGTAGAAAAACCCGAGGTTGGCGCCCAGGGTCCAGTCGCCGACGGGTTGGCTGTGGATCAGGTTGATGAACTGCTGGCTATAAATGTCCTTGAGCTGGGCATTCCACGCGCCGACCTGGGTGCGCTTGTCATTGAACGCGTATTCGGCGCCCTGGAAGTTGAAGCGGTCGGAGGTAAACGCAGTTTTACCGAACATCGACATGTCGCTCATGCTGCTGTCGTCACGCGGGCTGTTGGCGCGGAACTGGCCGCCATACAGGGTCAGGCCGTCGATTTCCTTCGAAGTGATCTGCCCGCCGCGCAGGGTTTGCGGCAGTGAGCGGCCGTCGTCCGAGCGCAGGATCGGCAGCACCGGCATCCATTCGCCTACCTTCAGTTCAGTCTTGGAAAGCCGCGCCTTGAACGCCACGCCCAGGCGCCCGAATTCATCCGCTGGCCGGCCATCATGGTCCAGCGGCAGCAACTGGGTGCCACCGGTGCCACGCCCGCCATCAAGCTTGAGCGAGTACAAGCCCAGCACATCCACACCGAAACCTACGGTGCCTTGAGTGAAACCGGACTTGGCGTCGAGGATGAAACTCTGCGTCCACTCCTGCGCACCGCCCTGGGTTTTGGTCGGGTTGGTGTAATTGCGGTTGAAGAAGAAATTGCGCAGGTTGAGGTTGGCGCTGGCGTCCTCGAGAAAGCCGTGTTCTTCGGCGATAGCGGGAAGGGCAAGACTGGCGACAACGGTAGCCAGCCACAGCTGGCGCGGTTGGAAAGTGCTCATGGCGTTGGACCTGTTGTTATTGGGTTTATTCAGGTGGGCGCCATGGTGCGCGGTGGTACGGGGGCGATTCAATCAGGGCAGGGTGGGTTGTGGGCGATGATCGAACGCAAGTTGGCGGGATAAAAATCAAGGCATAAAAAAACCGCTTCCGGTGAGGGAAGCGGTTTTTTCATACCCGCGCTATCAGAACAACTTCAAGGGCGGTGCTTCTTCTTTCAGCGGTTCATTCTTCGCCGTTTGCTCGTTCCAACCACCACCGAGGGCCTTGTACAGGTTGACCTCGCTGTTGAGCTGCGCCAGGCGGTCGGTGATCAGCGATTGCTGGGCACTGAACAGTTGGCGTTGGGCGTCGAGGAACGTCAGGTTGCTGTCGACACCAATGCGGTAGCGACGCTCGGCCAGGCGGTAGTAATCCTGGTTGGCGGCGACGAAGCCACGTTGGGCGTCCAGTTGCTGCTTGTAGGTCTCACGTGCGGCAAGGCCGTCGGAGACTTCCTGGAAGCCGGTCTGGATCGCTTTCTCGTAGTTGGCCACGTTGATCTCTTTCTGGATCTTCGAGTAGTCCAGGCTTGCGCGCAGGCTACCGGCGTTGAAGATCGGGATGTTGATCTGCGGGGCAAACGCCCAGGTGCCCGAACCGCCTTTGAACAGGCCGCCCAGGGTAGGGCTGGCGGTACCGGCGCTGGCGGTCAGGCTGATACTCGGGAAGAACGCCGCACGGGCCGCGCCGATATTGGCGTTGGCCGCCTTGAGGTTGTACTCGGCCTGCACAATGTCGGGACGACGTTGCAGCAGGTCCGACGGCAACCCGGCAGGCACTTCGCTGAGCAGGTCATCCGACAGTGGCTTGCTGGCGATATTTGCCGGCAGGCCGGTGCCCAGCAGCAGGGTCAGGTTGTTTTCGTCCTGGGCCACCTGGCGGGTATACCGGGCCAGTTGAACCCGGGCGTTTTCCACCGAGGTGCGTGCCTGGCTGAGGTCGAGGGCCGAGGCCACGCCGACTTCGTTGCTGCGCGAGGTGAGCTTGAAGCTCTGCTCGAAAGCACCGAGGGTGTCCTGGGTCAGCTTGAGCAGCTCCTTGTCGGCCTGCCAGGTCAGGTAGGCATTCGCCACGCTGGCCACCAGGCTGATTTGGGTGCTGCGGCGCGCTTCTTCAGTCGCGAAGTACTTTTGCAGCGCCTCTTCGCTCAGGCTACGGACGCGACCGAACAGGTCCAACTCGTAAGAGCTGATCCCGAGGCCGGCCGAGTATTGGCTGGTGATGCCCGATTCGCCGGTCTGCGACAGTTTGGCCGGGGTACGCTGGCGGCTGCCGCTGCCAGTGGCCGACACGGCCGGGAACAGGTCGGCACGCTGGATCTGGTACTGCGCCGCATACGCGTCGATGTTCAGCGCCGCGACACGCAGGTCACGGTTGTTCACCAGTGCGGTCTGGATCAGCTGTTGCAGGGCAGGGTCATGGAAAAACTGCTTCCAGCCCTGCTCGGCAGCGGCCTGGCCCGGCGCCTGGGCCGACGAGTACGCCGGCCCCTGCGGGAACTGGGCCGCTACCGGCGCTTCGGGGCGCTGGTAGTCAGGTATCAGCGAGCAGCCACTGAGCACGAATGCCGTGACGGCTAGGGAAAGTAGCGACTTGCTCATTGGCCAGCCTCTTTAGGAGTTTCAGTAGTGTCTTTCTTTTTACGTTCGCCGGCCGAGGACACGGTTGCATAGAACAGTGGCACCCAGAAGATCGCCAGCACAGTGGCCGTGATCATACCGCCGATTACGCCGGTACCGATGGCATGCTGGCTACCCGAGCCTGCGCCACTGGAAATCGCCAGCGGCAGTACGCCGAGCACGAACGCCATGGACGTCATGATGATCGGGCGCAGACGCATCCGCGACGCTTCGATAGCCGCCTCGACAATGCCTTTGCCTTGCTCGTGCAGCTCTTTGGCGAATTCCACGATCAGGATGGCGTTTTTCGCCGCCAGGCCCACCGTCACCAGCAAGCCCACCTGGAAGAACACGTCGTTGGACAGGCCGCGCAGGCTGGTGGCGATCAGCGCACCGATCACACCCAGTGGCACTACCAGAATCACCGCGATCGGGATCGACCAGCTTTCGTACAAGGCCGCCAGGCAGAGGAACACCACCAGCAGCGACAGGGCGTACAGCGCAGGCGCCTGGGAGCCGGACAAGCGCTCTTCATACGACAGGCCGGTCCAGGAGTAGCCGATGCCGGCCGGCAGCTCTTTGGCAATGCGCTCGACTTCCGCCATCGCGTCACCGGTACTGTAGCCCGGTGCCGGAGTACCGAGGATTTCCATCGCCGCTACACCGTTGTATCGCGAGAGCTTGGGCGAGCCGAAGATCCACTGGCCCGACGAGATGGCCGACAGTGGCACCATCTTCCCGGAGTTGCTGCGCACGTACCATTTGTCCAGGTCTTCCGGAGACATCCGGCTGGCAGCGTCACCTTGCACATACACCTTCTTCACACGACCACGGTCGATGAAGTCGTTGATGTAGCTACCGCCCAAGGCGATGGCCAGGGTCTGCTGGATATCCGCGAGGCTGATGCCCTGGGCACTGGCTTTCTCGTCGTCGACGGTCAGCTCGTACTGCGGCTCATCGTTCACGCCGTTAGGACGTACGCCCGCCAGCACCTTGCTTTGCGCCGCCGCACCGAGGAACTGGTTACGTGCAGCCATCAGCTTGTCGTGGCCGACGCCACCCTGGTCTTGCAGGAACACGTCGAAACCGGTGGCGTTACCCAACTCCAGAACCGAAGGCGGCACGATGGCGAATACCATGGCGTCCTTGAAGGCCCCGAAGAAGTAACCCTGGGCACGCTTGGCCACTTCGAATACCGACATCGACGCATCACGCTCGTCCCACGGCTTGAGCATCACGAACGCGAGGCCCGAGCTCTGGCCACGACCAGCGAAGTTGAAGCCGTTTACGGTAAACACCGACTTCACAGCCTTGCCTTCCCCCGGCTCGCCTTCCTTGTCATTGAGCAGGTAGGCGCGCATGTCGTCGATCACGGTTTGCGTACGTTCAGCCGAAGAACCAACCGGTGTCTGCACCTGGGCGAAGATCACACCCTGGTCTTCCTCAGGCAGGAACGCGCTTGGAATACGGGTGAACATCCAGATCATGCCGGCCAGGATCAGCACATACACCAGGAACGCTGGAATCTTGTGCTTGATCATGGCACCCACGCCGCGCTCGTACTTGAGTACGCCGCTGTCGAAGGTACGGTTGAACCAGCCGAAGAAGCCGCGCTTGGGCTGGCCATGTTTTTCTGGATCAATCGGCTTGAGCATGGTGGCGCACAAGGCCGGGGTGAAGATCAGGGCAACCAGTACCGACAATGCCATCGCCGAAACAATGGTGATGGAGAACTGGCGGTAGATCACACCGGTGGAGCCCCCGAAGAACGCCATCGGCAGCAGTACCGCCGAGAGTACCAGGGCGATACCTACCAGGGCGCCCTGGATCTGGCCCATGGACTTGATCGTCGCTTCTTTGGGCGACAGGTGTTCCTCGGCCATTACCCGTTCGACGTTTTCCACCACGACGATGGCATCGTCCACCAGCAAGCCGATGGCCAGGATCATGCCGAACATGGTCAGGGTGTTGATGGTGAAGCCGCACGCGGCCAGGATCCCGAAGGTACCCAGCAATACCACCGGTACGGTCATGGTGGTGATGATGGTGGCGCGGAAGTTCTGCAGGAACAGGAACATCACCAGGAACACCAGCACGATCGCTTCGACCAGGGTGTCAACTACACCGGAGATCGATTCGGTCACGACCGGGGTGGTGTCATACGGTACTACCGCCTTCATGCCAGGCGGGAAGAACGGCTCCAGGGACTTCACTGTTTCGCGGATGGCCTTGCCGGTGTCCAGTGCGTTGGCACCCGCCGCCAGCTTGATGGCCATACCGGATGCCGGCTTACCGTTGAACTGTGCACTGATGCTGTAGTTCTGGCCGCCCAGCTCGATACGCGCGACGTCACCCAGGCGAACCTGCGAGCCGTCAGTGTTTACCTTCATCAGGATCTTGGCGAATTCGTCAGCGCTTTGCAGACGCGTCTTACCGATGATGGTGGCGTTCAGTTGGGTGCCGGGCAGGGCAGGCAAACCGCCCAGTTGACCGGTGGCCACTTGCACGTTCTGCGCCTTGATTGCGTTGCTGACATCCACTGGCGTGAGCTGGTAGTTGTTCAGCTTGGCCGGGTCGAGCCAGATACGCATGGCGTACTGCGAACCGAAGACCTGGAAGTCACCTACACCCGCGGTACGGGAAATCGGGTCCTGGATGTTGGACACGATGTAGTTGGACAGGTCGTCCTTGGTCATGCTGCCGTCTTCCGACACCAGACCGATCACCATCAGGAAGTTCTTCACCGACTTGGTCACGCGGATACCCTGTTGCTGCACTTCTTGCGGCAGCAGCGGGGTGGCCAGGTTCAGCTTGTTCTGCACCTGGACCTGGGCGATATCCGGGTTGGTACCCTGGTTGAACGTCGCGGTGATGGTCATGCTGCCGTCGGAGTTACTGTCCGAGGCGACATAACGCAGGTTGTCGATACCGTTGAGCTGTTGCTCGATGACCTGCACCACGGTGTCCTGCACGGTTTGTGCAGACGCGCCTGGGTAGGTTACCTGGATATCAATGGCCGTTGGCGCAATGGCCGGGTATTGGTTGATGGGCAACTTCAGGATCGACAGTGCCCCGACCAGCATGATCACCAGGGCAATTACCCAGGCGAAAATGGGACGGTCGATAAAAAATTTCGACATGGATTACTCCCCTTGACCAGCAGCGGCAGCAGGCGCTGCAGCAGTACCGGCGGGTTTAGCGTTGTCAGCGTCCTTGACCTTGACTTCGATGCCCGGCTTGATGAATTGCAGGCCCTCGGTGATCACACGGTCACCGGCGTCCAGGCCTTTTTCCACCAGCCAGTAGGCGCCGGAAGTACGGTTGGCAACCAGGACGCGTTGCTCGACCTTGTTGTCCTTGTTCACGATCAACGCCGTCGGGATGCCCTTGAGGTCACGGGTCACGCCTTGTTGCGGCGCGAGAATGGCCTTGCTGTTCACGCCGGCTTGCAGCTGGGCGTGCACGAACATCCCGGGCAGCAGGGTGTGGTCAGGGTTCGGGAACACGGCGCGCAGGGTCACGGAACCGGTAGTCTGGTCGACCGACACTTCCGAGAACTCAAGCTTGCCGTCCTGGGCGTAGGGCGTGCCGTCTTCCAGGGTCAGCTTGACCTTGGCAGCGTTTTCGCCGGCTTTCTCCAGTTGGCCACTTGCAAGGTCGCGGCGCAGTTTCAGCATTTCCGCCGAGGACTGCGTGACGTCAACGTAGATCGGGTCCAGTTGCTGGATCACGGCCATGGCATCGGCCTGGCCATTGCTGACCAGTGCGCCTTCGGTCACCGAAGAGCGGCCAATGCGCCCGGAGATCGGCGCGAACACTTTGGTATAGCGCACGTTGATCTGGGCGGTTTGAACGTTTGCTTCGGCGGTCATGCGGTTGGCGACGGCAGTGTCGTATTCCTGACGGCTGACGGCTTGCTCATCGACCAATTGCTTGTAGCGGTCGCTGATGGACTTGGTCTGGGTCAGGCTGGCTTGGGCGCTTTTCAGGGTGGCGTCATACACCGACGGGTCGATCTGGTAGAGCTGTTGCCCTTCCTTCACGTCCGCACCTTCCTTGAACAGGCGCTTGAGAATGATGCCGTTGACCTGAGGCCGGACTTCCGCGATGCGGTAGGCCGTGGTGCGGCCTGGCAGCTCGGTGGTCAGGGTGAAGGCTTGCGGTTGAATGGTGACCACGCCGACCTGAGGGGTTTGAGCGGGCGGTGCCGCTTCTTCCTTTTTACATCCGCTGAGCAGCGATGCCAGGGCGACGGCAGTGACCAGAGCGGTAACAGCTGGCTTAAGTTGCATGAAGATCCTCGGGTCAGGCGCGCAGAGTGCGCACAAGAAGTGTGGAAGGGTAAAAAACAAGCGGTGAGTGGATAAGTAGCTTGCTACGCAATATACTTACGTTCATGGTTGTTTGTAAACTCTTGACAGGCTGCGTGGAATATTGACAAAGCAGCACCGTAAGCCTCGATTCTAGTACGTTCGGCGCCCATGACGGCGTCGTCCCACAATTATTCAGATGATGGTCAAGTACCATCCACAGTGTCCCGATTGAGGTTTTACTGCCATGGTTCGTCGCACCAAAGAGGAAGCTCAGGAAACGCGCAGCCAGATTCTGCAAGCCGCCGAGCAGGCTTTCTATGATCGCGGTGTCGCGCGGACCACCCTGGCGGACATCGCCGCGCTGGCCGGCGTGACACGCGGGGCTATCTACTGGCATTTCAGCAATAAGGCCGACTTGCTCCAGGCGCTGCTCGACACGTTGCACGAGCCGCTGGACGAACTGGCCCGGGCGAGTGAAAGCGAGGATGAGGTCGACCCGCTGGGCTGTATGCGCAAATTGCTGATTCATCTCTACCATGAAGTGGCCCTGGACCCGAAAACCCGGCGCATCAACGAGATTCTGTTTCATAAGTGCGAGTTCACCGATGAAATGTGTGACATGCGCCGCCAACGCCAGACCCACAGTCTTGAATGCAACCTGCGCATCGGCTTGACGTTGCGTAACGCGGTCCATCGCGGGCAACTTCCAGAAACGCTCGATACCACCCGCGGGGCCGTATGTATCCATGCCTTTATCCACGGTTTGATCGGCCAGTGGCTGCTGGTGCCTGACAGTTTTCAACTGCATCAGGACGCCGAGCGCTGGGCTGATATAGGGCTGGACATGCTGCGCCTGAGCCCCAGCCTGCGCAATTGAGACAAAATGCGTAATTGCGTCCAGTTGTGTCAATAGTAAAGACCAGAGACAGCCAATCGTCCCTTTGCCTGATTGGCGGGGTGACTTTATATACGGGCTGGCCTGCGGTTGATAGGTAGTTGGCTAAGTATTTTGTAGCGATATTGTTGCGGTTCTGTGAAGCAATGTTTCCAAGGGCCTATACACAGACAAAAATGCGGGAGGGGGCTTGCCCCCCTCCCGCATTGTTTTGCGGATCGCGTTAGATCACCAGCGTCGGGTAATCGATATAACCCACCGGGCCTTTACCGTAGAAGGTCTCCGGGTGCGGCTCGTTCAGCGGTGCATCAGCTTTCAAGCGCGCCGGCAGGTCCGGGTTGGCAATGAAGGGTATGCCGAAGGCCACCGCATCCGCCTTACCCGCCGCCAGCCAAGCGTTGGCGCTGTCTTTGGTGAAGCGTTCGTTGGCGATGTACGGGCCGCCGAAGGCTTTTTTCAGTTGTGGGCCGAGGCTATCCGCGCCTTCTTTTTCACGGGAGCAGATGAAGGCGATGCCGCGCTTGCCCAGTTCACTGGCAACGTAGGTGAAGGTTTCGGCCAGGTTGGCGTCGCCCATGTCGTGGGCGTCGGCACGCGGTGCCAGGTGCACGCCTACCCGGCCGGCACCCCAGACTTCAATCGCAGCGTCGGTCACCTCCAGCAGCAGGCGGGCACGGTTCTCCAGGGAACCGCCGTAGTTGTCGGTGCGCTGGTTGGTGCTGCTTTGCAGGAACTGGTCGAGCAGGTAGCCGTTGGCGCCGTGGATTTCCACACCGTCAAAGCCTGCGGCCTTGGCGTTTTCCGCACCTACGCGGTAAGCGTCGACGATGTCGGCGATTTCAGCGGTTTCCAGGGCGCGCGGGGTAGGGTAGTCGGCCAGTGGGCGCACCAGGCTGACGTGGCCTTTGGCCTGGATGGCGCTGGGTGCCACTGGGGTTTCGCCGTCCAGGTAGGATTCGTGGGAGATCCGGCCGACGTGCCACAGTTGCAGGAAAATCTTGCCGCCCGCGCCATGCACGGCCTTGGTGATGTTGGCCCAGCCGCGCACCTGGTCGTTGGACCAGATACCCGGGGTGTCCGGGTAGCCAACGCCCATAGGCGTCACGGAAGTGGCTTCGCTGAGGATCAGCCCGGCGGAGGCGCGTTGCACGTAGTACTCGGCCATCAGCGCATTGGGCACACGACCGGCATCCGCGCGGCAGCGGGTCAGCGGCGCCATGATGATGCGGTTCGACAGTTCCAGGTCGCCCAGTTTGATCGGATCGAAAATAGTCGTCATGGGGAAAACACCTTTGTCTTTGAAGTTGATCAATTGGTCACAGGGGCCAGGTCGGCATTGCCGCTCTGACGGAAAGTAATCAGGGTCACCAGTAGGGCCAGGATCGCCAGGGCCGCCGCGGCCAATGGCACGCTGGTCAGGCCGAAACCGTGGGCAATCACACTGCCGCCAACCCAGGCGCCGAGGGCGTTGCCGATATTGAAGGCGCCGATGTTCAGGGTGGACACCAGGTTTGGCGCGGCCTTGCCGAAGGTCACCACGTTGATCTGCAGCGCCGGTACGGCAGCAAACGACGCGGTGGCCCACAGGAACAGGGTAATTTGCGTCGGGATCAGCGCGACGCTGGTCCAGGACAGGACGGTGGAGACCACCGCCATGCTGATGAACACGCCGATCAGGGTGGCCGCCAGGCGCTTGTCCGCCAGCTTGCCGCCGATGATGTTGCCCACGGTCAGGCCCAGGCCGATCAGCAGTAGGGTCCAGGTCACGCCCTTGGGCGACACGCCGGTGACATCGCCGAGCAACGGTGCGACGTAGGTAAAGAGAGTGAACATGGAGGCGGCGAACAACGCCGTCATGCTCAGCGACAACCAGATGCCGGCACCCTTGAGGGCTGCCAGTTCGGCACGCATGTCGAGTTTTTCTTCGTCACGCTTGGCCGGCAGGAAGCGGATCAGGCCGATCAAGGCGATCACGCCGATCACGGTCACCGCCCAGAAGGTCGAGCGCCAGCCAGCTTCCTGGCCCAGTGCGGTACCCAGCGGCACGCCAAGTACGTTGGCCAGGGTCAGGCCGGTGAACATCAAGGCCACGGCCGAAGCGCGCTTGTTGGCCGGTACCAGGTTGGCCGCTACCACTGAACCAATCCCAAAGAATGCACCGTGGCACAGCGCAGTGACGACTCGCGCAAACATCAGCACGTTGTAGTCACTGGCCAGGGCACAGAGCAGGTTGCCGACAATAAAGATGCCCATCAACGCTACCAGGGCGGCCTTGCGTGGCAGCTTGGCGGTGGCCAGTGCCATGAACGGCGCGCCGATGGCCACGCCCAGGGCGTAGCCGGTAACCAGCCAGCCGGCGCCGGGAATCGACACGCCCAGGTCCGCGGCCACATCGGGCAACAAGCCCATGATGACGAACTCGGTGGTGCCGATGGCGAAGGCGCTCAGGGCCAGTATGAGTAGCGAAAGGGGCATTTACGTTTCCTTTATTACAGCGGTGCGCTCATATCGGCGCTGAGTTCAGTGGTGAGCGCTGTGAGAAAGGCTTGGATCACTTCCTCGTTGCGCTTGAAAAAGTGCCATTGCCCGGCCTTCTGGCTGCTGATCAACCCGGCGCGTTGCAAGGTGGCCAGGTGGGCCGACACGGTCGACTGGGACAAGCCGCAGCGCTGGTCGATCTGCCCGGCGCAGATGCCGTATTCGTGGTTGTGCAGTTGCTCGGGGAATTGCACCTTCGGGTCTTTCAGCCAGGTGAGGATGTCTCGTCGTACTGGGTGCGCCAGGGCTTTTATTATTTCGTCGAGGTCAATGGACATGGCAGTTGCTCGGTGTCGTAAAACGTTATATCGCGATGAGGCGAACTTTAAATCGTTATATTTCGATACACCAATATGATTTTGGTCTTAGCTCAAGCCGATTAGGTATATCGGGTTATAACGATACGTTGATGGCAGTGTTAGACTGCGCGCCATGAATTATCTCGCACATCTGCACCTGGGCGGCCAACTTCCTGCGCAACTGCTGGGCAGCCTGTATGGCGATTTCGTCAAAGGCCGCCTGCAGGGCCAGTTCAGCCCGCAAATCGAAGCGGCGATCCAGTTGCATCGCTCCATCGACCGCTTTACCGACAGCCACCCGTTGGTCGGCGCGGCGTTGTCGCGCTTCAGCCTGACCCGCAGGCGCTATGCCGGGATCGTCCTCGACGTATTCTTTGACCACTGCCTGGCGCGGGATTGGGCGCTGTATGCCGACCAGCCCTTGGAGCAATTCACCTCCCAGGTGTACCGCGTGCTGGCGGCCGAACCCACGCTGCCGGGCCGCCTGGCGCAGATTGCGCCGTATATGGCAGCGGATGATTGGCTGGGCTCTTACCGCGAGTTCGCGGTGATGGATCAGGTGTTGCGCGGGATTTCGCGGCGGCTGACGCAGCCTCAGGAGTTGGGGCAGGCGATGCAGGAGTTGCGGGTGTTGTATGAGCCGCTGAGTGAAGACTTCCGGATCTTCTACCCTGAACTGCAAGCCTTCGCGCATAACCACCTGAAAACACAAAGCTAAATGTGGGAGGGGGCTTGCTCCCGATTGCGGTGTGTCAGCCACCGCTGATGCTGGCTGATCCACTGCTATCGGGAGCAAGCCCCCTCCCACATTTGAACGGTGTTCACATCTCAGGCTGCAAAAGCCGGTCGAGCATGCACTTGTTCCGTCTCCGCCAACGGCCCGAACAACGCCTTCTGCACCGCCTGCTGCGCCTGGAATGCCAACGCCGCACGCTCCCGCCCGGCGCAGGCAATCGGCTTGAGCACGTAAATTTCCACATCGCTCTGGTCATTGGAAAACAGGCGCATCAGGTGCGAGAGCAAATCGTCGTCGCCAATAAACGGTGCCAGTGAGTCCACCTGCCCATCGCGCAGATAACGGATCGCCACCGGTTGCAGCGACACCTGCGCATCAATCGCACTGGCCAGCAGACGCCCGTGGAACGTACGCAGGCTGCGCCCGTCAGTGGTGGTGCCTTCGGGGAACATCAGCAGTGGGTGCCGTTGTTCCAGATGGCGGGTCATCTGCTTGCGGATCAACTGGCTGTCACCCGAGCCGCGACGGATAAACAGGCTACCGGCCTTGGCCGCCAACCAGCCAGCCACCGGCCAGGTACGCACTTCGGCCTTGGACAAAAACGACATTGGCGTGACCATGCCCAGCAGCGGGATATCCGTCCAGGACACGTGATTGCTCACCCACAACATCGGCGTTTGCGGCACCTCACCGTGCACCGTTACGCGAAAGGGCAGGGCATTGGTCAATCGCGCCATAAAGAACCGCGACCAACGCTGGCGGCGCACCATCGAGTTAGCCACGCCCAGACGTTCGAACAGGCCGAACACACTGGCCATGCTCAACCCCAGCGCGACCACCAGCAGTACTCGGGCGATGCGCCCATACACGCGCAGGCGGTTCATCACATGGCCGCCTTGAAGTGACGCGCGTAACGCGGGCACAGCTCATCGCGCTTGAGCAGGATGAACACGTCGGCCACCTGGAAATCTTCATCCCAGCACGGCTCGCCGCAGATCTTCGCGCCCAGGCGCATATAGGCCTTGAGCAGTGGCGGCATTTCCGCGATGACGTTGGATGGCAAGTCCAGGGCCGGCAGCGGTTTTTTCGGTTCGGCGCGCAGGTGTTCGTTGCACAGGTAACGCTCGCGCAGGCGTTGCATGATTGCGTGGGCCTGGATGCCGCCGTCGTGCATCGGGATGCTCGCGCAACCCATCAGGTAGCTGTAGCCGCCCTGGTTGAGTACCTCGGCCAACTCGCCCCACAACACCGCGATGGTGCCGCCATTACGGTAGGCCGGGTCGACGCAGGTGCGGCCGATTTCCAGGATCGGGCCCTGCAGGTGCAGCAAGCCATGCAGGCTGAATTCTTCTTCGCTGTAGAACCGGCCCAAGGTGCTGGCGGCCTGATGGTCGAGCAAACGGGTGGTGGCGACGAGTCGACCGCTGTTCAAATCCCGCACGCCGATGTGGCTGCAGTGAACATCATAGTCATCCATGTCCAGACCCAGTTCCGCGCCTTTCAGCTTGGCGTTGAACTCGCCGCTGAACACGTTGAACCGCAGGGCCTGGGCTTCCTGCAACGCCTTGGCGCCAACCAGGCGTTCGGCTTGCAGGCGGCGTTCATTGCCGGTGTCGCTGATGCGGGCGATCTGAGTCATGGCGAGTCTCCGAGTGCCGGCCACGTTTCGGCCAGTCGACTTTGTTGTCCAAAGTCAGGCTATGTAGCCTCGGTGTCATCTCCATGAAGTTACGGTGACGGTTGGATGACAGCCCCTATGTAGCAAATCTGTCATTGGCCTGCGCTAGGCTCGCGGGCTTGAATGCTCCCCTTGAGTTTGCGTCCATGGTCCGTGGCTTGTTGTGCGTTGCCTTGTTGTTCATCACCGTTACCGCCCGCGCTGAAATCTGGCCCGAAAAGGATTGGGCCTTGGGCACGCCACTCGTCGGTCCCGCTGTCGATGCCCTGGATGCTTACGCCTTCCCGCCCCGCGACGACACTACCCGCAATGGCATTCGCACCGACGCGCTGCTGGTTATTCGTGACGGTGAAATCATCTACGAACGCTACGCCGCGCCCACCACCGCCAGCACGCCGCACTTGACCTGGTCGGTGAGCAAAAGCCTGATGGCCACGGTGCTCGGTGTGGCCTACGGCGAAAACCGCTTCAAATTGACTGACCCCGCCGCACGTTTTTATCCGCCGATGAAACAGCACCCCAAGGTGACCATGGCCGACCTCCTGCACTGGGCCTCGGGCCTGGACTGGCAGGAAGACTATGAATACGCGCCGTTGAAATCCTCGGTGGTGGCGATGCTCTACACCCGAGGCCGGGGCGATATGGGCGAGTATGCCGCCGACAGCCAAGCCGTCGCCGTACCTGGCCAGGCGTTCCGTTATTCCAGCGGTGACAGCAACATCTTGTCCGCTGCCCTCAAAGGCATGCTCGGGCACAAGGCTTATATGACTTACCCGTGGGATGCGCTGTTCAAGCCGCTGGGTATTCGCAATGCGACCTGGGAAACCGATGCCGATGAGACTTTCGTCGCCTCATCCTACGCCTACCTCACCGCCCGGGATTTGGCGCGTGTCGGCCTGCTGATGGCGCGGAATGGGCGTTGGGGTGAACAACAGTTGCTGCCTGAAGAGTGGGTGGCCTTCAATCGCCAGCCGTTCGACCCATACAAAGCCGGCCAGGACGAAGCCGTGCCCGGCGGCCAATGGTGGCTCAATACGGGCGCGTCCAGACCTTGGCCCGATGCCCCTGCCGACACCTTCGCCGCTCTCGGGCACTGGGGCCAGGCGCTGTTTGTGATGCCCGATGAACACCTGGTAATCGTGCGCTACGGCGATGACCGCGACGGCAGCTACCGCCATAACGAACTGCTCAAGCGCGTGCTGGCGGCGGTGCAGCCATGATTCGCCGTCGACCGTTTACCAGTCTGTTTCTGCTGCTGGTGCTCGCCCTGCTGGGCTGGGTGTGGCATGAGCGCGTCAACCTGCAAGCCTTCCCCGACATCATCGCGGCGTACACAGCCAAGGAGTACTGCTCGTGCCGGTATGTGGAGAACAATCCGGCGGAGTATTGCCGTGGGTATGTGAAGCAGTACGTGCCGACCAGTGCGTTTATCGACAAGCCGGAACGCAGTGAAGTGACGGCGAGTGGGTTGGGGCGTACGCACACGGCAAGGTGGTTGGGTGAACGGCAGGGCTGTCGTCTATCGCCCTGAGGTTCCACCCAGTGGAACCACCTTTGATTGTCCTCACGCCCACATCGCGCTTAGCTGTCGATGTGTCGCCAACAAGAACGGGAACACCCGCCTGTGAGGAGAATCACCATGCGCCCACACCAGCACATCCTGGATTGGCTCAGCGACGTCGCCAGCGACTTGCACGCTGTGCGTCACGATATTCACGCCCATCCTGAACTCGGCTTTGAAGAGAACCGAACCTCTGCGCTGGTCGCGCAATCCCTGAGGGAGTGGGGTTATGAGGTGCACACCGGCATCGGCAAAACCGGGGTGGTCGGCGTGCTGCGCAACGGCAGCAGCTCGCGCACCCTGGGTATTCGCGCCGACATGGACGCCTTGCCCATCATCGAAAACACCGGTGCTTCCTACACCAGCCAGCACGCCGGTTGCATGCACGCCTGCGGGCATGACGGCCATACCACCATGTTGCTCGGCGCGGCGCGTTATCTGGCGGCGACCCGGCAATTCGACGGCACCTTGAAACTGATTTTCCAACCCGCCGAAGAGGGCCAGGGCGGCGCCGAGGCGATGCTGGCGGACGGTCTGCTGGAGCGTTTCCCCTGTGATGCGCTGTTCGGCATGCACAATATGCCGGGCTTGCCGGCGGGGCATTTGGGCTTGCGGGTCGGCCCGATGATGGCTTCGCAGGACTTGCTCACCGTGACGCTGGAAGGCGTCGGCGGCCATGGGTCCATGCCGCATCTCACGGTTGATCCGTTGGTTGCGGCGGCGAGTATGGTCATGGCCTTGCAGACGGTAGTGTCGCGCAACATCGACACCCAGGAAGCCGCCGTGGTCACGGTCGGCGCGCTGCAAGCAGGGCAGGCCGCCAATGTGATTCCTCAGCAAGCCCTGTTGCGCCTGAGCCTGCGCGCACTGAACCCCAAGGTGCGCGAGCAGATGCTGGAACGGGTCAACGCGATCATCCAGACCCAGGCCGCTAGTTTCGGCTGCACGGTGCAGATCGAACACCGCCCGGCCTACCCGGTGCTGGTTAATCACGCCGAAGAAACCGAGTTTGCCCGTCAGGTCGGCGTGGCCTTGCTCGGCGCCGAGGCAGTGGACGGCAACACCCGCACGCTGATGGGCAGTGAAGACTTCGCCTGGATGCTGCAACGCTGCCCCGGCAGTTACCTGTTTATCGGCAACGGTGTGTCGCGGCCGATGGTGCACAACCCCGCCTATGACTTCAACGACGACATCCTGCTGACCGGCGCCGCCTATTGGGGCGCGCTGGCCGAGAGCTGGCTCAAGCCTGCCTGACGAGCGCACTTTTTTCTGCCGCTGGACCCTTTCCCTTATCGGTTGAATGGAGTGTTCCTCATGCAGACTTCAAAACCTGGCGTCTCCCGCACCCGCCAAGTGGTAGCGGCCGTGATCGGCAATGCGCTGGAGTGGTATGACTTTATCGTCTACGGCTTTCTGGCGAGCATCATCGCCCGGCAATTCTTCCCCTCTGAGGATGAATACGCCTCGCTGCTGATGGCGTTGGCCACTTTTGGCGTGGGCTTTTTCATGCGCCCGGTAGGTGGAATCCTGTTGGGCATTTATGCCGACCGCAAAGGCCGCAAGACGGCGATGCAGTTGATTATCCGGCTGATGACCGTATCCATCGCGCTGATCGCCTTCGCGCCGAACTATGCCGCCATCGGCATGGGCGCGCCGTTGTTGATCGTGGTGGCGCGGATGCTCCAAGGCTTTGCTACCGGCGGGGAATACGCGAGTGCCACGGCGTTTCTGGTGGAGAGCGCACCGGCCCATCGCAAGGGCCTGTACGGGTCATGGCAGTTGGTGGGGCAATGCCTGGCGGTGTTTGGCGGGGCGGCGATGGTGGCGTTGGTCACGCACTTCTTTTCTCCCGAGACCCTCGACCTGTGGGGCTGGCGTTTACCGTTTGTGCTGGGCTTGCTGATCGGCCCGGTGGGGTTGTGGATTCGTCGGCACATGGAAGACCCGGAAGAGTTTATCGAGGCGCGTAAAAACGCGACCGGCCCGGCACCCAGCTTGATGGATGTGTTGCGTGACCATCGCCGTAGCATCCTGGTGTCCATGGGCCTGGCCTGCGGGGCGACGGTGTCGTTCTATGTGGTGCTAGTGAACATGCCGACCTTCGCCCACAAGAACCTCGGCCTGCCGTTGGACCAGGTGCTGATGGTGCAGATGTTTGCGGTAGCGTTGATGACCGTGGTGATTCCGTTGTCGGGCCTGCTCTCGGATCGCCTGGGGCGGCGACCGGTGTTGATGGCGTTCACCCTGGCGTTCTTCGTGATGGTCTACCCGTTGTATGTGTGGGTGGCTGCGGCGCCGTCCATCGAACGCTTGCTGGTGATGCAGGTGATGCTGTGCACCGCCATTGGCGGGTTCTTCGGGCCGGCGCCGACCGCCTTGGCCGAGCAGTTTCCCATCGAGGTGCGTTCCACCGGCGTGTCGGTGGCCTATAACGTGGCGGTGATGGTGTTCGGTGGTTTTGCGCCGTTGATCGTGACCTGGCTGAGCAAAGTGCTGGGCACGCCGGTGGCGCCGTCGTTCTATGTGTTGTTCGCTTGCGTGCTGACGCTGCTGGGCACTTACTGCATGCAGGAGGCACCACGGGCGAAGAAAACGCTACCGTTTTCAAGTGAGGTGAAGCCTTGAGTATTGTCGATTGGGATGCCACTGAACTGTCGCGGGCGATCCACGGGCGGCAGGTGTCGTGCGAAGAGGTGATGCAGGCATACCTGGCACAGATCCAGCGTTTCAACCCGAGCGTGAATGCACTGGTGTCGTTGCGCGACAGCGATGCCGTGCTGGCTGAGGCGAGGGCCTGTGATCGTGAGCTGGATCAGGGTAAGTCGCGTGGCTGGATGCACGGCATGCCCCAGGCCATCAAGGACCTGGCGGCGACCCAAGGCTTGCGCACCACCTTGGGCTCACCGCTGTTCTCCGAGCATGTACCGAGCGAAGACGCCATCAGCGTGGCGCGGGTGCGGGCCAATGGCGCGATCATCATCGGCAAGACCAACGTGCCGGAGTTCGGCCTGGGCTCCCATACCTACAACACGTTGTTCGGCACCACCGGCAATGCCTATGACCCACGCCTTGCGGCCGGCGGCAGCAGTGGTGGGGCGGCGGTGGCCCTGGCGCTGCGTATGCTGCCGGTGGCCGATGGCAGCGATATGATGGGCTCGCTGCGCAACCCGGCGGCGTTCAACAATGTGTTCGGCTTGCGCCCGTCTCAAGGGCGTGTGCCCCACGGGCCGATGCCGGAGCTGTTCGTCCAACAGTTGGGCACCGAAGGCCCGATGGGCCGTAGCGTTACGGATGTGGCGCGGCTGCTGGGCATCCAGGCCGGTTACGACCCACGGGTGCCACTGTCATCCCGGGACGATCCCGCCGTGCTGGGCCAGCCGTTGCAGCGTGACTTCAACGGCGCACGCCTCGGGTGGCTGGGTGACTACAACGGTTACCTGCCGATGCAGGACGGCGTGATGAGCCTGTGCGAAGCGGCCCTCGGTGACTTCGCCACGCTGGGCTGCGACGTGCAACGCTGCCAGCCAAATTTTTCCCTGGCGCGTCTGTGGCGCTGCTGGCTGGTACACCGCCATTGGCTGGTGCATGGCAACCTTGGCGCGGCCTACGCCAACCCGCAAAAACGCGCACTGCTCAAACCCGAAGCGCAATGGGAAGTGCAGGGCGGCCAGGGCTTGAGTGCGCAGCAGGTGTACCAGGCGTCGATGGATCGCAGCGAGTGGTACCGCGCCTTGGCCAACTTGTTCGAGCGTTACGATTTCCTGCTGCTGCCCACCGCCCAAGTGTTCCCTTTTGATGCACAGCAGGCGTGGCCGCGCCACGTGGCTGGGCGCGAAATGGATACCTATCACCGCTGGATGGAAGTGGTGATCGGCCCGACCCTGGCCGGTTTGCCGAGCATGAACATCCCGATCGGCTTCAACCCCCAGGGCCTGCCCATGGGCCTGCAGATCATCGGCCCGGCCCAGGCGGACCGAGCCGTGCTGCAATTGGCCTATGCCCATGAACAACTGACCCAATGGGTGCAACGCCGGCCGCCGGCGTGCCTTGAAGCGATCGTCTGAGCCGCGACCGGGCCTGTATCTTGCTGTGAGAATGATCATCCACCGGCAACAGGGAGATCGAACATGGACACAGGCACCGTACGCTCGGTTGAACGCGCACTGGCAATCGTCGAGTTGCTGGGCGAGCACCAGGCCCTGGGGCTGGAAGAGCTGCACTACCTCACGCGGCTGCCCAAGGCCACGGTGTCACGCATGTTGCTGACCTTGCAGGAACAGGGCTGGGTCTATCGTGGCCTGAGCGATCGGCGTTACCGCCTGCGCGCCCGGCGTTTGTTCGGCGATACCCAGCAACGCTTCAAGCGCCAGGTGGTGGAAAGCGCGGCACCCTGGTTATTGGAGCTCAGTGAACGCACCGGCTTGGTGGTGGACTTGTCCTGTTTCGATGGCGAGCGCCTGGAAGTCATGGAGAGTGCGATTCCCGGTGTGCTGCGCAAGCTGTACCCGAACAACTGCCAGATCGTCGGCCAGTATGCCAGCCTGTTTCATTCGGCGATGGGCAAGGCGTGCCTGACGCAATTGCCCCTTGAGGAAGTGCAACGCCTGGCGGGCCGCGATCAGGTGGCGGCGGACGAGCAATACCGTGCCTGCGAACAAACCCAGCACCAAGGCTTCGGCCAGCGCACCGAAGGTTACTGGGAATACCCGGTGCGCCTGCCGTTCCTGATCCGTGCGGTGGCGCTGCCGGTGCGTACCAATGGCCGATTGGTGGGGAGCATGGCCCTGCACTGGCCGATGCATCAGGCGCCGGTGGAACGGGTGCTGAACCTGCACATGGCCAGCCTGGAGCAAGCGGTGCGCGAAGTGCAGCAGGCATTGGCCTAGACAGTCACCACAGGACCAATGTGGGAGGGGGCTTGCTCCCGATAGCAGAGTGTCAGTCACTGGATGTGTTGCTGATCCACTGCCATCGGGAGCAAGCCCCCTCCCACATTGGATTTGCGCCATTCGTGAGATTGCGCTTAAGGTTCATCCAGGTTTTTTGCCCTAGAGTCTTTATGTTCAATGTCAAACCTCTGGTCTTCGCGCTGCTGACCTGTGCCACCGTGCCTGCCCACGCCGACTGGTACCTGGATAACGAATCCTCGCGCCTGTCTTTCGTCACCACCAAAAACACCGAGATTGCCGAGGTGCATCGCTTCCTGGTGTTGCATGGCAAGGTCGACGCTAAAGGCGCGGCGCAGTTGCAAGTGGAGATGGAGTCGATCAACAGCGGCATCCCCCTGCGCGACGAGCGCATGCGCAATGACCTGTTCCAGATCAAGACCTTCCCTGAAGCGCTGATCAGCGCGCAGATCAATCTGCAACCGATCAATGACCTGGCGTCCGGCGCGCAGCTGGAATTGCGCTTGCCATTGAACGTCACGCTGCACGGCAAGACCCAGACCTACAGCGCCGAGTTGCTCGCCACACGCCTGGATGAACGACGCTTCCAAGTGGTGACCCTTGAGCCGGTGGTGCTGCATGCCGAGGATTTCGACCTGGCGCCCGGTGTGGCGGCGTTGCGTAAGGCGGCTGGGCTGAAGTCGATCAGCCTGTCGGTGCCGGTGGGTGCGGTACTGATCTTCACGGCGCGCTGACATGAGCGGCGCAGTGTTCCCGTGGCGCAGCGCCAATCAGTTCGAATTGTTGATCGACGGGCCGAGTTTCTTCCCGCAGATGCTGGTGGGCATTGCCCGGGCCGAGCAGCAGGTTGATCTTGAACTGTATCTGGTCGAAGCCGGTGCCTGTGCCGACGCCATGGTGCAGGCGCTGGTGCTGGCCGCTGAGCGTGGCGTGCAGGTGCGCTGCCTGTTCGATGACTACGGCAGCCTGGCGTTTACCCTCGGGCTGCGCAAGCGCTTGACCGATGCCGGTGTGGAGCTGCGCTTCTACAATCGCCTGAACTGGCGGCGTTGGATGCGCAACCTCTACCGCGATCACCGCAAGCTGCTGCTGATCGACCAGCGCATCGCCGTGGTTGGCGGTACGGGCGTCACCGATGAGTTCTGGACGCCGGGGCAAGACAGCGCCGAATGGCATGAAGTGATGGTGCAGATCAGCGGCCCGCTGGTACTCGACTGGCAGGCCCTGTTCGATCGGCAATGGCACGCCAACGTGGCGCGCCGTGAATGGAAACCGGCGACCCATTTCGGGTTACCACGCTTGCCCAAGGTGCCAGCCACCGGGCCTGGGCTCGGCCGCGTGGCGTATGCCGACGCCCGTCAGCATCGAGATATCCTGCAATCGCTGATCCGCGCCTTGAACAGCAGCAAGACGCGTATCTGGTTGGCAACGCCGTACTTCCTGCCGACCTGGAGCGTGCGCCGTGCCTTGCGCCGGGCGGCAGGGCGGGGTGTAGATGTGCGCTTGCTGCTCACCGGCCCACGCACCGATCACCCATCCGTACGTTACGCCGGCCATCGTTATTACCCGCGCCTGCTACGTGCAGGTGTGCAGATCTTTGAATACCAGCCGTGCTTCCTGCACCTGAAGATGGTGCTGGTGGACGATTGGGTGAGCATTGGCTCGTGCAATTTCGACCACTGGAATTTGCGCTTCAACCTGGAAGCCAACCTCGAAGCGTTGGACCCGGGATTGACGGCGGCGGTGGTGGGCAGTTTCGAAGCAGACTTTGCCCAGAGCCAGGTGGTGAGCCTGGAGGCATGGAAGGCGCGGCCGTTGTGGAGGCGGGTCAAGCAGCGGATGTGGGGGTGGATTGATCGGTTGGTGGTCAATTTGCTGGACCGACGCGGCTAGTCGCATCACCTCAATCAAATGTGGGAGGGGGCTTGCTCCCGATAGCAGCGGGTCAGTCAATGAATCGGTTAACTGACACACCGTATCGGGAGCAAGCCCCCTCCCACATTTTTTACTGCATTCGAGGTTTAGAGCAGCTCAAAGGTCTGTTGCTGCACATCCTGGGAATCCAGCCCGATCTGCACATTGAACTCACCCGGTTCCGCCGCGAACTTGAGCTGGGCGTTGTAGAACTTCAAGTCGTCCTCGGTGATGGTGAAGTGCAGCGTGCGCTCTTCGCCGGCCTTGAGCATGATCTTCTGGAAGTTCTTCAGCTCCTTGATCGGGCGGATCATCGAACCGGCCACGTCCTGGATATACAACTGCACCACGGTTTCGCCATCGACCTTGCCGGTGTTCTTGACGGTGACACTGGCGTCGAGCTTGCCGGTCTTGTTCAAGGTGGTGGACGACAGCGCCATGTCCGACAGGCTGAAGTGGGTGTAGCTCAGGCCATAACCAAAGGGAAACAGCGGGCCGGTGGTGTCATCGAAGTACTGCGAGGTGTAGTTGCCAGGCTTGCCCGGGGTGAACGGCCGGCCAATGGTCAGGTGGTTGTAGTAGGTCGGAATCTGCCCCACCGAACGCGGGAAGGTGATTGGCAGCTTGCCCGACGGGTTGTAGTCGCCGAACAGCACGTCGGCGATGGCGTTGCCGCCTTCGGTGCCGGCGAACCAGGTTTCCAGGATCGCGTCGGCTTGTTGGTTTTCCTCGAGGATCGACAGCGGACGGCCGTTCATCAGCACCAAGACCAACGGTTTGCCGGTAGCTTTAAGGGCCTTGATCAGGTCGCGCTGGCTTTGCGGGATGTTCAGGTCGGTGCGGCTCGATGATTCGTGGGACATACCACGCGACTCGCCCACCGCTGCGACGATGACGTCGGCGTTCTTCGCCGCTTTCACTGCTTCGTCGATTAGCACTTGGGCAGGGCGCGGGTCATCTACTACTTCCGGGGCATCGAAGTTGAGGAAGTTAAGGTAGTCGAGCACCGCCTTGTCGCTGGTGATGTTGGCGCCGCGGGCATAGATCACTTGGCCTTTTTCGCCGATGACAGCGTTCATGCCGTCGAGCAGGGTCACCGATTGCGCAGGTCTGCCGGCAGCGGCCCAACTGCCCATCATGTCGATCGGCGCCTTGGCCAGTGGGCCGACCAGGGCGATGGTCGCGGATTTTTTCAGCGGCAGCGTTTCATTCTGGTTCTTCAGCAGTACCAGGCTGCGCCGTGCAATGTCGCGGGCTTCGGCGCGGTGCAGGCGGCTGTCGGCGTAGGGATCGGCCGGGTCATCCTCGGCCTTGCCGATGCGCAGGTACGGGTCCTTGAACAGGCCCATGTCGTACTTGGCACCGAGCACTTCGCGCACGGCGTTGTCGATGTCGCTCTGCTCGATCTCGCCGGACTTGAGCAGCCCAGGCAATTCCTTGCCGTACAGCGAGTCGTTCATGCTCATGTCGATGCCGGCCTTGATTGCCAGCTTGGCGGCTTCACGCCCGTCCTTGGCCACGCCGTGCTTGATCAATTCGAAGATCGCACCGTGGTCGCTGACGGTCAGGCCCTTGAAGCCCCAGTCTCTGCGCAGCAGGTCGTTCATCAGCCAGGTGTTGGCGGTGGCAGGCACGCCGTTGATCGAGTTCAACGCCACCATCACGCCGCCGGAGCCGGCCTTGATGGCTGCGTGGTAAGGCGGCAGGTAATCCTGGTACATCTTGACCGGGCTCATGTCGACCACGTTGTAGTCGCGCCCGCCTTCCACCGCGCCATACAGGGCGAAGTGCTTGACGCTGGCCATGAGGCTGTCGGCATTCGCGGGGCTTGCGCCCTGGAACGCCTTGACCATGACTTCGGCAATCCGCGAGACCAAATACGTGTCTTCACCGAAGCCTTCGGAGGTGCGGCCCCAGCGTGGGTCACGCGAGATATCGACCATCGGCGCAAAGGTGATGTCGAGGCTGTCGGCGGCGGCTTCCTGGGCGGCGATGCGCCCGGAGCGGCCGATGGCGTCCATGTCCCAGCTGGAAGCCAGGGCCAGGCTGATCGGGAAAATCGTGCGGTGGCCGTGGATCACGTCATAGGCGAAGAACATCGGGATCTTCAAGCGGCTGCGCATGGCCGCGTCCTGCATCGGGCGGTTTTCCGGGCGGGTGATGGAGTTGAACGTGCCACCGATGCGGCCGGCGGCGATTTCCTTGCGGATCAGCTCCCGGGGCATTTCCGGGCCGATGCTGATCAGGCGCAATTGGCCGATTTTCTCGTCCAGGGTCATTTGCTTGAGCAGGTCGCTGACGAAGGCGTCCTTGTCTTTAAGCGCAGCAGGCTTTGTTTCTGCCCATACGGGGTGACTGGCCAGAGTGGCAACAAGGCCGAGCAAACACAGCTTCTTCATGAATATCCTTTTTCGGCTCACTGCACAGCGATAACGCTGATCGGCCAAAATGTGGGGAGCGTCTATTGTTGTTCGGGTGTTGTTCAGATAAATGCAGCACACTCTGAACTCTTTTTCGCGCTGGGCATCTTTGTAGCTGATTGGCTCGATGCATGCCAGTGGTGGCGGATTATGCCCCAAGCGCGTCGTTTATAGGGTTAGTCGTCAACTTCCATCAAGATTGGGCAGGAGAAACACCATGCAAGCAGCACAACATTACCGCTGGGGCTTCAAGGCTGCGGCTTTGCTACTGATCAGCACAGTGCTGAGCGGTTGCGGCATCAACAACATCCCGACCCTGGATGAACAGGCCAAGGCGGCCTGGGGCCAGGTGCAGAACCAGTACCAACGCCGTGCCGACCTGATCCCCAACCTGGTGGAAGTCGTCAAGGGCTACGCTGCCCATGAGCAAGACACCCTGACCGCCGTGATTGAAGCGCGGGCCAAAGCCACCTCGATCCAGGTGGATGCCAGCACCCTCGACAACCCCGAAAAACTCAAGCAGTTCCAGCAGGCCCAGGATGGCCTTAGCGGCGCACTCAGCCGTTTGATGGTGGTATCCGAGCGCTATCCGGACCTCAAGGCCAACCAGAACTTCCTGGCCTTGCAGTCCCAACTTGAAGGCACCGAGAACCGCATCGCCGTGGCCCGTCGTGATTTCATCCAGGCTGTGCAAGCCTACAACACCGAAATTCGCACCTTCCCTGGCCGCCTGTGGCACACCGTGATGTACAGCGACTTGCCGATCCGCGCCACGTTTGAAGCCACCAGTGCCGACGCCGATAAAGCGCCGCAAGTGAAGTTCAAATAAGGCTGCACTGAGGTGTCGATGCGTTTATTACGGATAAGCCTGGCGCTGTGGCTGTTGGCCTGCGTGGGCGTGGCCCAGGCAGCGCTGACCTTCCCGGCGCTGAGTGGGCGCGTGGTGGACAGCGCGCAGATGCTCGACCCGGCGGTACGCGAGCAACTGACCCAGCAGTTGCAGGCGCTGGAGCAAACCTCGGGCGACCAGATCGTGGTGGTCACCGTGCCCGACCTGCAGGGCGTGCCCATAGAAGACTTCGGTTATCAATTGGGCCGCCAGTGGGGCATTGGCCAGAAGGGCAAGGACAACGGCGCGCTGCTGCTCGTCGCCCGTGATGACCGTAAAGTGCGTATCGAAGTCGGTTATGGCCTGGAAGGCGTGCTGACGGATGCGCAATCCTGGGTGATCATCAACCAGGTGATCCTGCCCAAGTTCAAGGCCGGTAACTTCAGCCAGGGCATCAGCGACGGCGTGGCCGCGATGCTGCAGGTGGTTGGCGGCGAACCCTTGGCAGTGCCTGCCCATGTGGCGGATGCGAATTTTGCCAAGGATAATCCCGGGTTCTCCATCGGCCTGTTTATCCTGCTGATCGGCGTGTTGTGGCTGTGTAATCGCCTGGGCCTCTCTCTTATTCACCTCTAACGCTGCCGCCGAACTACTCTCTGTAGATCGCTGTTGACGCACTATCATTCAACAA